>NZ_CP087139.1:2389642-2696071 GCF_045160025.1 Spirosoma sp. KNUC1025
GTTCGGAGGGTATTACAGGTAGTTCAATCATAGCTCCTCATTCCTTTCCAGCAAAATTCGTTTTTTGGAAGTAAAGTTCATAAATATAGGAGAAGGCAGAAAGGAAAAGGGAGAAGGAATTTATAGGTTCATTTCCTTCTCCCTTTTCCTTTCTGCCTTCTCCTATATTTATTTCTTACTCCCGAAAAACAGGGTTATATACCCTGAGGTGAAGAAACTGCGATTTCCATCTTCGCGGTTGCCGCCTGGATCGGTGTTGGGGATGATGACAACTTTATTGGGGAAAATCTTGGCCAGGAAACCAACTTCAACGCCGGTTGTATTGCTTCGGAACGTACTCAGCTCGAAGCTCAGAGCCGCTTTCAGGTTTAAGCCAACCGTGAATTTCGATTGATCGAGCCCCTGGAAAAAGCCCCCTGAGCCGGTTACGGTTTCTCCTGTGGCCGTTGCAAATCCATTTACCTGGGAGGCTGGTACCGTACGGGTCGTGTTGGCGTAGGAAACCTCGAGGTAATAGGGCTTGATAATACCAATTGAGGGGCCAGCCGCCAGGATACCACTGACCGCAACACCTTCGTCAGAATTGCGCTGAAATAAACGGACCTCCCGGCCATACTGAGGGCGTATCACAAACAAATAGTTCTCTTTCCCTTCAATGAAACGTGACCCCACGCTGTTGATGGATGATTGAAGCTCTTTGGGATGCTTTACGTTCACCAGCTCGACACTAAAATAGCGAGCCTGCGGCATACCGAATAGCGTGCCCGGAATAAGCTTCGTATGCCGAAATGCGAACCCGCCAATTACGCCAGAATTGGTATTGGATGTGAGGCCAAACGTAGTCGCTGTCCGATAATTTTCTTCTTCTGAATCAGTACGTTGCGCTTTACTGCTTTGAGCGGTCAGCAGTAAGCCACTTACTACAAGGCCAAGTAATCCGTATATTGTTCGCATTGCTGTAAAATCCTGAATTAAAGCTACTGTTTTTTGCTCATTTTCACAAAATCAATAACCACAATTCATGTAACTACGCCAATAATTTTTATGTTTAAGTCGTAATAAGCAATTAATTAGGAAACGGTAGCTGATACGTTTTACACTGATAACGTATTGTTTACTACACTACCCTGACTTACAACTTTTATGGCAACAATTCATATCGATTACCTGGGCGAATTACGTACCGACTGCGTTCATTTACAGTCGGGTACGCACATCAATACCGACGCACCTACCGACAACCAGGGGCGGGGAGAAGCCTTCTCTCCTACAGATTTAGTAGCGAATGCACTCGGTACGTGCATCATTACAACCATGGCTATCAATGCCCGACGGGATGGTATTGATCTGTCGGGCAGTGAGCTTGACGTAACAAAAGTTATGTCGAGTCAGCCCCCACGAAAAATTGCCCGTATTGTGATTGACCTAGTTCTGCGCGCGAATCGAGAAGGCAATTCATTTTTACCGGATGACTCAACCCGCGCCCGCCTGGAAGCCATTGCTCATACCTGCCCCGTAGCAATCAGCCTGCACCCCGACATTGACCAGGCCGTTAGTATCCGCTGGGAAGAAGCCGTGGCGATTTAATGAAGAATGTGTAATAAATAATGTGCAATGGCGAGAGAAAACGCGTTGTACATTATTTATTATTTTGGGCCTGCTGCAAATTAAGCCTGTATAGGTAAAAATACTCAATTTTTTCTATCCAAACGCGAGCGTTTAGCGGCCATTTTAGAACAATATCTTTTTAAACATTAGCGTGCGTAATGTAACGTTGAGTTACATGCGCGTTAAAAGCAACGGATCGAAGGTTATTTTACAAGACTGGGTTAGTTTGACTGCTTATTCGCTAAAGCAGGTGCATAAGCACTAGAATTGGTAATTTTCTTGCTTTTACGCTTCGTACGCCAGTATTTGATATCGGCAGTTAGGTTTTCCAGGAAAAACGATGGCCCAACCGATAAGTATAAACCCGTGTAATTTATCTGACTCTCAGGAATGTCTTTTTTTAGGATAAAACGATAGCCAGTCAGAAAGTTTAATCCAAACCAATGCAACGGACGTAGCCAGCGAACCAGTGGAAACTGGTAGGCTGCCGATACGCCTACACCAAGGGGCAGAAAAATTCCTCGTGCCACTTCATGTTTCTTCGCCCCTTCATCATTGACCTCGTAACGAGAGTGCCCATAGCCAAACTCCAGGGGTAAACTCACTTCAAAAGCCTTCCGGCGCAAAATATAGCGTTCGTAAAAAACGGTTCCGATCCGCAAATGGCGCGTAACAGACTCCGACGTATTGGGTAAAAGACCCGGATGGTCCAGCTGTTGATTGATAAAATAAAAGCCAGCTCCTGCCTTGAAACTAGCCGATCGTCCTCCGTGTAAGGCTGGCCGGTCCCGCTTGGGAGGAAATAAAAAACCAGCCCGGATGCCATATACACTAACAGGAGTCCGGCGATTGTCTTCGGTACGGGTGTCGTTAAAGAAAAAAAAGCGTTGATCCGTAGAGGCCGTGAAAGTCAATGACTTAGGGTTACTGACCTGACTAGAATCGGGATGCGCGCCCGTGGGTGCTTTCAAATGGGTTTTGGTTTCAACAGCGGCTTTAGGTTGTGCCCACGCAGCACCGCCAGCCCAACTCCAGAGGAGCCAGTAAAAAATCAGACGAGAAAATAAACCCATGATTCCTTTACAATTAATAAAGACATAACAGCCAGGTTGATGAATGGTTACAGGTTTACTGTTTATGATAAAGTTCAAATATGTAAGTAGAATTACCGGAACGGTGTGTTTTGGGCTTATAGAAAATTGTACAATCTGTGCCAGATAAACCATATTCTGCCTACACCGCTGAGGACTTTGCCCTCGACGACCTGTTTGTGCGTTGGGTGCAACACCCCGACGACGAAGAGGTGGCAGCGTATTGGCAAAACTGGCTGAGTAACCACCCGCACCGCAGCCAGGTCGTTGACGTTGCACGGGAGATTATTACAACTGGCAGCCGGCCAGCGGTACCTGCGCTCTCGTCGGAAGAAATCTCATCCGTATGGGGTCGTATTCGCGAATCACTCCAGACGATGGAGGATGTTCGTCCGCTCCAGCCCGCTGTTCGGGCTATGGTTGGCTGGTGGTACTTTATTCGAACGGTAGCCGCCTTACTGGGTGTCGTGCTGCTGATTGGCTGGGCGCTCTGGATGCAGTATGGTCCGAATCAGTGCGTATCGACCATTAATACACTGGCTCATCAAACCCGTGAGATTCGTTTGCCTGACAATTCAATGGTGAAGCTTTTTCCTAACAGTAGTGTCCACTATGCCCGTTGCTGGAACGACGAGTCGCCGAGGGCCGTCTGGCTGGAGGGAGAAGCCGATTTTGCCATTGTACACCGCACCGATACCTCCTCCGCACGGCTCTTTAGGGTCCATACGGCTGGTCTTACCATCGAAGCTGTTGGCACCGCCTTTCAGGTACGGCATTGTGATAAAGGTACCCGTGTAGCCCTTACATCGGGACAGGTGAATTTACTCGTGAAACAACAAAAGCCCATTCGGCTTAAACCCGGAGAGTCCATTGATGTGATGACCGACTCCCCAAAGCTTTACCCTAGTACTAATCGTTAACTCTTATTTATCCTAATCCTTATGTACAAAACAATTACCCAGCCGCCACGGCGATCGTGGCTTCCGCTTCTCGGCCTGACAGCCCTTACGCTGCTTGGCCAACCAGCATTTAGTGCTCCTCCGGCAAATCGCCTGGCCACGGGAAACCCAATGCAGGAACGAACAGTCACTGGTAAAGTGCTTTCGGGCGATGACAACAATGCCCTGCCGGGTGTCAGTGTGGCCGTGAAGGGCACAACGCGCGGCACAACAACGGACGCCAATGGAACGTATCGAATTTCGGTACCCAGTAATCAGGCTGTGCTGGTTTTCTCGGCCGTTGGCTTTGTTAATCAGGAGATTACAGTTGGTAATCAGTCAACGGTGAACCTGACCATGTCGACCGACACCCGGGCTCTGAACGAAGTGGTTGTTATTGGTTACGGTTCGCAGAAAAAGAGCCAGACCACCGGAGCTATCTCGTCGGTTACGCCGAAGCAAATCACCGAACAGCCCATCACCAACATTGGGCAGGCCATGCAGGGTCGGGTAGCGGGTGTCGACGTAGCACAATCGGGTAGCCGGCCGGGTTCCGTACCAACCATCCGGATTCGGGGTCGCCGTTCGTTCAACGCTGGTAACGATCCGCTATACGTAGTAGATGGTATTCCGCTGGCACGTGAATACGAAGACATCAACCCGAACGACGTTGGTTCCATGGAAATCCTGAAGGATGCGACGGCAACGGCCATTTATGGCGCCAGAGGGGCAAATGGGGTTGTGCTGGTAACAACCAAACGCGGTAATCAAAACGGCAAAACGACCATTAGTTACGATAACTACGTTGGTTTTACAGACGCTCTGGATAAAGTCCACCTGTTCAGCGGTTCCGAATTTGCCGAATTCGTACGGGAAGCGTATCGGACAACGGGCAACTATAAAGATGCCAACGGCAATCCGGTTCCGACGGGCGTAGCCGATGCGTACGCCGACTCAAAAGTGGCTGTGCTGGGTGGTGACCCGAACGTAGCGGCTGGTCTGGCTGCGAACCGGAATACCGATTGGCAGTCACTGATTCTGAAGCAGGGCTTTCAGCAGAACCACTCGATTGGGGTTCAGGGCGGTAACGAAAAAACGCAGTTCTACATTTCAGCTGGCTTTTTCCAGGATAAAGGCATTATGCCAGGGCTGGATTTTACCCGCTATTCGCTACGTGCCAATATCGATCACCAGATCAATAAAGTGCTTAAGGTGGGCATTGCTTCATATATGATGTATAGCTTGCGTAATGGGGAGACGCTGAATCCATATAACTTTACGCTTCAGCAAAATCCGCTTGGCCGGCCTTACGACGATAACGGCAAACTGATTTTCTCGCCTACGAATGATGCACTGCTCACCAATCCGCTCGCTGAAGTTGTGCCGGGTGCACAAATAGATGAACGGAAGAAGTATCGTATTTTCAACAGTGTCTATGCGGAAGTAAGCATTCTTGACGGACTAAAATACCGGGTTAATTTCGGGCCTGATTTCACGATCAACCGGTATGGTCGCTTCATTGGTGCCCAAACGAACGCCCGGAAATTTGGTGATCCGCAGGCTTCCAACGCCAGCACCTTTAATTTCGACTACACGCTGGAGAACGTAGTGACATATAACAAAAAGTTTGGCGATCATAACCTGGGCATTACGGCCCTGCAATCCATTCAGCGTGATAATTCCGAGTTCAACCTCATCAACGTACAGGGTGTTCCTGCTGAGACTCAGTCGTTTTATAACGTAGGTAATGCCAGTTCGGTGTTAGGTGTAGGTAGTGGGTTGATTCAGTGGACCATCAACTCGTACATGGGTCGGGTGAACTACGACTACAAAGACAAATACCTGGTAACGGCCACGTTGCGTCGGGATGGGTCGAGCCGGTTCGGTGAAAATACCAAGTATGGTAACTTCCCTGGTATTGCTCTGGGCTGGAATATCAGCAATGAAGATTTCATGAAGGGTTCAACCTGGGTTGATCTGTTGAAATTGCGGGCTAGCCGAGGTTCGGTTGGTAACCAGGGCGTAGCGCCTTATCAAACCCAGGGCTTACTGGGACGTACTGTGTACGCATTCGGCAACACACCCGCCTATGGATACCGTCCGGAAACGATTGGCAACCCCGATTTACGCTGGGAAACGTCGACCACAACAAACATTGGTCTTGATTTCAGCCTCTGGCGGGGCCGCGTGACGGGCGCTATCGAACTGTATCAGACCCGGACAACCGATTTGCTGTTATCTGATCTGCTGCCGACCTCTGTGGGCTTCAACGCCGTTACCCGGAACATTGGCGAAACCCAGAACAAAGGGGTAGAAGCCAGCATATCTACGGTAAACGTGAATGCAAAAAGTGGCTTTAAATGGACTTCCGACATTGTGTTCACCAAAAATACGGAATCGATTATTTCGCTGTTTAACGGTCCCGTTGATGACGTCGGTAACAAACGATTCATCGGCAAACCCCTGACTGAGTTTTTTGATTACAAGAAAGCGGGTATCTGGCAGACCAATGAAGCGGATGCGGCTAAGTCTTACCAGAGTGCTGTTGGGCAGATTAAAGTGCAGGATACCAATAACGACGGCAAAATCACGGCTGACGACCGGGTGTTCCTGGGCTCCGATATCCCAACCTGGAGCGGTGGTATCACGAACCGGTTCAGCTACAAAGGCTTTGACCTGAACTTTTTTATCTATGCCCGTATTGGCCAGACCATTCTGAGTGGTTTTCACCGGGATAACAACCAGTTAGCTGGTCGCTATCAGCAAATCAAAGTCGATTACTGGACGCCCAACAACCCGACAAACGAGTTTCCCCGGCCTAACTCAAGCCAGGAATTTCCTGTATACAACTCCGCGATTATCTATTTCGACGGCTCGTTCGTGAAGGTTCGGAATATCAACTTCGGGTATACGTTCCCGGCCAGCATTACGTCGAAACTTCGCCTGCAGTCGCTGCGGATATTCACCAGCATTCAGCAGCCGTTCATTTTCTCATCGTACCGGTCGAAGTACAACGGTGTCGATCCAGAAACCAGCGATGGTACGGTCAGCAATGGTGTTACGCCAGCTACCCGTGTAACGACTTTTGGTTTAAACGTTAAATTCTAAGCGCATAGCCAACAAGCAGTGTGTTTATAAACAACTTAAGATTTAAAAAAATGAAATCAGGATTTTCACATAAATCACTCCGGATTCTAGCCCTGACTGCTCTGTTGTTTAGTGGTCAGGCTTGTAAGGATATACTGGATGAAAAAGTCGTTTCCGCTATCGGGAACGATTACATCAATACCCCAAAAGGCTTTGAAGATGCCAGCAAAGCGGCTTATTCGTCGCTACGGAATTTTTATGCTTCAGAACGGGGGCTGACTATGACCGAATATGGCACCGATATATACCAGGCCGGGGCCGACGGGAGTTATAAAGGGTTTCACTTTTACGATACCCAGATGAATAGTTTCGTTGATATCATCCAGCAGGTTTGGGAAGAGTTGTATAAAGGAATCAACACCTGTAATGCTGTAATCGAACGCGCTCCGGCGGCTACCGTTACGGATGCTATCAAAAAATTGCGTGTAGCGGAAATGAAGTTTCTGCGGGCGCATTACTATTTCATTCTGACTCAGCAGTTCGGCGGAGTCGATCTACGATTGACGGAGACACTGGGCCCCACGAAAATAACCAAACGGGCAACGGAAGCGGAGATGTATAAGCAGATCACGGCCGATCTTGAAGCGGCTATCCCCGATTTAGACCCGAAGATCAGATCGGCCGATTATGGCCGGGCTACTAAAGCGGCTGCCGAGCATTTGCTGGCGCGTGTGTATCTGACCAAAGCCACCTCGTCGGCTAAAGCGGCTGATGATTACGCCAAAGCAGCTACCTACGCCCAGAACGTAATTGCCAATTATGGCTTTAAACTGTTGCCCGATTTCGCGAGTGTGTTTGCGCAGGGAAGCGGAGAGATCAATGACGAGGTCATCTTTGCCGTCCAATACACGTCTGACCCATTGACCAACATCAATTCAGCCAATACTAACAATGGTGATGGAAATAAGCTGCACCTGTATTTTGGGATGCAGTACGATGTACAGCCCGGCATGAAGCGGGATATTGCCAATGACCGCCCCTTTAAACGGCTACGCCCAACAAAATACCTGCTGGAAACGGTATTCGCTGACCGGGTAAACGACTCGCGCTATAAGAAAACGTTTAAGGATACCTGGCTGAGCAACAACCCCGGCACGAACTTGAATACGTCATTCGACAATAGTAAGGCTAAGATGACCTTGAAGGCCGGAGATACGGCTATCTTTATTCCGGGTGTTGAATGGACGCTGGCGCAGCGTGCCGCCAAACCTTATCAGGTTCTGGTGCCGAGTGCCTATACAGCCGCGCTCTTTCCGACGCTGCAAAAATTCCTTGATCCGTTACGGCCCGATCTGACCTACGAACAGGGGAGCCGCGATTACCTGGCCTTCCGCCTGGCTGAAACATATCTGATTCTGGCTGAAGCTCAGTTCAGGCAGGGCAAAACAACGGAAGCAACTGCCGCCATCAATATGGTGCGTCGGCGGGCGGCCTGGCCTGGCAAAGAGGCTGCTATGGAAATCACCCCGGCACAACTGGATATGGAGATGATTATGCAGGAACGTGCTCGCGAACTGGCTGGCGAACAAATGCGGTGGATGGATCTGAAACGCTGGGGTAATCTGGTTGAACGGGTTAAGTTATATAACCCCGATGGCGCTGCGAACGTAAAAGAAACCCACAATCTGCGGCCAATTCCACAAACACAGATCGACCGGACAGAGAACAAAGAGTTCAAACAAAACGATGGATTCTAATAAGTAAATAATTGAGCAACTAAAAGATTGAGTGACTGCATGATTGAATAATGCCCAGACAACAATTCGATCATGCAGTCACTCAATCTTTCAGGATTAGTAGAAAATCGTAGGGTTGACTTTGATTAATACAGACGATCAACACCTCATTAATTCCAACGGTTTATGGCATCTGAAACAAATCCAACGGTTTCCCGGCGGAAATTTCTTGATCTGGCGGCAAAAGGGACGCTGGCATCAACCGCACTTATCAGTGGATTTCCCACCATCGTACCCGCTTCGGTATTCGGGAAAAATGCACCCAGCAACCGCATCAACGTAGCGGCTATCGGTACCGGACGTATCTCGCGCGGGCACGACATGCCGGGTGTCTGGCAATACGATAACGCGCTGATTATGGCCGTCTGTGATCTGGACAGCAACCGGGCAAACGATGCCAAACAGCTCGTCAATGAATACTACGCCAAAAAAGTGGTAAAGCGTACGATGG
This sequence comes from Spirosoma sp. KNUC1025, assembly GCF_045160025.1. Taxonomy (GTDB): domain Bacteria; phylum Bacteroidota; class Bacteroidia; order Cytophagales; family Spirosomataceae; genus Spirosoma. The sequence goes on from NZ_CP087139.1 coordinate 2,398,614, forward strand.
CGTTCGGGTCTATACCGATTATCGGGAATTACTGCTCAATAAGGACATCGACGCTGTACTTGTCAGTACGCCCGATCACTGGCACGCGCCTATTGTGGTCGATGCCGTACGGGCTAAAAAAGATGTGTACATGCAAAAACCAGCTTCGTTGACCATTGCCGAAGGCCGGATGATGGCCGACGCCGTTAAGCAATCGAAGCAGATAGTTCAGGTAGGAAGTCAGCAGCGTTCGTCGGAGCAATTTCGGTATGCGGCTGAACTGGTACGTAATGGACGTATCGGCGAATTGAAAACCGTGTACGTCGGCCTTCCTGGCGACCCATCTGGTGATGAGGAAGCGCAGATGCCAGTTCCGAAAAATCTCAACTACGATATGTGGCTGGGAACAACTCCGGAAGTGTATTATACCGAAAAGCGCGTGCATCCGCAGGTTGGCTACGACCGGCCCGGCTGGCTACGTTGCGAACAGTTCGGAGCGGGTATGATTACGGGCTGGGGGGCGCACCATATCGATTGTGCTCACTGGGCTATGAACACGGAACACACCGGCCCAATCGAAATCTGGGGGAAAGCTGATTTCCCGAAAAGTGGTTTGTGGGATGTCCACGGTATTTTCCGAACGGAAGCCGTCTACGAAAATGGGGTCCATATGGTTGTTAGCAATGAAATTCCCAATGGTATCCGGTTTGAGGGTACTAAAGGCTGGATATTCGTGTCGCGGGGCGATGCGTCGGTAACGGCGAGCGACCCGGTTGCAAAACAGAATGCGGCTAAGAAACTGGATGCCAGCGATCCTAAGATCATGACGTCTGTTATTGGTCCTACTGAAACGCACCTGACCGTCAGCAAAGAGCACCATGGCAACTGGCTGGAGAGCATCGTGAGCCGGAAAGAGCCCATAGCGCCCGTCGAAATTGGTCACCGCTCGTGTACAGCCTGCCTGCTTCATCACGCGGCTATGAAGCTGAACCGGAAACTCTATTGGGACCCTAAGAAAGAACAATTCAAAAACGATCCTGAAGCCAATAAACTCCTGTCGCGGCCACAACGTGCTCCTTACGCAATCAAGGCACTGGCATCTGCGAAGTAATCACTAGTGCTTTTTTTGTCATTTCAATGAAGTTATTACCCACCGCTGGTAGTCTGCTTATGGCTACGTTGATTGCTGCCTGTCAACCATCGAAAAAGAAGACGCTGAAAAAGGCAGTATTCAGCTCATTACGTTAGATCCGGGTCATTTTCATGCTGCCTTAGTGCAGAAAACCATGTACGAAGGCGTTGATTCCGTCGTCCATGTGTATGCGCCCGAAAGTCCTGACCTGCAATTGCATCTCGACAAAATTCAGGCGTACAATACCCGCCCGGACAATCCGACGCACTGGAAAGAAGAGGTCTATAAAGGCGCTGATTTTCTGGATAAGATGCTGGCCGATCGCGCCGGGAACGTAGTAGTGATGGCAGGCAATAACCGCCTGAAAACCGATTATATCCAAAAGACCGTCGATGCCGGATTCAACGTACTGGCCGATAAGCCAATGGTTATCAACGCGTCAAATTTCGATAAGCTGAAAGAATCATTTGCGACGGCGGAAAAAAGAAGGTGCTGCTCTACGACATCATGACCGAGCGGTATGAAATCACGACCATGCTTCAGCGGGCGTTTTCGCAGCAGCCCGACGTATTTGGTACGCTGGAAAAAGGAACGCCCGAAAACCCCGCCGTTACCAAAGAGAGTGTCCACCATTTTTACAAGAACGTATCAGGAAGTATACTCACCCGTCCGGCCTGGTTTATGGACGTAGCACAGCAGGGAGAAGGCATTGTAGACGTAACGACTCACCTCGTCGATCTGGTGCAGTGGGAATGCTTTCCGGCGCAAACCCTCGATTATCAAAAAGATATTAAACTGAACTCCGCCCGTCGCTGGACAACCGACATGAGCCTGAGTCAGTTCAAAGCTATCACCAAACAGAATGCCTTTCCGGATTACTTAAAAAAGGACGTTGTGAAAGACAGCATCCTGAAGGTATACAGCAACGGCGAGATCAACTACCAACTTCGCGGTGTGCACGCAAAAGTGTCGGTTACGTGGGCCTACAAAGCCCCCGAAGGCGCGGGCGATACGCATTACTCGATCATGCGGGGTACAAAAGCCAACCTGATCATTCGTCAGGGAGCCGCTCAGCAGTATAAACCGACATTATACATCGAAGCCACATCGGGAAACAAGAATCTGGAAGCTTCACTAAAAACAGTGTTACCGAAAATTCAGCAGGAATTTCCGGGCGTTGAGGTGAAGAAGATAGCCACCGGATGGGAAGTTATTATTCCCGAAAAGTACAAGGAAGGCCACGAAGCGCACTTCGGTCGGGTGGCACAAAAATACCTCGATTACCTGAAAGCGGGCAGCCTCCCCGCCTGGGAAGTCCCCAATATGATTGCCAAATATTACACAACAACGCAGGCACTAGAGCTTGCCAAGAAAAATAATGTTGACTGATCGAATGATTGAATAACCACTGATTCTCAATCATTCGATCAGTCAACAATTCAATCATTCAGAATTTATCATGAACGAATCACAAGCCAATCGTCGTCATTTTATTAAAGAAACCATTGCCACCGCTGCAAGCCTAGTGGCATTGCCCGCTCTCCCGAACGACGTAATCGGGGCACCTGCCCTGGTTCGCGCTACGTCACTGGGTAGCGATTCTGTACCGACCGGTGCCGCTCGCATCCGGTTTTCCGTCATTGGCATGAACCACGGTCATATTTACGGGCAGGTTGGAGCCGTCATGCGAGGTGGTGGCGAACTCGTTTCCTTTTACGCCAAAGAGCCGGATCTGGCGGCTGAGTTTGCCAAGCGGTACCCCCAGGCGAAACAGGCAAAAAGTGAAGCTGAAATTCTTGACGACAAAAGCATTCAACTGGTGCTTAGCTCAGCCATCGCCAATGAACGGGCTCCCCTCGGTATTCGGGTGATGAAATCCGGAAAAGATTTTATGTCTGATAAACCGGGTATTACTACGCTGGAGCAACTTGCTCAGGTGCGCAAAGTGCAGAAAGAAACCAAGCGCATCTACTCGATCATGTACAGCGAGCGCCTGGAAAACAAGGCAACTGTAAAAGCCGGTGAACTGGTCAAAGCGGGGGCTATTGGCAACGTAATACAGACGGTTGGGCTAGGACCGCACCGGATTGGGCTAACCTCACGCCCGGCCTGGTTTTTCGAGAAAAATCAATTTGGTGGCATCATCTGCGATATTGCTTCGCACCAGTTCGACCAGTTCCTGTTCTTTACGGGTTCAACGCAAGCCGATATTGTGGCCTCTCAGGTGGGTAATCTGCACTACCCGCAGTACCCCAATTTTGAAGATTTTGGGGACGTAATGCTCCGCGGGAATGGGGGCATGGGATACATTCGGGTCGACTGGTTTACGCCGGACGGATTGAAGAGCTGGGGCGACGGCCGACTGACTGTTTTAGGTACGGAAGGGTTTATTGAAATTCGTAAAAACATCGACCCAGCGGGCCGCGATGGTGGGAATCACCTGTTTATTACCGACAAGAAAGAAACGCGCTACATCGATTGCAGCAAAGAAAACCTGCCTTACGGTGAACAGCTTGTCAACGACGTACTGAATCGGACCGAAACGGCCATGAGTCAGGAACATTGTTTTCTGGCGACCGAACTGGCGCTTAAAGCGCAAAAACAGGCGCAACAGATTCACCTCAAAAAATAAACGCACTGAGTAATCGCGGAAAATGAATCGATTAATTGGGGTATTCGTATCGGCTGTGCTGGTTTTTCTGCTGACGGCACGTATCGGGCAGGGGCAGGATGTGAACTGGAAAAAAGTGAAGGTGCTGGTATACACCAAAAACGGCAAAGGGTATGTCCACGACAATATAGCGTCTGCCGTTCAGTGCATTCAGAAACTGGGCACCCAACACGGTTTTAGCGTTGATGCGTCCGATCAGCCGACTGTTTTTACGGAAGAGAATCTCAAACAGTACACCCTGCTGATTTTTCCGAGTACCAACAACGACGTTTTCGATACCGATGCCCAACGCTTAGCCTTCCGCCGGTACATCGAAGCCGGGGGCGGCTTTGTCGGAATTCATTCCGTGATGGGCACCGAACGGAACTGGACCTGGTTCAAACGGATGCTAGGCGGTACGTTTGCCTGGCACCCTAAATTTCAGAAATTCAAAATTGACGTTCTCGATACTCGACACCCTTCCATGCAGGGCCTTCCTAAGACATGGGAGAAAGAAGATGAGTTCTATTTTACCAAAAATATGTCGCCGGGGCCAACGGTCATTATGGCGAATGATCTGACATCGCTGAATCAGGATGAGCCGGAAAAAGTAAAGATGTTTGGGGGTTCATATACCGAACTCTATCCGTCGGCCTGGTATTACAATTTCGACGGAGGATACACCTGGTGTACTACACTGGGGCACGCCAAAACCGATTACGAAAGTGACGCTACGTTTATCAAACACATTTTTCAGGGTATCCGGTACGTAGCGGGCCAGGTTAAGAAACTCGATTACAGCAAAGCCTACGCCGATTCGAGAGACACGCCGATTCGGTAGACACCAACACAGAAGGAATGTTACTGCTGGAAATAATCGACCTTATCGGCATCGATGTTGTTGGTCAGGTTGCTCTCCACCAGCGTACCTGGCAGCACCAGACTATTAAACGATAGCACTCCACTGGTGGCCCCCGGATTTAGCACGCCCGTCAACCCAAAGGAGAGTACATTACCGGCCGCAACGCTCTGGCTGGTCGTCAGTATGTAATAATCCTCATCGCTGGCATCAAAGCTCCAGGCACTGTTCTGCACGGAGCGCCCCGCTACGGACGTAGCATTGGGTTGAAAGCTGAATGGCACCTTTGGGTCTTTATTGATTCTGACGGTGAACGAGCCGCTGGTGGCCACCGAATTGAGTTCAAATACATCGACAACCAACCCAAACGAAGTTGGCCCATACTGGATCGATGGCCGGGCATATAGTATGGGGCTCAGGTCAGGAAGAACAGCGGCAGTCACGACAAACAGCGATTTGTTGCTTATCGAATTGGAAACAAGGTTGTTGCTGGCGTCGACAGTGCTGCCGGTGACAATGGTGAAAGGGCCGTTTTCTGCAGACGAATAAGCGAGTTGCAAACCCGACTCGTTGCCACCATTAAGCTCAGTGGTAAGGTACTGGAGCCGAAGTGTGCCGGAAAACGCCAGCGGTGAACCGAATCGATATGCCCGACCAATACTGCCATTAGGGCTACCCGCGCCGGGCGAATTAATTTTCTGAATGCTATTGTTAGCCACCGTGACGTTAGCAGTGGGCGTGAGAGTCAATCCATCAATAGATACCGACGTACCTGCCAGGATGGTCATGCCATTGCTGCCAACCGAGAGCTGGGCAGAAATCCGGCTTGCTATCAGTAAAGCGAGAACTGTCAAAAAAAAGCGCATACCCAATTATTTACTGGCTAAGATCAGCCGTTAGTTTCTCCTGATATGTATACAACCACCTGGAGCTGAAGTTGGTTAATGGCGATCATTATTTGAAAAAGTTTTACCACTGATAAAGCCCTTCAACATGAGTGAAAGAGCTTTATCAGTGGTAAAACTTGTTTAGCAAACGGACGTGCGATACGTGTTAAGGCTAAACTGGTCGATCAGCTTTCTGTTGGTTCTGGTCCCCGAAATGCATCTTTTTTGTCGATGGTAGCCAGCTTTATCGGCTTTCCTTCTCTAGCCGACTGATAAATGGCTTCCATTATTTTCTGATCCTGAAGGCCTTCTTCTCCGGGTGTAAATGGCATTTTGTTGTCTAGAATACATTCCGAGAAATGGTCCATTTCGGTCGTGAAATGATCTTTGTCCGCAATTTTGTGCTGAACGATCAAATTTTCTTTCTCCTGTGCCTGACTGGTTTCCAGTTGCAGGCCCGTATATGGAAACGCGGGGTCCATTTTAATCCAGCCTGTTTCGGCCAGCACCCGATAGCTTTTCTCATCATGGTGGCCGTAGCTGGTTGCACAACTCGCCTGTACACCGCTCTGGAAATTTCATGAGCCAGTTTACCTGTTCTTCTACTTCTTTAAACCGCGGGTCATCGGGCGTACTATGCACGTACCCAACCACTTCAGTTGGCTCTTCGGCCAGCACAAACCGGATTGTATTCAGGCAATACAGCCCAACGTCGGGGAGGGAGCCGCCACCGGCCAGCGCTTTATTGAAACGCCAGTGTTTCGGGTTGTCGGAGTTCTGACCGTTGTTAGCAATAATTGACTTCACTTTGCCAAACTGTCCTTTCTGGACCATGTCGCGTACCATCCGATTGTGCGGCTCATACTGAATCCGGTACGCAATCATGAGTTTCCGATCTGCCTTTTTGCAGGCATCGATCATAGTCTGGCACTCTTCGGCCGTATTGGCCATTGGTTTCTCACAAAGAATGTGTTTGCCCGCCTGCGCTCCCCGAACCGTGTATTCGGCATGCATGCCGTTGGGCAGCACGATGTAGATGGCTTGCACCTCTTTGTTGTCTTTGAGCTTATCGTAATCGGCATAGCTGTAGCAGCTTTCTTTTTTGATACCGTACTGTTGCGCCACTTTCTGCATTTTCTCGGGCTCCCGCTCACCAGCGCTACTACTTTCGATTTTGTGCAGGCGCCAAACGCGGGTAGTATCTGGTTGAGCGTCAGGTGGCCTAATCCAACCAGTGCATAACCAACGCGCTGATTGGCGGGCATGGGCGTGGGGGTATTGCCTTCCTGTTGCTCTGTTTTGGCTTTTATCTGCTCCAACTCAATGGGTTTCTGCTGATCGGCGGGTATGTCGGCAGGGGGCGAGGTGGCAGGCAATTTCGGAACAGGGCCGCCGGATGGGTTCGTCGGGGTTGCAGACATAGCAGATTCTGGTTTTTTCTCACAGGCTGCCAGCGTAGCGCCAATTGCACCGACGGCCAGACCTCGGCTCGTAAGCTGAAGAAAATCCTGTCGCGATACGCGCATGGCTGCTGGTTGATCGAGTAAATAGTCGACAAAGCGATGAATCGGTTTCATAACGTAATGCGTTTACTCAGCAACCGATTGTAAAAAGGAGTTGTTTGGAAGAGTTAGGCAATCGCCTGACAATCCAGAATTTACATTCTACGGATGTATATCATAGATTTCAGCGTAGCAGCAGTGCTGGCACCGTTGGTTTACAAGCCGGAAAGTTGGGTGCGGGTTTATTGGCTTCGTCAAAAGCTTCCTATTGGTTAGGGCCTAAAACGCCGGGCAATACGCCCAGTGTGGACTCGTCATAAGTGGGGTGCCTTGTTCCCGGATTTCAATTTGGTCGGTAGCCCGTGGCTGCCTCAGAAGAGGGCGAGTTACTTTCTAAGGTTTCACGCGGTTTTGAATGGCAACGGGCCAAAGCCATAAAGAAATAGAGTACCTTTCCGACGATTGAATCGTTCGGAAAGGTACTGATTATCAGTTTGTGTTACGCATTTTTTGCCAGCCAATCCAGAATGTAATCAGCATCTTCTTTCCAGGTTGGCTGTCCAACCACAAAGTGATTACGTCCTTCAAACTCTTTATAGTCCAGAACAGAACCGCTGTTTTTATACGCTTCAAAATTCCGGTGATTCAGGTGAGCCGGAATAATATTGTCGATGCTGCCTGAAGTGAGCAATAATGGTGCATGGGGTTTCTCAAAATCTACATGTGCAGCGCTGGTCAAACCTCCTCTGGCTACTTTTTTCGACTCCGGAATTGTGTTCTCATCATACGCTTTCTGCTGCTCTGCCAGGGGCATCTCATTTACGAAAGCGTACTGCCAGTCTTCAAACGACATCAAATACGTTTTTTCAAGATCGGTAAATAACCCAAGTGCTTTCCAGCCTGCTTTCAGAAACGAAAACTCATAGGGAAATACACCCTGCGGAGGAACGGAGTGAATGGCCACGCCAGCAGCGGCCAGGTCCCGATTGACGATGATTTGCGTAATCAACCCGCCCAGCGAATGTCCAATCACAATGGGTTTTTCAGGGAAACTTTTGACAATATCCGCGTAATGGTCGACCAGTTCATCCAGGCTTAAATTCGCCAGGTCGGTATCATGTGGTTGACGGGCTCGCAGTTCGGCGGCCGTACCATCTTTATACGGCCAGGGTGGTGCAATGGTGTTGTAGCCTTTGCTTTGAAAATACGTTTGCCATTCGGCCCAGCCGCTGTTGCTGACGAAGGCACCGGTAACGAATACGACGTTTTTGGGTGAGGAAGATTCCATGGATTACGTTGGTTATAGTTGTGAGAAATGGGAAATCAGTAAAACGTTTGCAGACTATAGAAACAAGCGTGGAGCGCCTGTCTATTATCCGTTTGCCTGCCGGAACAAAAGTCAGCAAGGAAGCGGATAATAAATTTAACCCAGGTTAAAATCGTCGTACGATTACCGACTTGCCATTCGCTTCCGGATGCGACTCAACGACGGTCCCTGAATGCCGAGATACGAAGAAATGTGATAGAGCGGAATCGCGTTGTAAATGTCAGGATGCGTTCGGATTAGCTCCAGATATCGTTCTTCGGGTGTTTGAAAGAGGGAATCTTCCATCCGGCCCATTGCCATCATAAAAGCCCGTTCGGCCACCAGCCGACCGAAATGCTCCCACTGGTGCGATTGCTGATAAAGCTGATTTAGCTGATCGATCTGAATGTACAGAATCGTGGAATCAGCCATAGATTCTGTATGGTAGTTGCAGGACGTTTGCGTCAGAAAGCTTTTATAGGAAACAATGAGCTGATGTTTTGAAAAGAAAAAGACGTTCTTTTCGTCGCCGGTACTTTCATTCACGTAATAAGCCCTGAAAATTCCGTCCAAAATGAATCCCAGGTGTTTACAGACGCTCTTGTACTCATTGAAAAATTCACCTTTCCGATAATGCCTGATTTGCCAGTAAGGTGCCGATAGCAAAAAATCCGGCTCCGTTATGCCGGCAAAGTCCTTCAACGCAAACCTTAACAAGTCGATGTCGTTCATAGTCTGAGCGTTATGAAAAGAAAAGGCAACAGTATGAACTTATTTACTTTTCAGATGCCTGCCCCGACGAATTTAAGTAAGTCTGTATAGATGACGTTGTTTTTCCAGAATAGCTGGGTTACCATACCGATGTGTTTTTTGTCGGGTATCACTTTGAATTGATACGTAACGCCGAGTTCCTGAAGCCGTTGGCCGAAACGTCGGGTGCTGCTGGCAATGCTTGGATAGGTACGTTCTCCGGCGTAGATCAGCATTGGGGGGCTGCCTGCCTTTACGTAGTACATCGGCGATACGTCGTGCCAGACGGCTGGCTTTTTGCCAAACGGGATCAGGTATTTTTCGTCGCCGGGGTACTCCATTTTTGTCAGGTAATCGAACATGTCGAGCCCACCCGGATCGTCGAGAATAGCACCTTTGATGGGATTATTCGATACGCCAAGCTTTTTAAATAGCGCATCGTCGGTGGTTAACAGCGCGGCCAATCCCCCACCGGCGGAATGGCCCATAACAAACAGGCGGTTTGGATCACCCCCGTATTCAGCAATGTGGTTTTGCGTCCAGCTTACGGCTCGGGCGCAATCGAGGGCCATATCCGGCACCTCCACCGATGGTGAGAGCCGATAGTTGATTAGCACGGCCACTATATTCAGGTCAGCCAGACGCCGACCAATATACGCGTATAGATTTTTGTTGCCGCTGTTCCAGGCTCCGCCATGAATAAATACCATAACGGGCCGGTTACCAGTTGAGGGTTTGGTTGGCTGATAAACATCCAGCCGGTGCCGTTCGGAATCGTAACCGGGCGTGCTGGCCGTTACATACGCAATGTCTTTGGTGCGCCGGCTGGAACGGGCAATGGCGTATTCATTGATCAGAAACAATGCCGCAATGACAATACATACTACTACCGGAACCTGCCAGAGCAAACGGGGAAAAAGCATGGAAAACGAATCTTGTTTCGGTGGTTGACTGGATAAGTGGGTGATTCTCTTATCCGCCAATATATACCCGAAAAGCCGAATTCCAGATTCGCTTCTTTACAGTTGCTGACAAAGTCCGTTGTACGTCGCTACCATCTCGCCCAGAAAACGCCAGTCGCGCCGGGTGGCCGTCGGGTAATTGCGAATAAAGAGCGGGCAGTCGCCAAAGAGCCGTTCGTAAACCGTTTCCATCTCGCCCCGTTTAGCGATAAACGGTTCGGTTCCGTTTTTCAGAACAATAAAGCTAAGGTCCTGCTGGTTCGTTTCGAGAACGAAATTACCGAATGTATATTCCGTTTTTGCTTTCCAGCCCGATACGTCGAAGTATAGCGCAATAGCGCCACCGGCAGGTGTTAGCCGTTCGAGCAGCATGGGTTTATCGTGCCGGCGGGGATTCGGAACCCGTTCGAAAACAACCATCTCGCGCTCGCGGGGTATGCTGCCTGTTGAATACGCAAAGCTGGGGATGCGTTGAGCGATCAGCCGTACGTCATCACCTTTCAACTTGGTTTTCGTGTTGTCGGCTGCCCGGATCAGTACGTTGGCGGGTGAGTCGTTCACGAGCGAGCCAATGCGTATCTGGCCGCGGATGGTATCGTTTTGCATGGTCACTACGTAGCCGTCTGTCCACATGGTAATGGCACCCAGCGGCACGTACTGCGATTTAGCGGCAAAGCTGATGAACAGAATAAAGGCGACAAAAAAAGCTTTCATGACGAACTGGCATTATCGATTGATTCACTCAAAACTAGATGCTCTGATTGACCTTCGAAACGGGATGATGGCTGAACCGTAAAAAGCGCGGGATGAAATGAGTAGAACGGACGTTCCAAAGAGTTGTTTTAGTAGTTATTGATGCTTGTAGAACCGTTTGTGTGCGCTCTTTCCACCCCGCCCTGATTTAAAAAGCCTACCGCTTATCCCGGCATAATCCCGCCAGAAACAAGCTTTTTCGGGGACGTTGTAAATTCGATTATCTTGTGAGTTTTCAGGCAATCATTTACAACTTATATGAAGACCTTATGCTTACTGGCTTTGCTATCAACGACACTATTTGTTCAGTCGGTTGTGGCAAAACCAACTCTTCCACTGCTGTATGAAGTCAATCTCAACGACCGCGCCGACGATCAGTTTAAAGTGACGTTGCATGTTAGCGGGTTGACGGCCGATAACGCCATTTACCAGTTTGCGGCTACAGCGCCCGGTACGTATCAGATCATGGATATTGGCCGGTATGTGCGTTCGTTTAAAGCTTTCGATGGGAAAGGCCGGGAAGTGAAAACATCCCAGGTCTCTACAAATCAGTGGAAATTTGAGCAGCCTTCGCAGGTGCGAACGATTCAGTACGCCATTGCCGAAACCTGGGATACGCCCGTCAATGAGCACAAGCCGTATAATATGTGCGGTACGTCTATCGAACAGGATCATGTGCTTATCAACGGTCAGGGCGTGTTCGGATTCCCGAGCGGGATGCAGGCAGCCCCCATTGAAGTAAAAATCGACTACCCGACAGACTGGGGCGTAGGAACAGCACTGGATAAAAATGCAAAAGGCAATTTCCTGGCCTCGAACTACGACCGTATTGTTGATTCGCCCATTCTCCTGGGCCGCTTGTCGAAAGCATCGACGACGGTTGCCGGGGCGCAGGTCGATGTGTATACGTACTCCAAAACCGATAAGATTAAGTCAGATCAACTGCTGAACAACATGCAGGCCATGCTGAATGCCGCCGGGCAGTTTCTCAAGCAGTTGCCCGTAAAGCGTTACACATTTCTGTATCATTTTGAAGATCAGGATTGGGGCGCGTGGGAACACTCGTATAGCTCGGAATACGTAATCCGGGAAGACGAATTTTCGAAGAAACTGGCCGACAACATGACCTCGATTGCGGCCCATGAATTTTTCCACGTTGTTACGCCCCTGAACATACATAGCGAAATCATTCAGCAGTTCAATTTCGTAACGCCCACACCCTCAGAGCATTTGTGGCTATACGAAGGCGTTACGGAATGGGCCAGCGACGCTATGCAATTGCGGGGCGAGATTATGGATTTACCGACTTACCTGGACGAGCAGACCCAGAAAATTGCCTACGACAGAAGCCTCGATACTACGTACAGTCTAAGCAAACTGGGTCTGACCTGCTACACCGATGAAGGGCAGCGGCAGTACGGTAACATCTACGCGCGTGGTGCACTGGTGGCTGGGCTGCTGGATATTCGCCTGCTCGAATTATCGAACGGCAAGCGTGGTCTGCGCGAAGTCATTAATGAACTGGCTACTACCTACGGACCCAACAAGGCATTTCCCGAAAAGGAATTCTTCAGCATTTTCGCCCAGATGACGTACCCCGAAATCGCCGATTTCTTTAACCGGTACGTGAAAGCCGCTGAGCCACTGCCGTTTAAAGACTATTACAGCAAGTTGGGTATTACGTATACCCCGGCCATCCCGACTGGTCAGAAAACGGCCTGGCTCGGTATGCGTCCTACGTTTGTTGATGGTAAATTTCATCTCACAAATCTTGAGGAGCCACTGCGTAAAGCTGGTTTGGCGGAAAACGACGAATGGACTGGCTTCAACGGTCAGCCACTAAATTTGGAAAACATCGCTAAAGTTCAGAGCGATCTAAAGCAGTTAAAGCCGGGCGATACGTACGACATAACTGTACGACGCAATGGCCAGGACGTGACCGTGAAAAGTACGATTCTCGAGAAAGATGAGGTCAAACGGTACGTTTTTGAGCCAGACCCACAGGCTACTCCTCAGCAGCTCCAGCTTCGGGAAATCTGGATGAAAAACTTATAAGCGAAACATTCCTTTTACTCGTGTCGCCGTAGCAATTGACTGTCAGTCAGTGGCTACGGCGACATTTTTGTAGCGTGGGCCGAAATAGAGGGGTTGCTGGCTGGGAAAGAGTATTTGAGTTGTAAAAAACAGGATTGGATGAGAATTTTATATTACCGCTATTCAGGAATTGCGTGTTTCGCCTTAAGCCGCTTCTTCATTGATAGACGTTGAGTTTTCACATTCAGGTCATTGTTTTTCAAAAGCATTTTTATCTAAAACATACCATAATTCCTGGATGGAGCTTATTGTATTTAATGAACCAGAATAGCCTTGGATAAACACGGTTCGATCGAGGTACTTTGCCTGAGCTATCCGTGGGCTATAACAGTTGTAGAGCACATAACGTCGGTTAGCAACAAGGTCATCGATAAGCAGTCCTTCGTTGATCTTCTCGTTCTTGATGATATAGACGTTGGCCCTGGCGATACTTTTTGTCAGGATATTTTGTGGTTTTTCCCGGTCAAGAATGTACTCATATTGCGGTAAGTCGTTAACGTACACTATGGCTCGTATACTTCCATGGGGTTCAAACTTGATAGAAACCTTCGCATTCTTTATAGCGGTCTTATAATCAAGGCTTTCCGGATTAGCAAGTTGTTGGAATTGATCCAGTAAGTGCTTCTGTGCTTCAGCACTGATTTCATCGGTAGCTGGCTGGCATTGCGACAGCATTAGTAAAAAGTTGATCGATAGGAAGCCGATTGCAAGCGTTCTTGAATAAGTGATCCCTTTCATAAATGGAACGGTTATGGGAAATGATAAATCGCTCCAATGTACTATATTTGTAGTTAAAAAACTCAATTCGTAGTTGGCGTATTAAAATTAATTTTAATACGTAATCTTTTTGGTAGAAGCAGGAGTCACGTGTACCCAGTTGAGCGCAGCATCAACAGAAAGATATTGAGATGTAAGAGGAAAAGTGATTGTTATTTTTTAGTGGAATCATAGACGAGTTCCCCTTCATGAAAGACTACCCTGACGGACGACAAAGTCTTCTCAAAGTTATCGTCTAAGTCGCCTTCAAAAGCAACCAGGTTCGCTTTCGACCCCTTTCTGATCGAACCGTACTGGGGAAAAATACCAAGCGCTGTGGCCGCATTACGGGTGGCAAAGCCCAGCACATCGGTTACGGGAATTCCGGCTTCATGATAAGATAACAAAACATCAATAGCGCCATCACCCCGCCCAATGCCTTTAATGGAATTGTAGTAGTCTGAGCCAGAAACAATCATAATGCCCTTCTTAACGGCTCTTTGCAGGCGGTCGTGAAAGGCATTCAGATTAGTGGTTAAGTACTCATCGGCTTCTTTCCCCTTCATACCAATACCGGCTACCAATAACTTCCCTTTTTGAACAGACACATCCGTCGGGACCAAATAAACCTTTCGTTCGGCCATTAAGCTCAGCGTACTATCAGACAAGGAATAACCATGTTCTATTCCATCCACCCCGGCCAAAACTGCGTCTCGTGCCGACTCATCGAACGTAGCGTGAGCCGTAACGGGAATGCCACGGGCATGGGCAGTTGTGACAATGGCTTTAATCTCTTCGGGTGCCAGGACGCGATTATCTGTATTCATACAAACTTTAATGACGTTGACACCGTGTTGGATGTGGTCTAAAACGGCGGCCTCAGCATCAGCTGCTCCCCGGATAACCCGATATTCCTGATCGATGATGAAACTATCGGCTGGAAAAAGTCTGCCAAATTGCCCGCCTGGTGGACTCAGTATTGGCCCTGAAGCATATAAATTCGGCCCCAGGGCTTTATTGGCGAGGAGTAATTTTTGCAGGCGAATGTCCAGGTACTGCCCCGAATTTCCCAGATCCCGAACGGTAGTGATGCCCGCCTGAAGGTGCTGTCTGGCAATTGTGAGGCCCTGCTCAATACGTTGTTGAGCCGGTAGCTTGGATGCCTCCTGAAAGCCTGCTTCGGTCTGTGTTTTTTGCTCAATAAGTAAATGGGTATGGGCGTCGATCAAACCAGGAGTGACTGTACACTGAGCCAGATCAATAACTGTTGCGCCTTTGGGAATAGTCAGTTTGACGCCTATATCACGAATTAAATCATTCTGAATGAGTATTTGCTGGTTTTTTAGAAACGTACGGGTCTGGCTATCATAGAGTTTGCCCACACGTATCAACGTAAGCCTGGATGAAGGTTTTTGAGCACAAACAAGTGTAGAGGAAAGAGTGGCGATGAGTAATCCCAGGACAGCTAGTTTTAAACGCATAGTCTTATTGTATAAGTTGGCTATATAATGACCAGCCCTCTAAAATGCAATTAAAAATAAACATTGTAACTTCTTGTTAATCGTTGGTGCGGCTGGGCTTTGGCATAAACTTCCGGATAGATTCTCTCGGCGTTGATGGGGCAGATCGTCAATGCCTATTTCTCAAACAGCCAACTCTCATTAAACCATCGGCTCAAGTTCTGATCTTAGAACAAACAATTACGTAATGGAACGCGTTAGTTGTCATTTGTAAAGCCATCGTACCGTTTTAAACAAATGAAATCATGAAAACGACCTATCAGATTGCTACGATAATAGGATTGACCATCAGTACACTTACTCAGTCCGTCGATGCTCAGACTGTAAAAGGATGGGGATCGGGTACAAAAGGGGCTGCCATCGGGGCAGGAACCGGAGCCGCTATTGGGGCCATCATCAATAAACAAAACCGCGTTGTGGGCGGAGTGGCCGGGGGCGTACTGGGCGGCACAGCGGGCTATGCTATTGGCAAGAGTGCCAAACGACGCTGGAGCCCGCAGGCAAAAGGAACGGCCATCGGCGCGGGTGCCGGTGCTGCCGCCGGGGCGATCATCAATAAACGCAACCGGGTGGTAGGGGGTGTAATTGGTGGCGTTGTCGGGGGAGCTGCCGGGTACGCTATTGGTAAGCACAAAGACAACAAGAACAAAGCCGAAGCGGCCAGACAGGAAGCCGCTCGCGTAGCCGCTGCCGAACGGGCTGCCGCCGAAAAAGCTGCCGCCGACCGCGCTGCCGCCAATCAGGCCGAACAGGCGAAGGCCGTGGCCCAAAAAACCGCCCCGGCTACCAGAGAGGAAATTGCCAAACCAACCCTAGCGGCTACTCTTCCCGAAACGCAGGTTGCCAGCCTGGTAAGTGCCAGCCAACAGCCGGTTTCGTACGTATTGAAGTCGGGATTCCTGGTAAACGATACCTATGGTGACCCGTCTTCGCCATACCCAACATCGGAATACCGGCGGAAAAGCTGGTAAGTTAATTAGCCAGTACGTTGCTTCCGTTGTCATCCAGAAGCAACGTACTGTGTCATCATTCACCTAAACATCAACGAGTATGAAAACGTCATTTGGCTTTTTAATGGCCTTTATTTTTCTGACATCCTGTTCCAGGTCGGGCGACACGGTAAATATTCAGGATCTGGATCAGCAATTCATCAGCGCCTGGAACAATAAAGATTCAAGCAAAATCATTTCCTTTCTGGCTGATGATGTGCATTTCCTGCAAGGCAATACGCACTTCAAAGGAAAAGCGGAAGTGGCTGATAAATGGGTGCGCGAAACGTTGCCTACGTTGACAGACCTGAAAACGAACGTAGTAAGTTCGGCTGTCGATAACCAGACTGCCTATGAAGCAGGCACATTTTCGGTAGACGTACTGCCACTGAACCCCAGCGATCCCCACGCATTTGGTGAAGGCAACTACATTCTCCTCTGGAAAAAAGGTGCCGATAATACCTGGAAACTAAGCTACGCACAACTGGAAGACTTGCCCGTTCAGGTAAAAAACTAGCCATTGTCGTAACTTAGCCACTACGTATGACAACAAACGAAATTTATGACGTACTGACTGATGCGATCAGTTCGGTAATTCCCGACGAATGGACGATAGCCCGGCTAAACGTTCAGATTCTGTCGGATGGGCAGGACATTGAGTTCGACGGTACGTACCTGACTCCGGATGGGGAGGCCGAACCCCTCATCGCGGATTTTCCGGTGGAGGTGATCGAAGCGGTTCAGGAATTGTACCTATACCGAAAAAATGAAGGTCTACCGCCTGCCAATCTGTTGCAGATTGATCTGACTGCTCAGGGCAAGTTTACGACTGACTTCAGCTGGGATCAGGAGATTCAGGATGAAGACGACCATTTTAGTAAGGGCGGCACCGTGCGGGAATGGATGGCTATCCGGAAAGAGAAATACGGCGCAGAAGAGGGCGACAGTCTGTAGTTAGTGCTCCCATTTGTCGCGGTAGGTAAATTTCGGCATATGCCAGTCGAAGCGAATGGATAACAAGCGTATTGTCAGTCCAACTGTAGCCGCTGCTAACATGGCTATGGTTGGACTGCTGTACCAATGGTCGACCGCTACGTAGACACCACCCGTTATCAGTGACGCACTGGCGTAAATTTCCTTCTGGAAAAGTAAAGGAATTTCGTTACACAACACGTCCCGTAGTACCCCACCTGCGCATCCCGTCAGCACCCCACTGAATAGGATAATGATCACCGGAAGCTTAATTTCTTCGGCAATCTGGCAGCCGATAATGGTGAACACCACCAGACCCAGGGCATCCAGGTATAGAAAAAGCTTTCTCAGACGACCCATAAAGGAAGCGATCAATGGCGTGAATAACGCAGCGCCGGCTGTTATCAGTAAATATTCAGGATGCTCAACCCAGGCCATGGGGTAATGGTTGAACAGAATGTTACGTAATGTGCCTCCACCCAGAGCTGTTATCCAGGCAATTATACATACGCCTACCCAGTCCATATCCCGGCGACCAGCCGATAGAGCCGCTGTCATGGCCTCGGCTGTTATGGCTATAATGTATAAAATGTGCAGCATGGTAGATAGGTTATAATAGCAGAAGGGGCGATTCGCATCCCGTTATCGGTCCTGAAATTACGTATCCGGCAAAAAACAGGCTACGTATTATAACAGAACTTCAGCCATTGGCTCATTCACATCATGTTTAGAGGCCAGATAGCGTACCGCTCGTTGGCCGGCCAGAAGCAACAGCAGACCAATTACAACACAGACAGTCATAACTCCCACCATTGGCATAGCGGTATTGTTATGAAAATAGCTGACCGAAGCCGACACCAGTGCACCAAAACCCATACGGAAACTTCCCATCAGAGCGGCCGCGCTGCCGGCATGGCGCGAAAACGGAGCCAGTGAAAGAGCCGTTGCATTGGGGCCGGTTATACCCTGACCACCTAGGAAGAAAAACAGCATCATAATCAAGCCGTACTGTCCATACCAGTCTGCCCAGGTTCCCAATACCATAAGTAATCCGATGATCGACTGGTATGTCAACGTGGTTAGAATAAGTTGTTCGCTGGTAAACCGTCGTAGCAGAAATCGATTCAGTTGGGGCGGAGCGATAATGGCAATCGACAGAAAGGCGAAAATCCACCCATATTCCTGCTCATTGACGTGGTAAATGTTCATGAACACATCCGACGAGCCAGCCAGATAAGCGAACGGAGCCGACGTAGCAATACCGCCAACCAGCGCGTAGGTAAAGAATTGAGGCTGTTTCAATACGGTAAAAAAACTGCTCAGGACGGCTTGCGGCTTCAGAGACAGCGACGTATCGGGCTTTTTGCCATCAGGCAACACAAAATAGATGCTGATCAGAATCAGGACAGTTATGGCCGCCAGAATAATAAAGATGGAATGCCAGCCAAAAGCAACCGAAGCGTACCCACCCACCGTAGGCGCAATCATGGGCGAAACCGCAATCACCAGCGTGAGCAGCGAAAAAACCTGGGCGATCTGATTGACCGGAAACAGATCGCGAACGAGCGCCTGAGCCGCTACCAGGCCCACACAGCCCCCCAGCGCCTGCAAAAGACGCATGGCAATCAACGTTTCAATCGACGTACTCAGGGCGCACCCCACTGAAGCCAGTATGTACACCGTGAGACCTGCGTAGAGCGGCCATTTTCGCCCAAATCGATCCAGCAGCGGGCCGTACAGCAATTGCCCCGCCGAAATACCAATCAGGTAAGCCGTCAGGGATAACTGAACTTGAGCGATAGACGTGTGCAGGTCTTTAGCAATAGCTGGAAAGCCCGGCAAATACATGTCGATAGAAAACGGGCTGATGGTAGAGAGCGTCCCTAAAATCAGGATAATAATAAAATGTTGTCGGCGAGTCATACGCTCAAACAGAGGGTGGCTAGTATAGAGACGCTCAAGCCGAAACTATTGTTCCACCAAAGCGCAGCCCTCTTTAAAAGTTAGTTGATTTTATCAACACGAGCCAATTTGTCGTTTCGGCCGACACTTTATTCGATTGAGTCGCTGAGCAAAATCAGTTTGGACGACTGCTTATTTCGAGTTTCCTAGACTGTGTATTACCCCGCTCCTGCGCTATTTCAGCTTTTTTCGCAACCAGGCTTTCACGGGTTCATCATACAGTGTTAAACTGGTATAGGCCAACACGATAGCGCCTGAAAAGGTGAGCAGGGCATAGGGCCAGGCCTGCCATAACGTAATGCCGCGGTGATTGCTTATCCAGGCTACGTAAAAATAGACCAGCACATAATGCGTCATGTATAACGGATACGAAAGATTGCCGAGGAATTGACAATTTTTAGCTTCCGTCTGACTACGTATCATACCACTGGCACCGACATAGACAATGAGTGGAAAGACTATAATGATGCAAAACGCTTCGTATAAACCATTCATCCAACGATGGTCTGCACCGCCTATTCTTGGCATCAGCAAAACAACGGCAACCAGCAGGCTACTCCATAAGAACGCATGTTTGATAGAGGCAGGCCGCGATACCCGCAGTAATAGCAAACCGGCGAAAAACGGAAATAAGGCACGTATTAGTCCAATGCGCATGTGTTCAGCATTGAGCGTCCAGCCGCCGGTAACGTCTCCGTTTGGGTTAGTAACCGCAAACTGCAAAAGCACGGCACCGGCTAGTACGACAAAACAAGCCAGGGTTTTATTCGATAATTTCCGTAGACCCAGCGCGTAAAGAATATTTACGATATACTCGAAAAACAAGGACCAGCAAACGCTATTGAGCGGATGCATTTCCTGCCAGCCTCGGATGTCCATAGAAAGGGGTACGGGTAGAAGCGTATAGCCGATCAGCATAACGACGATCGGCTTCCAGACAGGAACAGTATGAATAAGGGGCCATATCGTTGAGTCGGTAAAGTAAAAACCTATAGCGCCGAGCGTCATGCCCAGGACAACGAGCGGTTGCAGTCGCTCGAACCGGCGCCGAAGAAAGCCGCCGATGGTTAATTTGTCCCATCGGTCGTCGTAGGCATACCCAATGACAAAGCCGGACAGAAGAAAGAAAAATCAACGGCCAGGTACCCATGGTTTACAATATTGTCAAGGTGGCTGCTGGCAAGCGGCTCGGTTATGTGAAAGAAGACCACGATAATAGCGGCTACTCCCCGAAGGCCATCTAATAGTTGATAATGCGGCTTTGTGCCAGGTGTGTTATTGTTCATTAACAGCAATAAAATTCAGTAATATAGACTGGACTTAGCCGGAGAATAAATTGACTGTAGTTTTTATTTCTTCTCCGCTTCGGGACATTGCACTTTCTTCAGTGCCGCTTACTATTGAGTTTACTTTTTTGTGAGCGATGAGGTCTGTTGACGAAGCGTAAAAGCGGGTTAAAATGTTGCCGGAGGAGTTAGAGCAGAATAGTAACGCCTTAATGAATTGGTGTTGTTGACCTCACCGCCAAAATACGACCCTATCAGTCTGAATGTGCATTATTCTGGTACTTTACGTATCAACGCGGTAACAAAAAATCCTATATTTACTCGTCATCTCCATATCCATCTCGAATATGAAATTTTTTACGATCAATGTGGCCATTCTGACATTGGGCCTATTTGTAAGGAGTTTTGCACAAAGTCAGATTGTAACACCTGATAATCAAGTCGTTAGCTTTCAGTCGGTGAACGGCACAACGAACCTCTTTATTGGCCAGAGTACGAGTGCCGTTATGGGTGGTACGTTCAATACGTTTATGGGCAGTCAGGCTGGACAAGGCAATACGACTGGCTCCTACAACACGTATTTCGGCTATAAAGCGGGTTCTCCCAATACGGTGGGCAGTCATAACACATTCGTTGGGTTTGAAGCGGGTAAGCTTAACACGGATGGGAGCGACAACGTATTTATTGGCTACAATGCCGGACAACGTAATTTGCGCGGTAATCAGAATCTTATCATTGGCCCAAATGCCGGATTCGATGGTACCGACGGCAGCAGCAATACGCTGTTGGGGGCGAACGCTGTCGGTGTTGGTGCTGGCTTGTCGAACGCAACAGCCATTGGAGCCAATGCCCGTGTGATGAGCAGCAACGCCCTGGTGTTGGGAAACAATGTCAACGTTGGAATCGGTACCTCAACACCTCAGAATCGGCTGGAACTGACGGCCGGTACAGATGGTCGCAGCGGGCTACGGCTCACTAACATGACGGCGAGTTCACCGGCATCAGAAGCGACGACCAGTAAATTTCTGACGGTGAACGACAAAGGTGACGTAATGCTTGCCGGACGGCTATCAACAATGGCCATGCAGGTGCAGCCTGTGTCGAAAAATCAATGGGCCGATTACGTATTTGCGCCTGCCTATCGGTTGCAGCCCTTGGCCGAGGTAGAACAATACGTTCAGGAGCATAAGCATTTACCAGGTATTCCGAGCGCCGACGAAATGGTAAAGCAGGGTGTCGAACTGACAACGTTGCTGGCTACGCTGGTGAAAAAGAACGAAGAATTAACGCTTCACCTGATTGCTCAGCAGAAACGTATTGAGCGATTGGAACAGCAGAATAAACAGCTACGTAAGAAGAAATAGGCGAGGAGCAAGGTGCCAGGAGCATGGAGCGGGGCGTATGGGGCAGGGATTGTAAAAGTCCTGCTCGATGTTCCCCGCTCCTGGCGTTATTGGAACGCCAGCCAGACATTCCAAAGCCCTAGAACGGCGGTTACGATAACAACAAACCCCATGGCTACGTTCTGCCCCAGCGAGTTACGATACGTATCGCCCAGAAGCGCCCGGTTATTGACGGCAAGAAATAAAAATACTGTAACGAAGGGTAGTAGAATGCCATTTATAGCCTGAACGGCGACAATGACCGGAATTGGCGTTACGTTCAACAGGCCGAAGGTCAGGCCAGTAGCCATAACCACGAGCCAGATAGCACGATAAGTCGGGGAATTTTTACGAACGCCCAACAAACTTCCCGCCGTGACGGCAGCTGCCAGTGGAGCCGTAAGCGAAGAGGCAAATCCGGCGGCAAAGAGGCCGAAGGCAAACAGCGAACCTGCCCAGGTGCCCAGGCGGTCCGTTAAAACCTGAGCCATGTGTGGGTAGGAAAAATCTTCAGGAATAAGCAGCCCCGCCAGCAGCAATACAACCGAAATAATCCCGCCAAGTACGACCGCCACCCAAATGCCCAGCCGCATTTCACTAAGTGATTGCCCAGCCGAATCCCCGGCGGGCACAATACTCGATCCGAAAAACAGATTATAGGGGACGATCGTTGTACCAATCAGGCTGTTGACAAGCAACAGTGAGCCGGATGGAATAGTAGGTACGATCAGCGCTTTTGTTAATTCAACAGGTGTAACGGGAGCACCAAACGCTACGTATACAAACGCCCCGCCCATGGCAAAAACACTAATGCCCAAAAAGTTGGCCAGGTTTTGAGTCGAGCCAATCCATAGCAGGACAATACACACGAGCCCAACCCCAACAGTCAGCGTTGGTACAGGCAATCGGGTCAGGAGTGCAAGACCCGATACGGCCCCCAGAATATTACCCGCCTGATAAGCCGCGCACCCCAGGAAGATAGCCAGAAATAAGGTCCAGGCGACCCAGCGTCCTTTGGCTCCGGTATAGGTATGGGTAATGACCTGACCAAGATCGCGGCCGGTAGCGATGGTAATACGGGCAGCTGCTTCCTGCAACCAGACAGTGCCTAACGTAGCAAACGTAAGTACCCAGAGGAGTTGCAATCCGAATTTTGATCCGGCTATGGCACAGGCTGTAACGGAACCCGGACCAATAAATGCAGCCGATATGACGGACCAGAATAATACACTACCAAGACCAGAACGAAGCGAAAGGGATTTGGGCACGAGTTAAAATGATGAATGCTGAATTATAAATGATGAATGTAAGCAATAACAGCGTCGCTGAAACGCTATACCGCCTTTAATTCATCTTTTATAACTCAGCATTCGGGCTCGTTACGTATCACCTATTGCTGGAAGAAGTCAATTTTATCGGCATCGGTGTTGTTATTGATCTTCATCTCACCACCACTGCCTCCGTCAATTACCGTCGTCAAGGTGAGCGTGCCCGACGTAGCTCCCGGTGTCAGCGTACCATTCAGCCCAAAGGAGAGCACGTTGCCCCCTGCGATGACCTGCGTAGTGGTCAATACGTAATAATCATCATCTAAGGTCCCGTCAAAACTCCATGCACTGTTGCTTACGGATCGACCACCGACTGACGTAGCCGAGCCCGTGAAGCTTAGGCTGATCTTAGGATCTTTATTGACTTTGACAGTAATCAATCCTGAGGTCGATACGTTCTTTAGCTCGAAGACATCAACTACTACTGAAATGGTAGTGGTGTTGTAGGTGGTCGATGGACGGGCATAGATGATGGGCGTCAGGTCAGGCACACCCGTGAAATTTAATGTAGCTGTTCCCGTTGTGGTGGACTCTTTCCCCGCATTGTCGATGGCAGTGAAGGTAAACACCACTGGGTTGGCATCGTTGGTGGGGTCCATCAGAATCGGTACCGTTGGCGCTCCACTGCTGTTAGTGGGCACAACGATACCGCCCACTGGCAGAGAGGTATAGACAGTCCCATTGATAGTCAGGCTCGTAACGTTCGTGGGAAAGCTCGTCACATGAATAGCCGTTACGCTCCCTGGGGCCGTGTCCGTACTTGGGCTCGTGCTGGTAAAGGCCGTTGGTGGTACAGTGACGGCAGAAACTACACTGGCATTAGCCACTGTGGCCGAACCACTCCCTGGGGTGGGCAGCGGATCGATGCCAAAATTGACTCCCGTTACCGACGTGGTCACTACGCTTACGCCTGTCTGACCGTCTGGCGTACCATCCCCCGTGGGCGCTGTTCCCTCAGCCGTGTGGGCGGCTCCCGTCAGCAGCGTCGCCGAAACGGGTGAGCCGACCGTTTGGGGCGCTGTACTCAATACCACCTGATAGCTTGTATTCGGGTTAACCGGTAAACTGTATGTACCATCACTGGCTACCGCTGTGGTCGAGATCACATTGCCCGTGGTGGGGTCCATGATACTGACGTAGAACGTATTGCCAGCTATTACGTTGGTAGCCGTGCCATCAATGGTGCCCCCATCCGCATCGTTGAAGACCGTACCGCTCAGGGTTAACGGCGTCGATAGAGGAAGAGTCACCGTGGCGGTATTTGGGCTGGTTTTGCCCGCATTATCAACGACCTGGAAGGGGATCACCACGGAGGTGACCGCATCGGTTGGGTCGACACTGACGGGGCTGCCCACTGTTGCTGTTACGCCCGCTGGGGGAAACTAGCCGCCGTGTAGGCCGTGCCGTTAATGGTCATACTGGTCACCTCTGTAGGGAAGCCCGTGTAGATTACACTCGCTACGGTGCCGTCGGGGTCGGTGCCGGTGAAGGAAGCCGGTGGGACCACGATGGGCAACGTACCGCCTGGATTAGGCTGGGAAGCCAGCGTAGTTGACGTCGCTGTTGGTAATTGCTCGATCCCAAAATTGGCATCGGTAATTGAACTGGCAGCTACTGTTAGGGTCAGGACACCGTCGGCTGTACCATCGCTGCCGCTGCCTGTGCCCAGGTTCTCCGCCGTGTTGAGCCAGTTGATCGGCAAGTCAGGCGTCGTGCTACCTGATGGATTAGTTGTCAGTACCACCGAGTACGTACCAGCCGACACACCGGTGAAGGTGTAGCTACCCGCAGCGGTCACGGGCAGAGTGGCTACGATAGTACCACTGCTGACCAGACTTACATAGACCGGCAGGGTAGGCCCATTGACAGCGATTCCGTTGACGGTGTTATCCGTTTGGCCATTGGCATCGTCAAATACGGTGCCAGCGATGGTGAATACCAGCGTTGAACTAATTACGGCTGTACCAGTATTGGTCGATTCCTGGCCGGCATTATCAACAGCCTTGAAGGGGATGCTTACCGGATTGGCGTCGTTGGTGGGGTCGACGGCGATCGCTACCGTGGGGTTGCCATTGCCATCGGTGGGGACGACCACGCCCGCTGGTGTTGCTCCGCTAAACTCGGGTGAGGAAGCGGTATAGACACTGCCGTTGATGGTTAAACTCGTTGCGTTACTGGGGAAAGCGGTCACGCGAATGGCTGTCACACTACCCGGAGCGGTATCGGTACTGCTGCCCCCATTGGTAAAGGTATTGGCCGCTACTGTTACGGGCGAAGTACCCCCGGCGTTGACCACTGTGTTGCTACCGCTACCTGCGGAAGGTAGTTTTTCAATACCAAAATTCTGATTGGTGATGGCGGACGTACCCGTGGTCAACTCAATCAGGCCCAAGGTACTGCCTTGTGAAGCGGTGTTACTGGCTCCGACATTCTCACCGGTGTTGACCCAGCCGGTAGGCAGCGTCCCCGGTGTGGTAGCCGTGGCGCTGCTGGCCAGCACGAGCTTATAACCCGTTACGTTAGTGGGCACCCCACTTAAGGCGTAGCTGCCATCAGCGGCTACGCTCACCGAAGCGACTACTGTGTTGCTGGCATTGACCAGATTGACGTAGAGCGGTCCCCCGGCGTTAGTGCCTGTCTCCGAACCGTTTTGACTCAGAGAGCCATCGGCATCATCCCATACCTTACCCGAGACAGTAATAGCCGGTAAGAAATTGATGGTGGCCGTACCGGTTGTGGTCGACTCTTTCCCGGCATTGTCCACGGCTACAAAGGTGATTACCACCGGATTGCTGTCGTTGGCGGGGTCTACCGCGATCGCTACCGTCGGATTGCCGCTGCCATCGGTGGGCACCGTAATACCGCCCGTGGGTAGCGAGGTGTAAATCGTGCCGTTGATGGTCAAGCTGGTCGTGTTGGTTGGGAAAGCCGTAATACGAATGCTGGTTACCGTACCCGGACTTACATCGCTGCTGAGCGTGGTATTCGTGAACGTATTCGCGGGAACCGTTACTGGGCTTGTACCGCCATTGTTACCAACTGTATTAGCCCCCTTACCCGGCGTCGGCAGTTGTTCGATACCAAAGTTAGCCGTAGACACAGATGTGTTTACGGTGCCCAGAGGCAGTATACCATTCACCGTGCCATCATTGCCGGCACCGGTACCTGAGTACTCACCCGTATTGACCCAGCCCGTTGGTAAAGTAATCGTTGGGATCGTTGTGGAGCCTACAGTTGCCGTATTGGAGGTGACATAAACCGTATAACCATCACCGGCCGTGGCCGTAAAGCTATAGGTGCCATTCGCAGCAACAGGTGTAGTAGCGGCTACCTTACCAGTTGTGTTATCAAATAATATGGCATTCAGGCCACCGGCATTGGTGCCTGTGCCGGATACGGTATTGTCGCTCAGGCCATTGGCATCATTATAGACCGTACCACTTATATTCAGGCTTATGTTCAGCGTGTAATCTTCGACTTCCCCATCATCGGCTGCACCTGTCGGCAAATCTACATCTGACGCTAGCGTGGCAATGCGAAGGCGGGCATACGTAACGCCTGCTGAAAGCCCGCTGAGCCCTGTCCAGTGCAGAATTACGCTTGTCGTATTTTTGGGTACCACCACCTGAGCCCGCTCGTTTGCGTCAAACGTACCGTTGCGGTTGAAGTCGATCCAGCCCGATAGGGTGGCCTCCTTACTAAGCTTATTGTTTACGGCTACAGTCAGATCATAACTGGTCGTGCTGACATTCAGGGCGGGAAAAGAAGCCACGCCATCTTCATCGTCAGTGCCGTTCTGGTCATCGCCAAGGGCCGTAGTGCCTGAAATGCCATCTGGTTCCTGATCAACGGTAGTACCAATGGTCAGAGTAGGCGTAATAATATGTCCGACACCTAGGTTCGCATTGGTCGTACCATAGCTGGCTGGTGCATCGCCGTGGTCGCAGGTCAGACCAAACGAAATGTCATCAATCACCAGATCGTTGCCGTCACCCCCAATATTTAAATTGCGCAGAACAATGTAGATATTGGGAGTGGTTGGTGTAAAAGGCAGGTGAAAGTTGAGCCATGTATTGTCTGTGGTGACATCGCCCGTAGTGGTAGAGGCTAACAACGAATTGTCAGCATCATTATAGACCTCCATACTGATATGGGGATCGAGACCACCCGTTATGCTACCGGCCCAGATGCTAAGGTCATAACTGGCCCCGATGACCATGCCGGTGAATTGTCGGATATAAAAAATGTCTTTGGCATAGGAGGCATTAACCATTAGCATTCGGCCGGTGCCATCGCCACTTGTATGATCGAACATGGTCCCGTAACCGGAATCCTGCGATCGGCTGACGATGGTGTATTCGCCGTCCTGAACCTGCCGGACGGATGTGGCCTGGTGATAGGAGGTAAGACCCGTAAGGGGCGATCCAACACTGCCCACTGCACCCGTACCAAATGTTTCGGTAAACGTATCTCCGCAGTTTGAAGCCACTGTGGTGACCTGAAACAGCGTATTCTCCATGACGACATGAACGACTTCTCCCGCTGCTACCTTAATCACGGCCGTACCGTTAGCTACGTTGGCTGTCGAATTGCCGCTCGGGTCATAAATCGTTATGCCGGTTACGTCCCAGCCCGTCGGAATGGTCTCCGCCAGCGAGTAGTTTCCCGATGCCACCGGGATCAGTATCGAATTGTCCGGCGTATTTGTGCCCACACGTTCGTCATCAATCCAGAAGGCGGATGTGGCACCACTTGGGCCCGTGCCCGTATACGTACGGGTAAGAATAGTATTGGGTTTGCCACTAAGCGCAAAAACGCCCCACATTTGCCCACCGGGGCCTCCTGTTAGAGCGTTCATTCCTCTTGATTCGGGTTCTAATACCCATGTGTTGCTACTGCTATTGTAGCGATAAGCCGTAAAAAAGCCGCCAAACTGAGATTCCTGGAGAAGAACACTTGCGTCATCCGATACAGCCAGATCGCCGGTGCTGAATAAACCACCGGAAGCATAAGCTGTTAATGCACCGGCTGACGTCAATTTTGAAATCCGGTTTGCATTCGTACTGGTTGATTTCTCCCGGAGATACACATTGCCCGCTACGTCTACATCAACGTACGTTGCCCGTACACCCGTAGGCATGGTTACGGCTGTAAACGTGCTCGTATTGACTCTATACAGCAGTCCGCTGGTTGTGGTGACGACCGTATACGTACCATTGCTGGCAATATCGGCTGCATCTTGCCCCCCTGGCTTGCCAATCAGGGTTGAACTTGAACCGTTAAAATAATAAACGGAATTGGCGAGTATATAATAACATGTACCCGCTGCCCCACCATCAACGCGTTGCACGGTGCCGCTTACCTTCTGGGTCCAGGTCGAGCTGTTAGACGGGCGAAAATATAATCCATTGCCATCCGCTGCTGCCCATAACCCACCGGCCCGATCGGCCCCTAAATCAACAGGCGCTATGTTGTCAGGCTGATCGTTTAAAGTAAAGGCCGGAACTGTAGTCGGTCCACCAGTCAGTGTAAACGGAAAATTCACACTGGACTCTTCATTCAGAGTTTTGTTATGTATGTAAATGTACCCGTTCTGGGCGTTGGCAAACGGAATGTTTCCAAGCAGTAAAGTCAGCAGAATAACGTAAAATAGCCTGATATATAGACTCTTATACGTTGGTTTTGTTGCGGTAAATAATTGATGCATACTCTTTGGTGATAGATTAGTTAGGTGGTTAGTATGAGTTGAGTTGATTTCCTGAGTGTTGAGTCGCCTTTCTGAAAACGGAGTTGACACCCGCCGACAGAATGGTTTTACTGGTAAGATGGATACACGCACACACTAACTCGACGGGCAAATCCAGCATGGATCATGCTGGTACGTGTGTTTGTGACACATTTAAATCAAAACATGTGTACACGAGCTATCGCCATCTTATCAATTTTGTGTAGAGCATTGATAAGAGACCATACTCGTTCCGGTAGCTGGCCAGCTAGTATGTTTTAATTTATTCTTGGGACTAAGGGGATTTAGATAAGTAACATAATATTTTAAAAAAATTTATATATAGAGCATTATATTGAAAATTGTAGTATATAAAATAGTATACGTATTATTGTTTTAGTAGCAAATATGTATCGATAATTATGATAAATTGGCTAATCGTGCGCTAATTAGGTACGTAAGTTTTCATTTATTTAAATGGATGTATTTGTTTTCTATCTGTTGAAATTTTATAATTTAAGTCTATATATGAATAGTATTTTATATATCTATTAATGCTTACAGCCAATAGAAATAATAATAACTTTAGTCGAAAGATTCGATCACTGACGGCATGGTGCTTTTCCGAACGGGCACCAGATTAGCCTCAATTGCTTAATAAAACGTATCTGGCCGACGCAAGTCAATGTGTTAGCAGCGCTGTGGGTACAAACCCAACCAATGTCCGCTAAACGAACACAGCCAGGATACCCCAACTTTATCTGAGTTCAGGGTATTCTGGCTGTGTTACTACGTCAATTTATACGCTCTTTTGCAGACCTGCTACGTCTACTGGAAAGCGAACCTTTTCACCGTTAAGACAGGTATTTTCGCAACATCCAGGCCATCGCTTCATGAGCTTCCATTAAGCCTGTCAGAAAATCGGCTGTACCCGCATCTTTCAATTCGTCATCACACTTTTCTACATCCTCACGTAGCTCCCGAACTACCTGTTCATGATCGGCCAGCAGATTTTTGAACATCTCGGCCGTGTCTTTGGGCTTACCTGAATCTTCTTTCAGACTGGTGTTGTGAATGAATTCAGCCATAGTTGCCAATGGGGTGCCGCCTAATTGACGTATGCGTTCAGCCACTTCATCAATTTCTGCTTCGATGGCCTTATACTGCTTTTCGAAAAATTTATGGTACTCCATAAAATTCGGCCCTGCGACGTTCCAGTGGTATTTGCGGGTTTTGATGTACAACACGTGTAGATCAGACAGGAAGTCGTTTAGTAATACGTTGTCCTGTTTGAGGACATCTTTTTCGAGGCCAATGTTGGGTTGCATAACTATAACGCGAGTTTAAAATTAATGATAAGTCAACGCGCCGGATTTCCGGAGTTGGTTCATCATTAACCACGCTTAGGCCGCTTTGTTCTATAAGTGTATAAATGGGGTAGCCGTCTGAATCAATGTCTATTCGACTGCTGCTACCTCATCGCCAGGTCTTATACCAAGCCCGCAAAAACGTCACGTGTGTACTGTAAATCCTGCTTATGGGCTTCAACAGGGCCGATCGTATTCGGAGAGCCCTTTTCCAGGCATTGCTCCAGAACCAGCAACGGGCGAACGTTCAGGGATTTTAAATCGGTGGCCAGGCGTCGATAGTCAATGTCGCCATCGCCAAAGGTTTCCTGCCAGATACCATTTCTGGATTGCCGGATGTGGACCTCCACAATGCGTTTGCCATATAATTTCACTACGTCGAACAAGGCCACCTGCGAATTGCCGGAACCACGATAAACCCAGTGGGCATCCAGACAAAGCGATACGTTTTTGGGATCGGTGGCCAGGAGCATGTGGTGAAATTCGCGGGCTGCCTGCCGATGTTCGGGGGCGTGTGTATGGTAGGCTAACGTAATGCCGCGTTGACGTAACGCGGCTCCCAGCCGGTCAAGGTTTTTGGCTTGCTCGATTAAGTCGGCGTCGGTTTTGTCGTCCTCGCTCCCCCACTTGATGGGGTTGGGGTTCGTGACAATAATCCGGGCTCCAAGTGATTTTGCTGCGTCGGCAATGGTCACTGCAGATTCGATGGATTTCTGCGCTTCGTCGGCTTTGTGAAGCGAACTGTTTACGTAGAGCGACGGCATGGCCAATTTATACTTAGCCAGATATGGAGCGAGCTTTTTGACTTCATCGGCATTAGTAAACGACGGTTCATAAGCCGTGAGTCCCGTTTTGACGTACTCCGACAGTGACGTATCCGGATCGGCCATCCATTGTTTTTTCTCCCGCCCATAAAACGTATTCCAGGTATAGACATTGCACGAAATAGGCCATTCCTTAGCCACGATATTAGCCTGAACGGGCTCAATGTCAGATAAAAAGGCAGTTCCAGTAGCGGCTGTTAGCGATGTCAGGAATTGACGACGGGTGGCGGGCATACGTATCGAATGTTAGCGTATTCTTAAAAGCCACGAGATTTGTTTGCTTACTCCACTAACTGGCGATAGTGCGCGTCAAGGCGAGTACAATGATCCATCTTAGTCAGCGAACGAAGCGTAGCTTTTTCCCGTCGTAAACACCGATGCCTTCCCGTTCCGACAGGAACAGTAACGTACCGTTGGCCGTAAACAGCATCTTTCGTACGTTTATCGATAGCCCAGCCGCATGAGGGCTTCCTCCGGTCCGGCTGAGGGCTGGTTTCAGGATAGTTTCCCATTGCTTTATATCCGATAAATCAGCATTTGGGCTACCGCTGAAAAAGCCATTCTGAGAATAAAAATAAAGCTGCTTATTGGCAGGGTTATAGGCGATGGGGCCAATTTGATGACCACCGCGCCAGGTCTTTCCGATCCTTTTCTGTTTGGTACCCGTTTTCGGATCGTCGAAGACCATCTCTACCTCCGTTTCCCGATCTTTGGATTGTAAAACAGACGTAGCAACGCCATCGGTAAACCTGATAATACTGCCGTGAGTCAGAAACATGTGCGATACGCCCCCCGCCATGTAAACGCTTTGCTGATCTTCGCAAAAGCCATTGACCGGATTCGTTGTCATCTTCAGACTATCCGTCTGCAGCGGAGCAAAGGCCCGTTTTCGGGTGTCGAAAACAAAAACATCGCCCCCCCATTCGCCATAATTGAATCCAAGCCAGAGCTTATCCTGATGGTCAACAAAACACACGGGTGACTCAAACCAGCGGTTTTTAAGACGTATCTGGTTATTCCTGGATAGCGACGAATCCGGGAAATAAACAGCCTGACTCGCTACATCAACAATACCTTTACTGGTTATCAAAAAGCATTGATTCTGGCTGTTAAAAACAATATGGATCAGCTTATTGGTATAAGGAGCCAGGTGATGCCAGGTTTTTAACTTTGTATCGTATGACTTGATTTGATGATTCGTATCACCTGCAACAATATTCCCCTGACGATCGGCACTCAACGCCACAATGGGAACATCGGTATCAATGGATGAACCGGGCTCGCCAGATGCTACGTCAATACGTTTCAACTCACCTGTTTTAGTTAGTAAAATGACGTTCTTTCCCGAGAGGATAAAGTCTTTATACCCATTAGTCGGTTGTGCATACGTAGTGCCTGTTTGAATCAGGAGCAGTAACGCGAATGAAATCAATAAACACGTTGAGCGCATAAACAGGTGAATTAATGTCGCTTTGAGAACGAGCAGGCAGGTCCTTCATTTCATAAAGTTATTCTCTGTTTTCGCCTACCCCACCGCCACCCGGTGTTTCAATTCGTATTCGCTCACCCGCCCGCATAGCGCGGGTGAAAATGCCGGGTAAGTCTTCGGTCCGTCCGTCTGGAAAAATCAGCGTTTGGCGGCCCGTTGCGCCGGAATTCCCTCCGTTTAGGCCATAAGGAGCCACCACACGATGCTGACTTAGCAGGGTCGTCTGAACCGGTTCCAGAAATTCTACTTCACGGACGATGCCGTCGCCCCCAGGCCACTTTCCTGAGCCTCCCGATTCGGAACGGATGCCAAACTCATGCAGACGTACCGGGTAGCGCCGTTCCAGTTCTTCGGGATCGGTGAGTTTAGTGTTGGTCATGTGCTGGTGCACTGCCGACCGGCCAGCCGCGCCGTCCGTTGCTCCAGCACCCCCGCCAATGGTTTCGTAGTAACCGAATGCCCCCGGTGTCGCCGGTACGCCGGTCCGAGCCGACTTGCCAAACAGAAAATTATTCATCGTTCCCTGACTACAGGCGGCCAGTCCGAGGGCTTTCAGTAACGTATCGACTAGCCGCTGACTAACTTCAGTATTGCCCCCAACCACCGCTGGGCATTCGGCCGGATTTTCTGGGAAAACTGGGTTCAGAAAGGATGATTCGGGCAGAATAAACGTAACGGGTGCCATCAGGCCCTCGTTGAGCGGAATATCCTTTGCGCACCACAGGCGCAGTACGTATAGAACGGCGCTATACAAAATCGAAATATTGGCGTTGAGATTATTGGGGTGAACACCCGACGTACCCGTAAAATCAAACGTAATGCGGCCATCGTTTACGGCCATTTTTACCCGGATCGTGTGCCCGTCGTCGAGCGATTCCTCCGCCTGAAATGTCTGACCGTTTAGCGGTTGCAGAATTGCACCAATCGCAGCGGTTGCTGACTGTTGCAGGCGTGACATGTATTGATGCGTGGTTGTCAGCCCATACTGTCGGACGAGATGCTGCAAGGCTGTTTCGCCCGCCCGTAACGAAGCCAGAGCAGCTTCGATATCGGCCCGGTTTTCGGCCAGGGCGCGGGTAGGGTAGGGGGCGTTGATAAAACGATCTTCCAAACCTGCATCCCATTGGAAAACGCCTTCTTTCACTACGTATTGAGGCTCCAGAACAACACCTTCTTCCGTCAGATTTATCGCATCCGGTGGCATCGAACCAGGTACCTTACCACCAATTTCCGCATGGTGCGCCCGGTTGATCACGTAACCAATCAGTTGGGAAGCGCCGTTACGTTCGTCGTCCGTAAACACACCACTGAGCAACGTAACGTCAGGCAGGTGCGAGCCGCCGTAGTTAGGGTGATTGGTAATGATTACGTCGCCCGGTTTTAGAGATAGTTTTTCCAGCACCAGACGCGCACAAATGCCCAGACTGCCCAGATGCACCGGAATATGGGGCGCATTGGCAACCAATTCCGCATGGGTGTCGAGCAGCGCACAGGAGAAATCGAGCCGTTCTTTTACGTTGACGGAAAAGGCCGTTCGCTGCAATTGCGCGCCCATTTCTTCGGCAATAGCCCGAAACCGTTGGGTGAACAGTTCGAGTTGAATGACATCACTTGTTTGCTGATCCGTTGTTTCAGAACTGTGGAGATCGTCCTCAACATCGGCAACGTAATCGACCAGCGCATTTCTGTTCGCCTGAATAACGAGTCGCCAGCCGGGTTCGATAAACGCAGAGGAGGTCGTGTTCAGCAGTAGTGCCGGACCCCGGAACGTATCGCCTTCCTGCATCTGCGTCCAGTCGTAAGCCGGGTAACGATCAGTCTCGAAGTCTGGAACGGCGTGACGATGCGTAACGGGTGAATCGCTAAAGGTGATTTCGCTACGTACCGTGCTGACAATGACGCGGATACTTTCGACTTCAATGGGACGGTTTTCCGGAAAGTGACCATAAAGATGTTGGTATTTCTCTCGAAAAGTGCCTTCCAGTTGGTTGGTAAAAGGTATCTCTACTGCTGCTTCCTGGCCCGACAGACGCAGGAATACAGAGGCTGATTTCGTCACAACGGGTGAACCATCTCCCACATCCTGCCGGAGTATTTGCGTTGCTTTATGGATTAATTCGTCAGACATTGGTGTAAGCTCATCGCTAACGTCTGATAAAGGACGTAACACCGACCGTGAAGCCATCCGCTCAATCTGCGCCTGTCCAATACCGTATGCGCTCAGCAGTCCACCGTCGAAAGGGAGAATCAGTTGCTCCATACCCAGCAAACGGGCAATGGCGCAGCCGTGTAGTCCGCCCGCACCGCCAAAAACCAGCAGGCTGTAATCCTTTGGGTCGAACCCACGGGATACTGAAATCTTCCGAATCGCGCCGGCCATTGTTTCATTGGCAATACGCTCAAAACCACGTAACAACTCCACCGGGTTAGGTTTATTCCCCGTTTGAGCTTCAATCTGTTGAACAACGGCATCCAAAGCGGCCTGGGCTTTTTCCAGAAAAACCGGAATGCCAAACTGTTTTGGATGAAGCTTACCCAGCAGCAAATTCACGTCGGTAATGGTCAGTGGGCCACCCGCCCCATAGCAGGCCGGGCCGGGATTCGCACCCGCGCTTTGTGGTCCCACACGTAACTGCCCCGATGCACTACCCGCCTGCGAAGCTCCTTCGAGTGTCGCGCCGTGCCGCTCGAACCAGCATACGGAACCACCACCGGCTGCTACCGTCTCGATTGCCAGAGAAGGAAGCTGAAGATCGAACGGCCCAATTTTGGTAGAAAACCGATAATCCAGTGATTGCTGTAGTTGGCCGCCGAATTTACGGCGGCCGTGAATCCGGGCGACGTCCGTGCTGGTACCGCCCATATCGAGCGTCAAAACGGGTTGGTCGTTACTAACGGCAGCGGCACCAATAACGCCCCCCGCCGGACCACTCAGCAAGCTATCTTTCGGCTGAAACAGGTCGGCACGAACCAGTCCACCGGAGCTGGTCATGATACGTAGCGAACGGTCGCCCAACTGCTGCTGCACGTTATCCAGATAGGATCGCATAACAGGGGTGAGGTAGGCGTCGACCACGGCGGTCTGCGTGCGCGATACGTACTGCGGGGCCGTCGATACGTCCGACGAAGTCGTTACGTAAGCAAAACCGGCTTCGGTCAGCGCATCACGGACTCGCTGTTCGTGACCAGGATTTTTATAGGCATTCAGGAAGGAAACGGCAACTGCATCGGGCTTGATTAGCCGGAGCGAATCGAGCAACGTAGCCATCGTATCGTCGGATAAGGGTGTCAGCAAATGGCCGTCGGCGGCAATGCGTTCATCAACTTCCAGTACATTGTCGTACAGAACCTCAGCGGGCGGAATGGCTAATTGAAACAGGTTTGGCCGTTGCTGCGTCCCGATTTTGAGCAAATCTTTAAACCCTTTTGTGACGAGTAACGTAACACGTCCGCCTTTACGCTCAAGTAAAGCATTGGTGCCTTTTGTTGTTCCCAACCGCATTTCCAGCGGTGGAAACGGCTGATTTAAAGGTGTATGGGTCAATAGCCGGGCCGCTAAAACAGGTGCTTCTTCGCCGGTAAAAAGCTCGACAGTACGTAGCGGACTTTTTGCAAGCACGTTATTGACTACCAGCGTACCGTCTGTGTGTAACGATTCTATCGTAAATACCTCGTCTGTATCGACGATACGTATCTGATAACCGTCAAAAATGGGGGCCGTGAGCCAGGGCGCAACCAGTTTTTCATCAATCAACTGACCGCGAAGCCGACTGCTGCTCAGAACTTTGGTTCGGTGCAACGTATCATTCGGGTCGAGCGCCAGTCCATCGGTGAAGGTGCCGCCGGTATCAATCCAGATTTGCCACATGGGTTTAATTCATCAACGTAACGCCTGCCCGTCGGTAAGCGTCAACCAGTTCGGGGTTAGCTTCTTTGTCTGTAATCAATACGTCGAACAGGCTTAGGGGCGCAAAATAGAGGTATTTGTCGGTTTCTAATTTCGATGAATCGCAGAGCAGATAAACTTTCTCGCTTTGTCGGGAAATGGCCAGTGTAATGCTGGCTTCCTTCTCGCTGTTGGCGCTTAAACCGTTTTGAAGCGAAATACCATCGATGCCAATAAACGCCCGGTTTGCCCGATACCGAGCCAGATGTTCTTCGGCAATAAGTCCGTGTACCGCCTGTCGTTCTTTATCGACCTCGCCCCCCACTAAATTGATCGATACATCCGACGACAGCAATTCTGCTACCACCGGCAGTGAGTTTGTAACAACCGTAATCCGTTTGTTGCGAATGAATTGACAAAGTCGAAACACGGTGCTGCCGCAGTCCATAAAGATGATGTCTCCTTCCTGAATTTCGTTGGCCGCTAGTTGGCAGATGTAATCTTTACGTTCAGCATTAACGGCTGTTTTATTCGCAAACCGGTGAGTATCTGTTGCTAAACTCACCTTCATGGCTCCCCCGCGCGTTCGGTAGACAAGCCCCATTGCCGATAGCTGAACCAGATCGCGCCGGACGGTCATCTCCGACGTTTGCAATAAATCAGCCAGGTCACTGACCTCCACCGAGCCACGTTCTTCGACCGTTTGCACAATAAGCCGCTTCCGATTTTGGAAATTCATGCTGAATTCAGTTAGTTTGTTCAAAAATAAACAAAAATAAACAAATTTGAACAGATGATTAATGAACGAGTGCAAATAACGGAGGAGAAACTGCTTTCTGACAACTGGTACGTACTGAAACGATTCACGTTCAATTACCTCGGCAAGAACGGCCAATGGGCTACCCAGCAGCGTGAAGCCTATGATCGGGGTAACGGCGCTACGATTCTGCTTCATAATCCGCAAGCTGATACCGTCATTCTAACCCGGCAGTTTCGATTGCCAACCTTTGTGAATGGCAACCTCAATGGTATGTTGATTGAAGCCTGTGCGGGTCTGCTCGACAATGATGATCCGGAAACGGCAATCATCCGTGAAACAGAGGAAGAAACCGGCTATCGGATTCAGTCTGTGCAAAAGGTGATGGAAGCCTATATGAGCCCCGGTTCCGTAACCGAAAAGTTGTTTTTCTACCTGGCTGAATATACCGCTGATACCGAACGTAACGCGGGCGGTGGGATCGAGGAAGAGGAAATAGATATTCTGGAGCTTCCTGTTAGTGAGGCACTGGCGATGATGGAACGGGGCGAAATTATGGATGGCAAAACGATTATGTTATTACAGCATCTGCGGCTGAAACAACTAACCTGCTCTCAGAACTAACATGCTGATTCTCATAGCCGGACCATATCGCTCAAACACCAACGACGATCTCAGCCTGATTGCCCAAAACATGCACAATATGGAGGATGCGGCTTTGGCAGTCTACCGCAAAGGGCACACGCCCATTTGTGGCGAGTGGATCGCCCTGCCGCTTATCCAAACAGCCGGATCAACCCAACTTGGCGACACTATTTTCAACGAGATCTTCCACCCTGTAGCCGTACAACTTATCGATCATTGCGACGCGGTGCTACGTATCGGCGGCCCCTCTGCTGGAGCCGATGAGATGATGAATCAGGCTAAACAAAAAGGCAAACAGACGTTCTGGAGGTTGGAAGAGCTGACGGAAAGGTAATGTTACAGGAGGTTTTAAGAAACCTCGCTGTGTCGGGTTTAAGAACCCGACACCACCACTGGCGGATGCCGCTTCCGATGTAGCTGTGCTGTCTGGTTCTTGCTGTGCTGTCAGTTTTGAGAACCTGACAGAAAGAGGTTTCTCAAAACCTCGTATATCAATGGTAATAGGTTTTAAGAAACCTTACGCTGTCGGGTTCTTAAACCCGACAGCACGACGAAACTGTTAGCACAATAAACATTTGACAAGGCTGCCTAATGCCGGGTTTGCGAGCCTGACACTGAGGCTGCTGGGTTGCTTCCCACCGAAATCAGATTGGCGAATAACCGATAGGCACCCGGTACGCCAGCCGGTAATTCACGGAAGAACACCAGGCCGGTATACATAAAATGCCCTTTGCCGTATTTGGCATAAATCAGACTACCCTGTTTAGGCGCTTCGTTCTGGTCGTGAGACGAGAAAATAGGCTCGTACGCTTTATCCCAATCCTGAGCGAAGTAGATGCCCCGCTCCTGAATCCAGCCGCTGAAATCAGCTTCCGTGATTTTGTTGGGGTAGTTGAGTAGTCGATGCTGCGGGTTAATGAACGTCATGGGAGCGTCTTCTTCCGTTACGCGCTCGTTGACGACTTTAAATGGGTACGGGCCAAACTGACTCACTTTCAATCCGTTCTGAATAAAGCCCGATCCGCCCGGCGTTACGTACTGAACAATCATGGTACCGCCGTTTTTTACATAGTCCATCAGCTTAGGCTGGTAGATCCCCATATAATCGTTGGTATTGTAGGCCCGTACTCCTACGACAATGGCATCATATACGCCCAGATTTCCGTTCAACTGAGCAGGCCCTAGCAACGTAACGTGGCAACCCATTTGCTGCAAAGCAGCGGGAACTTCGTCGCCAGCGCCAACAATGTATCCGATATTTTTGGCGGTCACCTTTACGTCCAGTTTCACGAGTTTGGCTTCGGCTGGAGGGAACAGCGTTTGGGTTGGAATGTGCTTATAAGCTATTTGCCGTAGGGCAGTCGTAAACGTACCCGTTTGGGTGGTCATGACAGCCTGTAACTTACCATCTTTAGCCTGTCCAGTCGGCGTAATCGTAAACGTAGCCCGCTGCTCATCGTCTTTATTCGTTAAAGAAAATGGCCGTGATTTCGGTTCAATCATCCAGCCAGCCGGGACTTCCACGCTCAGGGTTCCCGCTACGTTGGCCCGACCCGCTTTCACCACAATTTCGGCTGTTTTGGGCGTGTTGTCAGCGAATACGTAGACCCGTTCCGTCAGATTGGCCGTAACGTCGGGCTGGATGATAAACGGACGATAGATTTCCCCATCCACCGGGTCGGTCGACTTATACACCACCGGACGTGTATACGTAAACCGCTGTCCGTTGATCAGGAATGTGTAGCTGGCCGTCAGGGCTGGTGGACTTTCGGGGAGCCCGATCAGTTGCTGGTTATCAATCTGAAACATCCCTTTGATGATGGGCTTTTCAAGCCAGTACGGTTGAGAGATTTTCTGATTAGCCGGAATGGTCACCCTTGTTGGCAGAATCACTACGTCATTGGGTTTGAGCGACAGATTAAGCGTTGAATCCTTACCGGTCGAGTAATGAACGCTTTCCAGCGTAACGGGCGCATCGACACGACTAACGATGTTTGTCGATAACGCAATCGTTGCGCCGGGTGTGGCTGCGAACGTAGCGGGATTCGTTTCAAAATATAACCCCAGGCACTGCTGAATCAAAGTTTGTACTTCCTGCCGCTTGGCTTTAACGTACAGACTGGTTGTGTCGAGCTGACTGATTGCGCCGTACAACTGAACCAGCGCCTGTACAGACGCTCCCGGTTGGTCGGTCCGGAAATTACTGATGAGCTGCGTTACCTGCGCCTGAACCGCATCGCTTCCTTTTACGCGCTTCCAGCTTATGTCCACGCCGTCGAGCGGGTCTTTCTGAACTGGGTCTCCGCCTTTCAATAGCAGATAATCGACGCGGGCACCCCGGTTGGCCGATACGCCAAAACCCTGGCTTTTGTGCTGGCTGCGACTTTCCGACGCTATTTCTCCATATGATTTACCGAGCAATGGATTATACAGGCCCGTTTCGATACCAATCAGATTGCCCGCTTCTTCGGGTCGTTTGTTGCTCAAAAACGCACCGGGGATGAACACATTCCATAAAATACGTTTGGCCTGCCAGGGCTTTACGTAGGTCAGTTGCTCGGGGAATTTTGTCGGGTCATTTGAAATTTTGAAGGCTTCTTCGGCCAGAAATCCCGATGCGCTATGGTGTCCGTGACCGGCGCGGGCATCGGGCGGAAAGCGGGTGATAATCACATCGGGCTGATAGTTACGAATCATCCAGACGACGTCGGCCAGGACTTTCTCCTGCCCCCACGTACGAACGGCCTCATCCGTCGATTTCGAGAAGCCAAAATCATAAGCCCGACTGAAAAACTGATCCGGTCCATCGATACGTCGGGCGGCCAGAAGTTCCTGCGTTCGGATTACCCCAATATTTTCGCCCTGCTCCGGGCCGATGAGGTTCTGTCCACCATCGCCCCGCGTCAGCGCCAGGTAGCCCGTTCGAACCAGCCGTTCCTTCGCCATATATGCCAGCAGGAGCGTGTTCTCGTCGTCGGGGTGGGCCGCTACGTATAGCACAGTACCGAGTACGTTCAGTTTTTTAAGATTTGACAGGATTTCGCCAGCGGGCGTAGGCTTGATGGGGCCATAGGGAACTTGAGCGAAAATCGTTGATGCAACTACGCATCCAACTACGAAAGCCGACAGGAATTTTGGGAAAGACACAGGCCGAAGTATGATTATAGGTCAGTGAACAAAGTTACAACTTAAAGAATAAGAAAAGGCTATCCGACAGCGGGACAGCCTTTTGCTCTACGTTACCTAACAACAAATTGGACTATTGGTAAATCGGGATTTTTTGAAACTGGTCAGCCAGCGGTTTGGGTACGTTAGGATTGGTATTGACTTCGCCCTGTGGATAAATGAACCGTTCTGGTTTCTTGCTGCCCGAGTAGAGCGGAATCGTCAACTGCACAACCGGCGTTGCTTTTTCCAGGCGTCGAACATCATTGAAAGCCTCATATTGCATCAGCAGGAAGGTGTACCGCTGAACAATAATTTCGTAGAGCAGAGCCAACTGCACGGTAGCCGCCTTGTTGGGGTTTGCTAATCCGCTGGGGCCGAAATCATCCAGTACGTAGGCATCGTACTTGCGGCCGGTTGCCGACATCGTTTTGCCGTTGATCGTACCCGTTGCCAATCCTGCCCGAACGGAATTCAGCGCTACCAGTGCTTTCGCCGTATCGCCAAGCCGGGCCTGCGCTTCGGCCAGAATGAGCTGATTTTCGTAGTACGTAAGAATCGGGTGTGGCGCATTCGACGTGAAAGCACCGTCAACTACGTTAGGGTCGAGCGTACCTGTGCCAATAACGCCAATTTTAAAGTAGTGGTTATACAGCGCTGTTTCGTCCGTTTTTGTGTTGGCCGACTTAATTCGCGACTGCATCAGAGTAGGCAGGTAAGCGCCATCGAAACCCGTATCGCCGGGGCGGTTAACCCGAAAGAAATCGTAGTTCTGATTGTAGTCGATACCCTGGCTGGCACCATGCGGTGCCAGCGCGTCGCCCGCCGTACTGCTGATGCCCAGCGTAGCACTTTCAGCCGCTTTGGCATAATTGCCCAGGTGTAAATACAATCTGGCTTTGAGCGTATAAGCTGCGGCTTTCCACTTCGATACGTCCCCTTTGTAAATAAAATCCTGCGCAGAAAACGCCAGACCGCTTGGTGCCGACAGGTTCAGAATGGCATTGTCCAGCGTGGTTTGCAGGGCTGCATACACATCAGCCTGTTTATCAAACACCGGCGTCGGGTATTTGACATCGTCGAATGCCTGGCTATAGGGAACATCGCCATACAGCGACGTGGCTTTCGCAATCAGCAGAGCTTCCAGAACCTGGCCAACGCCCTTTGTCCATTTGTCGCCAACCACATCTGCTTTGGTCTGGATGAGCCGGGCCTGGCTCGCAGCTGGGTAAAGCGGACTCCAGGAAAAATTCTGCGCCGATACGATATATTCCGCATACCCCTGATGCTGACGGCTCAATCCGTTGAGCTGACCGGCCCAGATGGCGGCAATACGTACATCCGTGTCCTCGTGCAGC
This sequence comes from Spirosoma sp. KNUC1025, assembly GCF_045160025.1. Classification (GTDB taxonomy): domain Bacteria; phylum Bacteroidota; class Bacteroidia; order Cytophagales; family Spirosomataceae; genus Spirosoma. The sequence goes on from NZ_CP087139.1 coordinate 2,440,899, forward strand.
ATCGTAACACCGACCAGGGTACCCGACAACAACGTAGCAATGTCGACATCCGTGACTGCATTGGGGTTGCTCTGAATATTCGCATCGTTGAACAGATCATTGCAGCCGCTTAGCAGCGACACCGCCAGTAAGGAGGCAAAAAGCTTATGGATGACTGTTTTTCTCATGATATAAAGAAGTTTACGGTTGACAGCTCCGGCTCACGGCTTTCAGCGCAATGGATAGCGCCTGAGTAACTCCCTGAGCCAAAGCTGTGGACGGGTTAGTACGTGATTTTCAGCGAGAAAAGAAGCGAGCGCGTGTTGGGGTTCGTAAACCAGTCCTGACCGCGCGAAAGCCCCGCCCCCGTAATATTCACCTCTGGATCGGTGCCCGTGTAGTTTGTCCAGAGCACCAGATTCCGGCCGGTAAGGCTAAAATCGACCGACGATAAGTGCGTTAGCCGCCGGAACCCTTCGCTTCGCAGACTGTAGTTGAGCGTAATTTCCCGCAAACGGGTTGAACTCCCGTCTTCAATAAACTGCTTATACGAAGCCGAATTGAACGACGTACCCCGACCCTGATACCAGGCCTGATTCAGGGCTACCGGTCCAGCCCCAAAATCTTTGATCTGTCCTTGGAAGGCAGTGCCTGCTGCAATCAGATTTCCGTTAACATCTTTGATGCCACCAGCCGGTGCGATGGCTGTACCGCCCTGATCGGCGTGAACGCCAAAGCTGTAGAGCGCACCCCGGGTACCATTGTAGAAGTCGTTGCCTGCAACCCGGTCGAAGAGTACCGAGAGCGAAAGACCTTTGTAGCTGAACGTACTGCCCAGACCACCTCGCCATTTTGGATTAGGATCGCCAATTATTTCATTGCCGGTACCTCCTTGTGGAAATCCATTGGCGTCCAGGATGTATTTGCCGGACTCATCTTTCCGGAAATCTGTGGAGTAGAACACGCCAAAAGGCTGGCCTTCAATCAGCGATGCATTCTGCTGATAACTATCCGGCAAGGTTTGTGCCGCTGCGCCTGCCAGCGAGATTACCTTGTTTCGGTTCAGGGAAAAGTTGGCCGACAGGTTCCATTTAAAGTCGCCGAAGGTTATAATATCGGCTCCTCCCTCAAACTCAAGCCCTTTGTTCGATAGTTTGGCCGCATTAACGTTCCGAACTGTATAGCCGGTTTCGTTGGGTACGTTCAGCGACAGAATAACATCCTCCGTTGTGTTGTCATAGGCAGTGGCTGAGAACGTAATCCGGTTATTGAGGAAGCGAAGGTCAACCCCAAGCTCGGTTTCGGTTTTCCGTTCCGGGCGCAGGAAGTCATTTCCTGCGGTTGTGCTACGTACATAGCCGCCCCCATACAAAGCACTCGCCGACTTCAGGCCGCCGGCATAGGCATCGGTGTAAGCCGCTGGCGAGAACGTAGTGAAATTCTGGTAGGGTTGTGGCTGAATACCCACTTGTCCCCAGGTCATGCGCAGTTTACCGAAGCTAAGCACAGGGCTGTTCTCGAATCCTTTCAGCTTGGTAAACTGCCAGGCCAGTGCTGCCGAAGGAAAGAAGAAGCTGCTATTGGTTTTGGAGCCAAACGTTGACGCACTTTCGTTCCGTCCGGTCAGGGTCAGAAACAGCATGTCGTACGCCTGTACTTCGGCCTGAGCGTAGTAAGCATACGTCCGGATCAGGGAGGTGTAGTTGCTGATGGCGCTGTTCGAGTTCAGGGCGTTGGTCAGAATATCCGGCGCGTTCGGTACGATAAAGTTGGTGATCTGATCGCTTACGTACTCTTTCCGGCGACTGTTGTAGTTGACGCCTAGCAGGAAGGACCCGCTAAACTTGTTGCTGAATGTTTTGCTGGCATTCGCAAAAAAGTCTGTATTGAACTGCTTCTCTGTGATCCAGTTTTTCGATAACAAACCTGTACCGAACGAGCCTGAGTTACGGGCGAATCGCTCCAGCCGTTTGTCAATGTAATTATCGAGACCCGCCCGGCCGGTAATGCTCAGCCAGGAAGTTGGTATAATCCCTAACTCAGCGGTGCCCGTGATCCGGTCCACATCCGTTGTGTTACGGTTGTTATTGATGTTCCAGATGGGGTTCGCATAGATCGTGTTCTGGTCGATACCCAGCGGATTTCGGTAAGAAACGTGCGCGTTGTTGAACGTCTGCCCGGCTTTGTTGGTATAAATGCCAGTGTAGTAACTGTTGTCGAAATCGCCGGGCGTCCGGAAGCCACCCAGAATAATACCGTCGAGGTTGTCGCCCTGCTGGACCCGGGTAGAATAGCTCTTGGTATAGCCAACATTGGCCGATGCCCGAAGCCAGTCGGTAAATTGGCTGGTTGCATTAATACGTGCTGTGTTTCGCTGATACGTACTGAATTTTTGCACGACCCCATCCTGATTCAGGTTTGAATAACTCAACAGGAAATTAGAGCGGGCATTACCACCACTGAAACTGATGTTGTTGTCAGTGAAGTGACCTGTCTGGAACACGTCTTTGGTATGGTCGTAGGTTTGCCGGGAGTTTTTGCCACCGTGCGGATTGGTGGCCGTACCAGCTGCAATTGCGTACCGTTTTGTGCCATCCGGAAACGTAACAAAGCCCTGATAACCAGCAGCGCTTGGGTCGGTGATGTACGTATCGTCTCCGCCTTTTCGGTCAGCAATCAGATCGCCGAATGTGTTCCGGCTGCCTTGCTGATACAGCCCCCCGGAACCTTGTCCGTAGGTCGTTTGCAGTTTGTGGTTTTTATTGACTTCATCGAACGATACCGTCGATTTGAAGGTGATATTCACCTTGCCTTTCGTATCCTTTCCTTTTTTCGTGGTGATAACAATTACCCCGTTGGCCGCCCGTGTACCCCAGAGAGCCGCTGCCGACGCACCTTTGAGCACTTCCATGCTTTCAATGTCTTCGGGGTTAATGTCGTTGATACGCGATTGCTGTACGATACCATTACCGGCTGCTGTTCCGTAATTATCGCTGGAGTTGCTGACCGGAATGCCGTCGATGATAAACAGCGGCTGGGCATTCCCGTTGATGGTGTTCTGACCCCGAATCTGGATATACGCCCCTGCGCCCGGATCGCCCCCGTTGCGGGTGATGACAACTCCCGACGCTTTGCCGCTTAGGCCCGTCAGAAGGCTGGTTTCGCCCGATTTAGCAATGTTTTTTCCTTCAACCGTCGAAACCGACGACGCGAATTTGTCGCGTTCTTCTTTAATGCCAAGGGCCGTTACAATAATTTCGGACAACTGCTTTGTGTCACTCTTTAACGTAACATCAATCACGCTACGTCCGCCAATGACTTCCTCAATTGTTTGCATACCAACCGCAGAGAAAATCAGCGTTGTTCCCGAAGCGGGTACGTTAAGGCTATACTCACCCTTCGAATCGGTGACGGTACCGATGGTTGTTCCTTTCACAACTACGGTTGTGCCAGCAAATCCTCCTGCTCCTTCATCAGCCGATACGGTACCGCTGACTTTTCGCCCCTGTCCCCAGACGATTGAGTAGCTGAAGCTCACAAATAGCAGACTCATCAGTAATGATTGCTTCATAGAATTTAGTTTGGTTAAGAAATGCAAGTTCTTTACAAAACTATCATCATGAAGTATATATCAAAATAATATTTTAAGAATTTTTAAAAAGTCAGAATTATTTATGTTAAATTAAAAAATGAATAGAATAAATTGTATTTTTTGATTCTGGCTTAGCGAGAAATACTACTCAATAGCAGAAATGAGCAGAATCAACTAAAAAATATCGCCCTAATCTGCCAACCAGGTTAGGGCGATTGAAAACAGGCAAGTGACGATTCTAGAATCAATTGAATTCAGAATAAGTCTGGTTATAAGCGGCTTATATAGGAAGCGTATAAATTGGCCCGACCGTATAGAGAGGGCTTTTCGTGAAGCTTTTCGACGGATGCGTACCCAGCCTGCGTTACCAGTTGCTGAAGCGCCGAATAGCTAAGCGGGTAGGGCACCCAGGGATTGGGAACATCGGTATCATACTCAACCAGTAGGAAACAGCCAGTCTCACTCAGGTAACGGTTCGCTTTTTGGAAGAATGCCAGTTTATCCTCGACGTAATGCAGAGAATTAGCCATCAGTATACCATCGAGCGTAGCAAAAGACCAGTCATCCCGAACAAAATCCTGACGTACTATCTCGACAGAAACCCCTGTGTCGTTTTTGAAATCGGCTATTGCAAGCTGAATCGTATCGACGGCATACACTGTGCTGCCAGAGGGCAGAAAGCTGGCTAAGGCACGCGTAAACAAACCCGAACCGCAGCCTAAATCGGCCCACTTTACGGGTTTTGCCGAAATGAGCCTGGGTGTTTGAATAAGGGCTATGGCGTCACTCAACTGCATCGGATAATGGATGTTGCAGGTAAATAATAATCAGCGAAAGCATAAAGAACAGTAATTAAGGCCGTGTGAGCAGTTGGTCTATCGTGAAAACTTCCCCATTACGGATCACCTGCTCCACATTCAGCGCGTCGTTGATATTTGTTAGTGGGTCACCATTTATGATGACCATATCGGCCAGTTTACCCGGCTCGACAGAACCTAAATCGTTGCTGACACCGACGGCTTCAGCGGCCCAAAGGGTAGCTGAACGTAACGCCTGGTAGGGTGTTAGTCCTGCCCCCACAAAAGACTGAAGCTCGGTATGCAGGCTTAGTCCATACGGAACAAACGGGCTGTCGGTGCCGGTCGTTACGTGAGCACCCGCATCCATTAGGGCTTTAATGCCCTTCTGAAGATTTCCGAAGTTGGTCAGGTAACCGGGACTTATTTTTGCATACTGAGCAGCACTGACCTGCAGAGCGTTGTTATACTCTTCGGAATAAAACGTACGGTATTGGCGGTTTTCGTACAAACCTGGTTGTTTAGCGGCCATCACCGAAAATCCGCCCTGCAGCGAAGCCGTTGGAGTAATGTTCATGCCTGACTTGGCTATCAGCTGAATTACGTCCTGATAACTGCGATTCATGGCTGTTATTTTGGGAGAGTAACCGCGTCGACTTGTCCCGCCGATGTGTTCGACGGCGTCGACATCGTAGCGCATGGCCGGAAAAATTTCGTGCGACGACACGGGCATACCGTGTGCATGAGCGAAAGCCGTAATGCGTTGCTGGATTGCATCAGGCATGCGAACATATGTCTTGATCAGATCGTAGCCCAGTCGTACCGAGCGGTTGAGTTCGCGGTCGAGCTGCTCGTCTGAGTTGATGCTGGTAGCAGCTCCGTAATAGATTCGGGTTCCATCCGTCAGCCCGCCGGTAAAAAACTGACGTGGCCCTGGCCGTGTACCACTGGCCCAGGATTCTTTCCGTTCAAGAGCATCATAGGGGTCAGCGCCGGTTTCGCGTATGGACGTAATACCGAATGAAAGCCACAACCGCCCAATTTTTTCGCCAACCATAGCGTGCTGGTGCGTGTGCATTTCAAACAAACCAGGAATGATGGTTTTGTTCGATGCGTCGATAATTTTACTATCCAGCCTGCCAACCTGATGCGGTACAATGGATTTGATCCGATGGCCTTCGATCAGAATGTCAACATTCTGGCGGTACGTACTGGAACGTCCGTCAAACAGCCGCCCGGCGTGAATGACCAGCTGCCCAGTCGGCTGATTAATCTGCCAGGTCAGGTCCATCGGAACGATTTCTGTGTGTCCGTCGGCCAGATAAAACTGTTTCAGGGTGTCGGTCGCTAGATAAAGCAGGCTTTTAGAGTCCGCTGTCCAGGTAGGCGTGTCCGACTGCTCAGTGGTCAACTGGCGGGGCGTGCCGCCCATCGTACCGTCGGGGGTTACATCGGTCAGCCAAAGCAAACCATCCAGTACGTACGCCATTTTTGTACCATCCGGCGACCATACAGGGCCGTTCTGACCTCGGGTAGCAAGGCTATGAGCAGGCGTGGGCGTTACATATCGATCATTCTTACCATCCAGCGAAATCAGCAGAATCTCACTAACGCCTTCCCGATAGCGGGAAGAGTAGGGTGAAGAGCCGATACGGCAATTGTCCTACTATCAGCGGACCAGGTAGCCTGACTCGGTACAAAGACGGATTCGTGTACTTTTAGCGTTTTAGGCGACGTAACATCAGCCGTGTACGTAACGTCGGTGATGAACAACGTACTGCGTCCCCAGGCATTGCGCGGATCACTCTGATAAAAGGCAATTTTACTGCCATCCGGCGACCAGGTCGGGAAGTGCAGGTCATCGGCCATATCGTTCAGTAGTTTGTCTTCGCCGGTTTTCAGGTCACGCACCCAGACATCCATATTGCCGTTACGGTCGGATGTATACGCCAGCTTTGTACCGTCGGGCGACCAGTTGGGGTCAACTTCCATGGTAGGACCTTTGGTCAGTCGCTGAGGGGTTTTAGTGCCTTTGGGTAATAGCCACAAATCGCCCAGGGCGGCAAAGGCAATTTGATTTCCATCGGGCGAAATCGCGGCACCTTTTATGCCGCGAACCGGATGCGGATGTTGACTGTCGAAATCGTAGGTTCTGCGGGTATATAAGTTTCTGGATAACGTAACGGTAGCCTGAAAAGGGATTGACTGTGCCGTTGTGCTGCCCGTCTTTTTCCGTTTCAGCTGCCCGTCGGCCGTATATAGGTACTCGTTACCGGTCAGCCAGCTTACCCGAAACGGGAATACATCCTCTTCCACTTCTGTAAGCATGTGCAGTTTGCCAGTCGTTAGCGATACAGCCGCCAAACCACTCTGCGAATTGGTCAAGGCCGTACAGAACAGGTGCGAACCATCAGGTTGCCAGCTGGGACCCGTGAGTTTGGAGCTGGAAGGCAAAACTATTTTTTCAGTGCTTCCGGGTGTGAGTACGTAAAGACCGGGTGCATCGGTGCGGTCCGAAACGAAAGCTACCTGTTTGCCATCGGGCGAAAACATCGGATTGAAATCATTTCCCGAATCATGGGTCAGTTGCGAAAGGCTGCTATCGGCCAGGGTGAGTTGCCAGATATCATAATTACCGCCACGGTCTGAAGCAAACACGATCCGCTTGCCATCCGGCGACCAGTGTGGTTCGCGATCATCATAAACACCATTGGTTAGCTGCCGGGGTACACCCCCATTCTTCGACACGACCCATAGATGATAGCGCCCATCCCAAAAGGCATGAAACACAATCTGTTGACCATCCGGCGACCAGCACGGCTGACGACAATCACCCAGCGCATCGGTGATTGGTCGGGCTACACCACCGGCAACCGGAACTAGCCAGATCGTACCCTGTAAATCTATGGCGATCTGCGTTTTATCGGGCGACAGATCGGCAGCCATATTGGTGCCCTGCGTTACGGTTACCTGTAGCGAGTCAGCTTTGTGCGCGTAGAGTTGCGTAGCTGCAAATGCGCTGAGAGTCAAGCCGAAAGTGGCCGTTTTTAGTAAATTGGGAAAGCGGATCAGATTCATAACAGCGAGGAAGAGAGTGGGCTGAACGGGCAAAATAGCCTGCTAAGCTAGTTTGTCTTTTCAACCTACATCGTCCTTGCAACACTTCCAAGTCGAACGCTGATTTGCAGGAGTCAGCTGAACATTTTCCTCAAAAAACCGCAATTATCCACGAAAAAAGTCAACAAAAGGTGTTGCGCCCCGTTGGTTATGCAGTGTCCAATTTTATCTTTGCGAGAATTCGTTTTTTTAAACCTTTAACTTAATCGCATGAATAATAGTCTTTACATCGTCCCCTTTCTGGGATTGGTGGGATTGGCGGTAATGTTCGCCAAATTCGTTTGGGTTTCGCGGCAGGATGCTGGCGACGCCCGAATGCAGGAAATTGCAGGCTACATTGCTGATGGAGCCATTGCTTTCCTCAAAGCCGAGTGGCGCGTTCTTATCGTTTTCGGAATAATTGTCGCTGCGCTGCTATCCTTTGCGGGCGCTCAGGTTGAAAACTCATCGTGGGTTATCGGTATTGCTTTTGCGTTTGGTGCCTTTACGTCGGCACTGGCAGGCTATATCGGTATGAAAATTGCCACCAAAGCCAACGTACGTACTGCTCAGGCGGCACGTACCAGTCTTACCCGTGCTCTGGAAGTGTCATTTACAGGTGGTTCCGTGATGGGCATCGGCGTAGCGGGCCTGGCCGTATTAGGACTAAGCGTGCTATTCATTATTCTCTACAATCTATACGTCGGTCCTAATGGGGATGTAAATGGATTGCCCATGGAGAAAACACTCGAAGTACTGGCGGGCTTTTCGCTTGGTGCTGAATCGATAGCGTTGTTTGCCCGTGTAGGCGGGGGGATTTATACAAAAGCGGCCGACGTTGGCGCCGATCTGGTAGGTAAAGTGGAGGCTGGTATTCCTGAAGATGATCCGCGCAACCCCGCAACCATTGCTGATAACGTAGGAGATAACGTGGGCGACGTAGCGGGTATGGGTGCTGACCTTTTTGGCTCCTACGTAGCAACTATTCTGGCTACGATGGTACTGGGTCGCGAAATACGTATTCCGGCTGATGCGGACATTGTAGGGCATGCGCCGATTGTACTGCCGATACTGATTGCCGGTATGGGTCTGATTTTCTCGATTCTGGCCTGTTATCTGGTACGTGTCAAAGACGACAACGGGAGTGTACAGGGAGCACTTAATCTGGGCAACTGGGGCTCAATCATTCTGACGGTTGTTGCATCGTTTTTTCTGGTAGGCGCCGTACTGCCCGATACGACCATGGAAATCCGGGGCGTTGAATTTACCCGCATGGATGTGTTTTACGCAATCCTAACTGGACTTATTGTTGGTGCGCTGATGTCGACCATCACGGAGTATTATACCGCTATGGGCCGTCGGCCGGTCTTGTCTATTATCCGGCAGTCGGCAACGGGAGCCGCTACCAATATCATCGGTGGTTTATCAGTGGGGATGGAATCGACGGTGCTACCGATTCTGGTACTGGCTGCTGGTATTTATACGTCCTACCATTTTGCTGGTTTGTATGGCGTAGCTATTTCGGCCGCTGGTATGATGGCAACCACGGCCATGCAGCTGGCGATTGATGCGTTCGGGCCAATTGCCGATAATGCGGGTGGTATTGCCGAAATGAGCTACTTACCCGAAGAAGTACGGGGGCGTACGGATATTCTGGATGCGGTTGGTAACACCACAGCCGCAACCGGGAAAGGGTTTGCTATCGCTTCGGCCGCTTTAACGGCGCTAGCTCTTTTTGCGGCCTTTGTCGGTATTTCTGGTATTTCGGCCATCGATATTTACAAAGCCGACGTATTGTCCGGGCTGTTTGTCGGCGCCATGATTCCGTTCATCTTCTCGTCTCTAGCCATCGCTGCTGTAGGCCGGGCCGCTATGAAAATGGTGGAAGAAGTACGTCGCCAGTTCCGCGAAATTCCCGGTATTCTGGAAGGAACAGGCAAGCCCGAATACGATAAATGCGTAGCGATTTCGACGCAGGCTTCCATTCGCGAGATGGTTCTGCCGGGTGCTATTGCCTTGTCGGTTCCGGTTATCGTTGGGTTTATTTTCGGACCTGAAGTACTGGGTGGTTTGCTGGCAGGCGTAACGGTGTCGGGCGTATTGATGGGTATTTTCCAGAACAACGCTGGTGGTGCCTGGGATAATGCCAAAAAATCTTTCGAGAAAGGCGTCGAGATAAACGGTCAAATGTATTATAAAAAGTCGGAGCCGCACAAAGCGTCGGTAACGGGCGATACGGTTGGTGACCCTTTCAAGGATACGTCCGGCCCATCCATGAACATTCTGATTAAACTCATGTCGATTGTGTCGCTTGTTATTGCGCCGTATATCGCTGTTCAGTCATCCGAAACGCCGGGATATAACCTGGAAGGGAAAGAAGCCGCGGGTACAGAAGTTCCGCTGGAAGAATCGACTGCAGCTGATAATAACAAAGTCAGCACGCCCAACGCAAAACTGGGTGAGTTTAGCATTCAGAAACTGACCAATGGTATTGAGCTGAACATTCCTGAGTTCGGTATTGAGAATAAGCTGTTAGGCTTTATCAAGAGCGACAAGGCCGTTGATAAAGAGACCTGGTTCGATTTTGACCGGCTTACGTTTGAAACAAACAGCGCTACGCTCAAGCCCGAATCACAGGAGCAACTGAAAAATATTTCAGAAGTACTGAAAGCCTACCCGAACGTAAACGTAAAACTTGGCGGCTATACGGACAATACGGGTAATGCCGCCAGTAACCTCAAACTCTCGCAGGACCGGGCGAATTCAGTACGTGTTGAGTTGGAGAAAATGGGTATCGATAAAGGGCGTCTGGAAGCAGAAGGCTACGGACAGGCGCATCCTGTTGCGTCAAACGATACAGAAGAAGGACGCGCGCAAAATCGTCGTATTTCGATCCGTGTAACGAAAAAATAAGAGCTTTAAAGTACAAATCGGTTGGTAATGACAGAGATTGGGTTTCTGTCATTACCAACCGATTTGTTTTGAGATCAATAGCTGTTTCTTAGCTGACTAATTTCCCAGAGCGTTGTAGATTAACAACTGGTTGGTTGTGACAACCCGATCGCCGGGGGCAAGACCATCAGTTAAGTACGTTTTCGGGCCAATGGTTTTATAGATATTCACTTCGCGCACAATCGGCTGATTCTGCTTGTTGACGGCGACCACAAAATTCCGGTTCTGGTCGAATACAACTGCTTTAGCCGGAATGGTTGTCCGTTTGTCATGGCCAGCATACGTAACGCTGACATTGGCAAACATCTCGGGTTTAAGCCGGTAGTCGGCGTTATTGAGCGTAACACGAACTTTCAGGGTTTTGCTATCCGGGTCTAATACGTTGAAAATTTTATCGATTCTGCCATGAAAAACTTTATCCGGATAAGAGATAGTTGTAATACTGGCGGGGTCACCTTCGTGCACATTCGCCAGATCAGATTCGTATACGTTGGCCAGTACCCAGACATGATCCAGATTGGAAACCGTAAAAAGATTCTCAGGATCGTCGGAGCGAAGTTCCATACCCTGCGAAGCTGTCTTCTCCACGATGAACCCACTCATGGGCGCTTTTACCAAATAAACAGAACCGTTTCCACCCACAATCCGTCGGCGCTCAGTTACCCGGTTCACTTCGCCTTTCGCAGCCTGTAGTTGCTCTTTACTGGCAACCAAATCCCGTTGAGAACTTAACCCGGCTTTTGTCATGTCTTCAGTTACCTGCATGTTTTTCTGAGCCACCGACAATTCTCCTCTTGCGGCTACGGCCTGCTGTTCAAGGTCTGCCAGATCACCCGACCGAATTACAGCCAGTATCTGTCCTTTCTTTACGTAATCGCCCAGATCAGCCTTCAGCGTTTCGATATGACCACCCACTAGTGGGAATACTTTCACGACCTGGTCCTGATTGAATGTGATTTTTCCGGTCAGGTTCAATTCATTTTGTGTCTTCTCCAGCCTGGCTGTATCGAAGGTGGCTGTGGCAAGCAGATTGGTTTCCTTGCGGGCGTTGGTAGGTGCGCTTTCTTCAGATTGAGCGGCACTGCCACCACAGCTCATCAATCCTCCTGATACAAGCAGGCTGCCTATAACCATGAGCAATTGGTGTTGTATTAATTTCCAGACCCGACGCGGTTGGGCCGAACTGACAAAATGAGATTGCCCGCCCGTTAGGTACTTATGACTAACAAAGGTTGGCCGGTTGCAGAAAGTGCGATCAGAACTATGGAGTGAGTACCTTTTCATAACAAATTAATTCCTCTGCAAAGGTCAATTATGCTAGTTAAAGGCCTCTTAAACAAAAATTAAAAGACTATTAAACCCCAGTCAATGCAAAACCCCTCTGAAACGGTCGTTGCAGAGGGGTTTTTTTCAATAACGTTGAGTAAATAATTGTGTTCAAGCAAAAGAGGGTACTTTTACTTAGTTAACTTTAGCAGACGATTTCGCATTGTCGACACCAGCTTTGGCATCGTCAGCAAGCTCATCAACTTTATCATTGTATTGGTCTTTAACCTCTGATTTATTCTCATTATAAGCTGTCTGAGCCTGATTCTTATACTGGTTGAATTGCTCTTTAGCTTTGTCGGTATACTGGTTCACCTGGGTTTTGGCTTGTTCCAGCCCTTCTTTAACCTGCGACACCCCTTTCTCCCACTGATCCTTCAGATCACCTGTACGCTTGTTAGCTTCTTCGGTCAATTTATCGCGTGTTTCTTTACCGCTGCGGGGAGCTGTTAAAAGGCCGATAACAACACCAGTGATAATACCGGTCAGAAAATCTCGTGTGCTTCTCATTGTTCTATTTGTTTTAGGTGAGTTTTGATCGCTTCAGATTGCCTACTGCTTGGCCTTCCGTTTAGCCTGACTTACCAGGTCCTGTGTCTTGTCTGAAGCCGCGTCAATATAGTCATTATATTGACTCTTGATGCTGTCTAGACCCGACTGTAACTGGTCCTGAAGATCTTTAAAAAATGAATCCGACTCTGACGTAATTCGCTTCCGAGTCTTTTTTCCACTTTCGGGAGCCAGTAGAATGCCTACAACTGCGCCAACTGCTAATCCGACTAAAATTCCTGGTAGTGATTTCATGGTTCCTTATCTTTTGTGAATAATGCACATCATGTTCAACAATGCCAAGTTACTAGAAAATACTGTACCACGATTGCGTAAAACAGTTTAAGTTGCTGTAAATAAGAGTATTGACTATAGTTTATGTTTGTTTGAATACGTAGACTTCTGAGGATATTTTTCTACAGGAGCGTCCATGTTTTACGCCAAATGGGCATTTGACCCCTTAGTTGACCTTTTACGTTCCCTATCTGGACGGGTAACGATGGTTAACATATAAAAATCCCCGCGCTCAACTTGGCGCAGGGATTCCGTACCCACCGTAACTTGTACTTAACCTAAAATGATTGTTGTGGGCTAGTGCCGCACTTTTTACAAATATCGTAAACTATCAGTTCTATATAACAACAGAGTTGATAACGTATAGTTGCTGTATTCTCCTCACACTCCGCGACCCTGTATCAGACGCAAAATAATTGCAATCACTGCAATTACCAGCAGAATGTGAATCAGGCTGCTGCTTGCTATTCCTGTTCCCAGAACTCCTAAGAAACCCAGGAGCCAGATAATAATCAAAATAACAGCAATCGTGTAAAGGAGGTTTCCCATGGTAGTTGTGAGTAAATCAGAATTAGTTATCTCGCAATCGAATAATTTATAAGAAAAAGTTGTGCCAAATTGGCTGGAATCAGGTTTCTATACAAGGTGAATAGGTTATTCACTTGGAAATGAGCCCTGAATAGTCATAAAAAATTATGAAGAACCCATCATCCTGAAACCGTTTCTATCAAAAACGTGTGGAAAAAATTCCACAATTGTAGAATAACCGTAGAAAAACTGCTCACAATCTGGTTGTTTTAACGACCAAACGTATCGGCAAAGTAACCAGAGCTTTATTGCAAGTAGCTAATCTAACGGCTTTTATTAAGTATATATACGTGATTTTGGAAAGGCCGCGATTTCCGGCACTATATTTTATATGACTATTGTGTAATGATAACACACAAAATTAAGAATAGCCGTGGTGAGAACAACAGGGATTAATGCGGGGCAGCAATTCAGACCAGTTGTGATGAATACCGTAACTCTAGCAAAACGCGTACTAATCGTCGATGATGAAGCAGATATATGTCTGTTGTTATCAGGGCTATTAAGGCGCTTGGGGTATCAACCCACCTGCGCTCATTTTATTGAAGAGGGTCGGCAGTGCTTAAATTCACAGAAATTTGATGCTATTTTTCTTGACTTGAATCTGCCGGATGGTTTAGGGTTCGATCTGTTGCCTATTATCAAAGAGCATCAGGACGAAGCTAAAGTAATTATGATTAGTGCATTCGATGGGCAGGCTGAGCGCAGACGCGCAACCGAACAGGGTGCGGATTATTTTATTGGTAAACCATTCACCCGGCGGTCGGTAGAAATGGCTTTGCAAACCACTCAGGTTTGAGTAACTTTGTTCATGCAGCCAACGATAGGCCCATCCGTTATTTGATTACTTGTTTATGAGGAATGGGCTGTCTGAGCAAGTATACTCCTCTTCATGGAAAAAATTCTGATAATTGACGATAATCATGATATATGCCTGCTCTTAGAGCGTTTTCTGAGCAAGCAGGGCTATAAAACTGCATCGGTGCAACGGGGCGATGATGGCCTGGCTTTGCTCCGAAAGGAAGCCTTTGAGCTGGTTATCTGCGACTTTAAACTTCCTGATATTGACGGCCTGGAAATGCTTCGCCGAATTAAAGTGATGCATCCAACTACAGCCGTCATTATTATTACGGGCTATTCCGATGTCAGAATGGCCGTACAGACAGTAAAGCACGGTGCGTATGACTACGTAACAAAGCCGCTATATCCCGACGAGATACTATATACGATTAAAGCTGCCCTTGAGCGCCGGGCGCAGTCGTTGAACCAGTTGAAAGGAGCATCGTCGCCGAGCAATCCGGCTGCCGCTAAAACAAGTGCTGGTAAACTACCTTCAGTTAAAGCCATACTGGCACCTAACGGAAAGCGATTTATATTTGGCAAGAGCCGCGTAGCCGAACAGTTGCAGGAGCATATCGACCTGATTGCACCAACCGATATGTCGGTAATTATTACCGGCGAAACGGGCACAGGTAAAGAATTTGTTGCGAATGCCATCCATTTGAAAAGCAAACGGGCTGATAAACCGTTTGTGGCAATTGACTGCGGAGCACTAAGTAAAGACTTGGCTGGCAGCGAATTATTTGGGCACGTAAAAGGCTCATTTACGGGGGCTATGTCTGATAAGGCAGGCAGTTTCGAATTTGCTAATGGCGGAACCATTTTTCTGGATGAAATTGGTAACCTGTCGTATGATAACCAGATAAAACTGCTTCGGGTACTCCAGGAGCGTAAAATCCGTCGGCTGGGCAGCAACCAGGACATCCCGGTTGATGTACGCATTATAGTAGCCACAAATGAGGACCTGCGCGAAGCCGTTCGGCAGGGGAAATTCCGGGAAGATATCTACCACCGTATTGCCGAATTTGAAATGCACCTTTCGCCCCTGCGTGAGCGGAAAGCCGACATCATGATTTTTGCCGAACATTTTCTTGAGTCGGCCAATCAGCAGTTGGAGAAGGATATACTTGGTTTTGAAGAAGAGGTAAAAGAAAAACTGAAAAACTACTACTGGCACGGCAATCTGCGGGAGCTTCAGAACGTAGTGAAACGGTCGGTATTGCTCACAAAAGGCGACTACATAGAGGCCGACGTGTTGCCGCCAGAAATTGCTTCACCCCAGTATTTTGCCGCCGATGAAACGGTAAACGGGAACATTCAGATCAATTATGATCCTGCCCGGCAGGGTGTTCCTGTGTTTAGCCAATCAGCCGCCAATCTTAAATCGGTATCAGAAAACGCCGAACGAGCGGCTATCCTGAAAGTGCTGGAAAAGACCGGCTACAATAAAACAAAGGCGGCTGAGGTTCTGAACATCGATCGTAAAACACTTTACAATAAACTCAAAGCGTACGATATACATCTGTAAGGCAGAACGTAAAAAGCAGAAAGGACTGAGATCGCGTATCTCAGTCCTTTCTGCTTTTTACGTTAATTCAGACTAAAGCCAACGGAGAGTAATCCAACTCCGTTTTTGGCATTTCCCAGTAGGGTACTGGCCGCACCACTATTGGCGATACGCTGTAGTCCCTGTTCATATCGAGCTCCAATAAAGGCTTTACCAAAATATATGTTTAAGCCTCCGGCAATCCCGTAATCTATTTTGTTGAAGTTGTCGCGATTGATAGCACTGGAACCTGTTCCAAAATCGCCATTGGTATTAATGTTCGAATTCAGCAGATAGGACACGTAAGGTCCTGCCTGTAGCTCAACAGCCTGTCCTAGTTTGAACGTAGCCAGTACTGGCAACTCCGCGTAGTTCAGCTTGAAGGTATTTTTTCCTGTAAACCCAACTAGGTTATAGTCGGCTGAAGCCCCTTTTGTCATATAAAGTAACTCGGGCTGGATGGCGAAAAATTCTCCAATGGGTGCCTGTGCAAATACCCCTATGTGAAAGCCAATACGCTCGCTTTTGTTACTGGCTCCCTGGCTATCGTAAAAGAGGGAACTGGCGTTCAACCCGCCTTTCACACCTACACGAGCCGATCCCTGCGCGAGGGCAGTTGATGAATTCAAAACAAACAGGGCTACTGTAAGAACGGTAGCAGCAAGTACGGATTTAACGAATGTTCTCATAACGAATAAAATGCTTAATGACAGTGTAGAAAATGAAGACTGTCGTTTAATCACAATATGTCAAATCCGTGCCAGAGTTGCCATTATAGCTCATAAAGGGCTTATATTCTTGTATTATACGGGTTTGCGTAGTTGCGAATGCCCACGTAGATAATAGTTTTAAATGGATTGCCTGAGTAACAAATTCCCCAATTTGTGGAAACCATCATTCAGTTTCAGAGCTGAATCAGCCAGGTTTGAATAAAGTCTTGATTTCTTTTGGCCACTATTTAGCAAGGGCAAAGACCAACAGTTCATCAAAAAGAAAATCGAAAAAGTCCGAAAGAGTAAAATCTGACACCAGTGCTTTTTTACGATCGTTAAAACCCGTTATATGAGTGAGTGATTTGTGAGTTTATTGCCAATCGGCGAAATAAAGTCTGGTGTTTTTTGACTAATTTTGAAGGAAGCCAGTCGGTCTATTCTACGATCGCCGGTTAATCTCTTTTGCTTTATATACCTGAGCCGGATGCGAGAAATTAGCGTCGGCTCAATACCGTAACTTATTCTATACAATCTATGCAGCGGAAGCCTACGTCCATGACTATTCTGATTGCCGATGACGATACAGATGATCGCTTGTTTATGGACAAAGCACTTCGGCAAAGCGGATATATGCAAACCATCCGGTTTGTTGACGATGGAGAGGATTTGATGCATTATCTGCGTCGGGAAGGACCTTATAACGATCAGAATGCTCCCTGGCCGAATTTGTTGATTCTGGATCTGAACATGCCACGGAAAAATGGCTTTCAGGCACTCAGTGAAATAAAAGCCGATCCAAAACTACGACGCCTGCCAGTAGTTGTGATGACCACTTCATCGGCTGATGAAGATGTTATTAAAACCTATAATCTCGGTGTTAATTCATTTGTAACAAAGCCGTTTAATTTCAATCGTTTAGTTGAAATTGTAGGCGCTTTAAAAACGTACTGGATGGATACCGTTAAATTGCCCTAGTAGTGTGACACTTTTAGGAAGGCGCGGCCTGGTGGCTACTAGTCAGTCACCAACAGGCCCCTCCGAATTGAACGTCAAACACGAAATAAATCTGTTATGATATCGACTACACTTGACGTTGCTGAAGAAATGGAAGTAATCCGCGTGCTGCTCATTGAGGACGACGAGGACGATTACCTGCTGACAAAAGCCTTAGTGTCGGCAAAAGAAAATAGTTCGATTAAACTCGATTGGGTTGATAGTTACGACCGGGCTTTGCCAGCTATCGAACTCGATCAGTACGATGTTTATCTGGTCGACTATCGATTGGGTACCTATACAGGCATCGATCTGATTCAGGAAGCGTTTCGGATGGGCTGCCGGGCCCCGATGATTTTATTGACCGGGCAGGACGATCTGACCGTCGATCAGTCGGCGCTGGAATTAGGGGCGGCTGATTATCTGGTAAAAGGACGTATCGATGCACAACTCCTGGGACGTAGTATTCGCTATGCTCTGCGTCAGGCTAGTGTACTGGCTGAACTAGCCCAAAAAGAAAATAAATACCGTACCCTGTTTGAGCGGTCAATAGATGCCATTTTCGTAACGGATAATGAACTTCATTTTCAGGATGCTAACCCATCTGTGGAGCGTCTGTTAGGGTATAGCCGTGAAGAGCTTCGTATACTAAACCCCGCCCGGCTGTTCACGGACCTCGATCAACTCCGTAATCTGCGTTTTAATGTTCGGGAGCATGGGCAGATCAAAGATTTCGAAACGACGCTGATTCACCGAAATGGTCGTAAACGTATTTGCCTGATTTCCGTTTGGGAGGTTGAAGATATAATCGGTAAACCGGAGTGGTACCAGGGAATCGTACGCGACATTACCGATCAAAAGCGGGCGCAGCAGGACCTTATTCTGGCTGAAAAGCTGACCATGACGGGAAAAATCGCCCGCAGTATTGCCCATGAGGTACGTAATCCACTGACGAACCTAAGTCTGGCGCTGGAGCAGCTCAAAGATGAGCTGGAAACAGATAGCGAATACGTAACCATGTTTACGGATATCATTGGCCGGAACGTAGATCGTATTGGGCAACTCATTACCGAGATGCTTAATTCGTCTAAACCGCGCGATCTGGACCGTAAAAAACAGGATTTCAACGCCGTCGTAAAAGAAACCCTACAGCTTATCAGCGACCGTATCAAGTTGAAACGAATGCGGCTCGAAACAAATTTTGCGGTCGATGATTGTCATGCGCTGCTCGACCGCGACCAGGTTAAAACGGCCTTACTGAATATACTCGTCAATGCTGTTGAAGCGATGCAGGAAGGAAAAGGCGTATTGCTGGTCAGAACAAGTTGTACAGAAGACGGACGCGTATACGTCGAAGTAAGCGACAATGGGGGCGGTATCAGCGAAGCCGACCGCCAGCGCCTGTTCGACCCATTTTTCACGGGTAAATCGGGCGGAATGGGATTAGGCCTAACAGCAACTCAAAATATTATCAACAGTCATAAAGGATCTATTGAAGTAGAAAGTCAGGTGGGGCAGGGGACTACGTTCCGGCTCTTCTTTCCGCGATAGCGTGTATACACCGACGTCTTCTAATAATGAGAAACCAGCTCTGAGAAAAGGCTGGTTTTTTTGTGGATACACTGGGTAAAAACTTACACAGTGGCCTAGGTAAATTCTACATAAGTACACGGAATCATCGATTCGCCAACGCGACTGGATGCTGTTTTTAGGGTATATAAATGGCTTATAATCAAAGCACTACGTAACAGATGTTGTAAGATATAAACGGGAGGTAAGAAATGGCATAAAATAAGCATTAAGTATGCTATAAACACTTACTCGATCTATGTCTATGTGGTCTGTTACTCACTTCCCGTCGGCTATGCGGTCGTTGAACCCCAGCACCCGTGCAAAGGCAATTGAAATTGCTAATCAACTCCTTGAACAGGGCCGGTTAGATAAACAGCATGTGATAAGCGTCAGCGTCAATGAAGCGCGTCGCTGGGCACGTTCTGGACAGGATTGGTCGCTAAGAAACGCACAGTACGCCTGAACATACTAGTACCTCAAATAACCTTGCTCTTATCATGATCTGGAAGAAAAACATTTACGATTCGTTAACGAGTTGTGCCACCATCTGCAATGAATTCGCTACTGACTGCTCTAATTCCGAAGAAATCGAAACCTGGTATCGTAGTATTTTTTAAGTCTCGACTGCGCCGATATGTGCCGTAACCTGGCCATGCTGTACGTCCGAGGTTCTGAAAATGCGCGCTTACTGGCAAAGGCATGTATTGAGGTATGTGAGAAATGCGCTCAGGAAGTAAGTCAATTCAACTCGGAATGCTGCCAGCAACTGTATGCTGTCTGTCAGCAAACCATTCGTAGTTGTGTCGCCATTATCGATATGGCGTATCCTACTGAACAGGAAAACCGAAATCCTGCGGTTACGCCAGCGTCGTTATTTTACGGAATCGACCTGCGGGAAACGCTTTATAATTAATGTTTAGTGAGTCGTAAGGCGTAAGTCTGGAGGGCATGAGTTTACCTTACGCCATCCGCTTACGCCTTACGGTTTTTTACCTAAAACTTTATAACGTTATGGAAACGA
This sequence comes from Spirosoma sp. KNUC1025, assembly GCF_045160025.1. Lineage (GTDB taxonomy): Bacteria > Bacteroidota > Bacteroidia > Cytophagales > Spirosomataceae > Spirosoma. Next base: position 2,460,757 of record NZ_CP087139.1, read on the forward strand.
AACCACAAACAAACCGGCAGTTGGAAAAAGTAATGGACATCATTGAAGATGTACGTATTGCCATGATGACGACGGTTGATGAGCAGGGAAATCTTGTAAGCCGGCCAATGGCGGCTCTTCAGGTAGATGAGGATGGCTCGATCTGGTTTTTTACAAAGCGTTCGTCGCCGAAAGTAGACCAGATTGATAACAACGATCACCGCGTTAATTTGTCCTTTGCGTCCGTAAGTGACGCTGACTACGTATCGGTTTCTGGCAGAGCTGAAGAACTGGACGATCGGGCTAAGGTGAATGAATTATGGAATCCGATAGCAAAGGCATGGTTTCCGGAAGGTAAAGATGATCCGGACCTTGTTTTGCTGAAAGTTCATACGGATATGGCCGAATACTGGAGTGCAAACGACAGTAGAATGGTCCGGCTTTTTCAGCAGGCAACCGCAGCCATCACCGGCAATCCACCCAAAATGGGTGAGAACGAGAAGGTTTATAATTAATGATTGAATAATCGAGTGATAGAATGATTGAATAGCTGGCGCAAACCTTATTCAATCATTCTATTACCCGATCATTCAATCATTTACTACATATGATTGTAACCCAAACAGATGCGGGCTGGCAGGTGATTAATCAGCAGGCGCATGGTTTGCTGGCTGTGCAACTGGCTTTACAATGGCGACTTGATAAACGGCCTGTACACTGGGAAGAAACGTTGATCGCCTTAACCGAACATGATGATGGTCAGGACGCCTGGAAGGGACGTAACCATCTGACAAAAGCCGGTGGCCCCCTGCACTTTCAGATTCTGGAATACTCACTGGACCAATGCCGAAACCTCATTCAGATAGGTCTGCAAAAAAGCCGCTGGAATGCATTGATGATGTCGATGCACACTACGTTTCTGTACGAGCCAAAACGAGGGACAGATAAGGCGCTGGACTCGTTTCTGGATCAGCAGATCGAGAATCAGGCCGCCTGGCGAAAGCAGTACAAAGCCACAAAAGCTGATGCTACGTATGCATATGCCTTTTTGCAATGGTTCGACGCCCTATCGTTGATTTTGTGCTTGGATCAGGTGCCGCCCGAAGAGCGTAGACTGGAAATAAGCATCGGTCCCGATGGAATCTCCTACTTTATTCGTCAACGTACCGATGGAACACTGGGCGTAGACCCATGGCCATTTGAGCAATCCATGTTTAGTGTACATGTTGAGGTATTTCAACTGGCACAGCTGGTTTTCAAGGATGATAAAGAACTTTATTCCGAAATGCATAAATCGCCCATAGTTCTGAAAGAATGGACATTTAAGCAATAAAAACAAACGGCAAGACACTGGAATTAACCAGTGTCTTGCCGTTTATGAATCGGTATGTCAGACTTTATTTTACACGTAGCAGCACCGACGACCAAGCGGTTACCGTTACTGGATGCCCGCCTTTAACTGCTGCCGTATCCGGGTGAATCTGGCCCGTAGCTGTGTCGAGAATTACTTCCCAGGTTGAGGTTTTGCGGCCAATTTTTGGAAGCATGAACGGGATATCTTCCCAGTATGCGTTTAGTATCCACAACAGTTGCTCGTCGCCTATATCCTGGCCGTCTTCGGTTTGCTCGGCTACCCGTAAGCCGTCGATGAACAAGCCAAGGCATCGCGTTTCGGGATTATGCAAGTCATTATCCGTCATCTCTCCCCCTTCAGGAAGCAGGTAGGCCACCTGCTCAGTGCCAAAGAATTTACGACGGCTAAGCAGGGGAATGTCGCGACGTAACGCTGTAAGCTGGCTGGTAAACTCAAACAAAGCTTGTTGTTTTTCATTCCAGTGCCAATCCATCCAGCTGATTTCGCTATCCTGATTATAGCCATTGTTGTTGCCGTGTTGCGTTCGGCCGCATTCATCGCCCATTACAATCATTGGCGTCCCCTGGCTAAGGAGCATGGTGGTCAGAAAATTACGTTTCTGGCGCTCACGTAATTCATTGATAGCGGGGTCGTCTGTAGGACCTTCAGCCCCACAATTCCAACTTAAGTTGTCGTTAGAGCCATCGCGGTTATCTTCGCCATTGGCTTCGTTATGCTTGTCGTTGTAACTGACCAGGTCATTGAGCGTAAAGCCATCATGCGCCGTAATTAGATTAATGCTGTTGGCTGGGGAACGGCCATCATTGGCATATAGATCGGGGCTGCCCAAAAGCCTGATGGCGGTTTCGGCGGCTTTGCCGCTGTCGCCTTTCCAGAAGGCCCGGAGCGTATCGCGGTATTTGCCATTCCATTCCGACCAGCGTACCGGAAAGCCACCCACATGATACGAGTGGATGTCCCAGGGTTCGGCAATAAGCTTCACTTGGGCCAGAATGGGGTCCTGCGCTACGGTATCCAGAAACGACGAAACACTGCCAAATTCTTCATCTGTGCGGATGAGAGCCGAAGCCAGATCAAACCGGAATCCATCGACGTGCATATCGGTGACCCAATAGCGAAGGCTGTCCATGACCAGTTGCAACACCCGCGGATGGCTAAGATTGAACGTATTACCCGTACCGGTATAATCCATGTAGTATTCTGGCTTGTCGCCAACCTGATGATAATACACCCGGTTATCGATGCCCTTAAACGAAAGGGTAGGGCCAAGCTGATTGCCTTCGGCCGTATGGTTATAGACCACATCCAGAATAACCTCGATACCGGCTTTATGCAGATTTTTTACCATCTGTTTGAATTCCGTTACCTGCTGACCTGCCATGCCGGCGGATGAATAGGTATTCTGGGGGCAAAGAATCCGATGGTATTGTACCCCCAGTAACTCTCGTCTGTAAACTGATGAACAGGAAGCAACTCAACTGCCGTGATCCCCAGCTTTTTCAGGTATTCAACGCTCTCGGGCGCACCGACTCCTGCATACGTACCACGAATAGCTTCGTCCATGGTGGGGTGCAGGTGCGAGAACCCTTTTACATGCATCTCGTAAATGACTGTGCGATGCAGAGGAGTCAGAATAGGCGAATCATCTTCCCAGTCAAATGCCGGGTCGACAACCACGCTTTTGGGCATAGTTGGTCCACTATCCTCCTCGCTCATGACCAGATACTCGTCCGTACCTTCTTCGCTGGATGTGGGCTTTTTATAATTATAACCCAGCCAGGCGTTGTTATGCGTAATGGGTGCATTAATGGCCCGGGCGTATGGGTCGAGCAGCACTTTATTTGGATTGAAAAAATGGCCGCCCTGTGGATCGTAAGGCCCTTCCACCCGAAAGCCATAAAGTTGTCCTGGCTGCAAGCCTTCCAGATAAATATGCCAGACCAGATCCGTACGCTCCGTTATAGGAAAACAGGCTGTTTGGCGGCTTGCGTCAGACGTATCGTACAGGCATAGGTATACAGCGGTAGCGTTTTCACTGAAAAGGGCAAAATTTACGCCTTCATTATCGTACGTAGCACCAAGTGGGTACGGTCTACCCGGTTTTGACTGTATAGATTCGGAGGCATCATTTGCCTTAGATGGTTTACTCATATGAGAATCGTGTATGATGAATAAAAGGCTACTTCGACATGCCTTATTATTTTAACTGGCTGTGAATAGTATTGTTTTTAGCAGATGGGCAAACAAAAAAGCCTGCCCCCAAAGGAGACAGGCTTTCCAATCCCACCATTCACTACACTACCTGAGCCAGTCGAGCCATCGATGAATTAGCTGAATCGATGCTCTGTTTTTGGCGTAACAATAGTTCACGCGTACTGGCTGCTAAGTCCGTTTCCTGAAGCACAGCATTGTAGTCCTCCAGGGCCTCCTTGTCGCCACGATGGCATTCCTGAACGGTTGCTTTATCATCGTCGCTGGAGAAGGTTGATTTTATATTTATCCACGCCCGGTGCAAATCAGCAGCGAGGCTGGTATCGTTGTCAGGCTCTCCGCCCAGGGCCCGAATTTCGCGGTCAATTTCCTGAGCAAACTCACCCCGTTGGCGCGATTGAGCTAAAAACAAGCTTTTTAATTCGTTGTCTTTAACATTCTCAGAGGCTTCCTGATAGCCTTTTTCTGCATCGTGGTTGCGGGTGAGCAGTTTATTTAACTGATCCAGGATTTCTCCCCGGGTTTCTTTTACGTTCATAACGTGTTCTGTTTTGTTAGGTAATGAATTTAACTGTACTTGATGAATTGATCTGTCGTTGAGTAAATCAGAAAGCCATTGGCAGGGGCCATACTATTATGGACAGCCACGCCCACCAACCGCTGTTATTTTTCGGGGTCGTGCCCCCAGTTTTTCAATGAATAGGCCCAATTTGAGCCCGCTACGTGTTCTGGACGCTGCGCACTGTGCCGCCGGACGTAGCTGATTACCTTGCTCATGTGCGTATAGTCACTTTCGGATAAGTCATCAACTTTCTTGTTAAGAATGTCAATAATGTGTTCACCCGATTGATGACCGATTGACTCGCTTTCGCCATCTTTCTTCTGACCAACCGATTTCGATTCGTCAGTCTGAAGCCATTTCCCAAGTTGCGAAGCCGACATATTAACAACGGAATCGAATTCGTCCCTTATCGCTTTCTTCTGCTCATCATCAGCGTGTCTTGCTGCCATAACAGTTATTTTTTAGTGACCTCACTGGCTGACTTCACCACTTTTTTGTCGCCCTGCTTTAAAACGAGAGCTGGTTCATCGGCGGAGCCTTTTCGTTTTACGGTAGCTCCCTGAACAGTTCGCTTTATATCTTCCTGATGAACCTCCGCTACGGTCCCTTCGCCTTTTCCTTTTCCATAGTTCCAGGTTACTGCGTCACCTTTTTTGACCTTTGCCATATGTATGTGCACGTTAATGAAAGAAGCTAAACCTGCATTGGGACGACTAATCACCAAGCTTTCCTTCTTTAGCATCCTGTTGCATTTTTTTGTTTGCAAAAACTGCAATATCTACCCTACGATTTTTCTGACGCCCTGTTTCTGTCGTATTATCGGCAACAGGTTGTGCTTCACCGTAGCCTTTTTCGTCCACACGGGATGTTTTCACGCCCTGAGCTTCCAGATAGCTACCAACAGCATCTGCTCTTTGTTTCGAAAGCTTCAAATTGTAATCTTCCGGCCCCGTAGCATCAGCATGGCCCTCTATTCGTATCTCGGTGTCCTCGTATTTATTCAGCGTTTTAGCAAATTCGATCAACTGCTGTTTGGTCGCGGATTTCAGTGCATAGGAATCTGTGTCGAACAGAATATCAGACCCAAACGTAATTTTGATACCCTCACCAACCCGTTCTACCTGGGCGTTTGGCATTTGCCGTTTCATTTCTTCGGCCTGTTTATCCATTCGGCGACCGATAACAGCGCCTGCTGCTCCACCAACCGTTGCTCCGAGAATAGCTCCCAGAGCAGTTTTGCCCGTTCGCTGGCCAATTACACTACCAACTACGGCACCACCCGTAGCACCGACAATAGCGCCTTTCTGGGTCTTATTTAATTTGCTTTTGCCCGTGGATGTCTGTTTACTGTTTACGGATTGTTTATTGGATTTACAGCTTGCTAAAACATTACCGGATAAAACGCCAGCAGTTAAAAGGATTACTACTGTTCTGGTTCCGGCTGATGTCAACTGATTACGCATAGTGTTGTGAATATTTGGTACTGGTTACACACGCCCAAACCCTGTACCAGTTTGATACAGTTTGCAGCATAAAAGATATTTATTTGCTTTAAAACTCTGTAAATCAATAGATTATTTCTAGAAATTACATTAGATAATTAAGGTGGTCAGCGTGATAGAGAACTAATTAGATAGAGTAACCGGGAAGCCAGATGCATAGAGTTGTGGAGTGCATTCCACAGAAATTGACAGGTTTATAAAGTTTATAGTAGTTAGAATTTCATCTTCTTTTTGTTTTGGCAACACACTCTACGTAATACCTTGAAAATCAAATGTGTATTCATGGGCATTTTTCAGATAGAACGGCGTACTGACAAACGAAAACGTAGCATCCAGCGTTAAAATAATACCTGTCATACAGATCAAATTCCTCTACATGCTCACGATTAAATCATTCTTTACGCTGCTTCTTTTGGGAGGCATGCTTTTGATTGCGCCGTCCGGCTGCAAAACATCGGCAGGTGATGATCCTTCACCTACGACGCAGACACAAACACTGGTTACCAGTTCGCTGATTGGCGATTACTCAACGGATCAGTTACGTAGCCGTTTTACCGGAGCGAGTGCAATCCTTCAGATTTTTATCCGCTATGGCGTAAAAGCTTACCGGCTGGAATACACAACTACCAATACAGATGGTAAACCCATTAAAGCATCGGGCGCCCTTATCGTGCCGAACGTAACAACCCCAGTGCCTTTGCTTAGTATGCAACACGGGACCATTACCAGCGAAAACGATGCGCCATCCAATTTTAAATCGAGCAGCGAAGCGTATACGTATGGTTCTGTTTTTGCCTCGCAGGGATATATCATTGCGGCTCCTGATTATATTGGCTATGGGGCTTCTAAAGATTTACCGCATACATATGAAAACCGGAATGGGCTGGCCACCGCTTCGCTCGATATGTTGAGGGCGGCACAGGAGTTTCTGAGCAAGCAAAATATCAATTGGGATAAGCGTCTGTTTTTGGCCGGGTATTCGGAAGGGGGGTATGCCACGATGGCGCTGCAAAAGAAAATTGAAGAGGAAACGGGGAGTGAGTTTAACCTGGTAGCGTCAAGTTGTGGCGCTGGCGCATACGATAAACCGGCGTTTATGAATCACCTCATCAACGAACAAACGGCAGGTGTTGATTACATCAATCGGCTTTATGTTTGGGTTTTACTTACATATGACCGGATTTATGGCTTGAATCGACCCATGACGTATTACTTCAAAGAACCGTATGCCACGCAGATCGCCCAGAATGGCAAAGATGCGTCGATTAATGTAAGCCTGAACAACGCCTTTTCTGATACGTTCAAGAAGGCAATTTCCGACGGCACCGATAAGGACTTTATCTCGGCCGTTCAGGATAATGATATTCACGATTGGAAGCCTCGTACGCCCACCCGGCTGTATCATGGTACGGCCGACGAAATTGTGCCGTTTTTAAATTCGCAAAATGCAAATGATGCTATGCAAAAACGTGGCGCGACCAATGTCAAGCTTATTCCCATTCAGGGCGGTACACACGGCACGAGTATAATTGGGTTTATTCAGGGAACGTACGAGTTTTTTAGCAGTATTAGCTGACCTCAGAAATCTGAGCAGTAGACATCATCAACGGGGCTGTTTTCGTTGAGATGGGCGGTGCAGAAACAGTTCACCAGCCAATTCTATCTGGGCTTTTCGTTGCGTAGCGTCGGCTCTCAGCATAAGAATCGGAATATGGTGCAAATGAGAGTTTGCTTTTACTTCTTTCAATAGAGGCAGACTTTCAACACAGGAGTCGACCAGAATCACGTTTGGTAGCGAATCCGAAGGTAATTGTACTAACTCCGTCAATAGGTCGGCAGTTAGTCGTCGAATCAGTAGGCGGGAATCGGGGGAAATTTCGTGGATTTGTACGCCTAAACCGATACTCACATTATCAACGTCATTAGTCAATACAAGCATCGTTCCCATAACTGTAAGGAATTACAGAGTTGACCAAAATAGCCATAACTAACTATGAGATTGTTGTGGTAAGCAGGCTATCAGATAATTAGGTAGTGGACTTAGTGCCGTTACCTAATTGTCTGATAGCGTAAATTACCCAATAGAACGCGTTGTTGGTTTTATAGCATCAATAGTTCCTGTACTATGAAAACGTTAGCGACACGCGAACCCGCCAATCACCAGCCAGAACCCCTGGTAATTGAAAGACGGACTAGTCAAAAAGAATCTGCCGTTAAAAAGGATACTAGTCAAACGCCCCCAAGGCCATTAAACCTCAAAGGTATTTTGGGGCTTGATGACTTGACAGATGATCGGCTGATTAAAGAAGATCCAATCTAGGATGCCACAGGATGTTGGTACGCGCGTAGTTCTTCCTCCGACGCAAATAGCTTAGGATGGCTGCCAGATTGCGTATGGCACTCGACCGTGAAAGCTGAAAGATGATAGTCACGTAATGGAATCACCGTATACACAACGACTTCTACGTTTAATTGCTTTTCGGTTAAAGGCTCGTGTATCAGGCAGGAGTTATCGTGGCTGAGATCCAGCTCAAACTTTACTGAGGATATTTTGCCTTTGATGAAGTCATACGATGCCGGGCCACCCGTGTGGTCATTGTTACCAGGCGGATAGGTCGAATAAACAGTGTCACCGACAGTGAAAGGAGCCGTAAAATCCAATCTAACACGAATAGGCATGAGCAATTCAGTTTATGTAAGGAGTATGAAATTTTACGTACAGTCTATCCTGTAAAGACTCTTTACGATCACGATTGTTCGTAATTTTAATAAAGAACCATTGGCGTATAGGGCCGAACGGTCTGTTAGTCAATGCGTTTTTGTTAGGCTTCTACGCTACGTATGTCTGGCTCTATATAGCCGAGCGTGGGGATTTTAGCCTTATTTCCCCAAATTCTTTATTTTTTCAATCTTCTTTTGGAATTCGGTAGTTACTATATAAAACCGGATCGAATCAGGTGCAGGGTCCGGTAATACCAGGACTTCTTTACTTACTGACTCGTTCACTATGGCAACCAAATCTGTTGACCTCGACCAATTGAGTGTTAATACCATACGACTTTTGTCGGTCGATGCTGTTCAAAAAGCAAATTCAGGACATCCGGGTTTACCACTGGGTGCTGCTCCGATGGCTTACGTTCTCTGGTCTCGGTTTCTACGTTTTAATCCCAATGATCCTCACTGGCCCGACCGCGACCGATTCGTTCTGTCAGCCGGGCATGGCTCGGCTTTGCTGTACAGTATGCTGCATTTGTACGGTTACGATCTGTCGCTGAATGATCTGAAACACTTCCGCCAACTTCATTCCAAAACACCCGGCCACCCCGAATCGAACCTGACGGCGGGCGTTGAGGTAACGACCGGCCCATTGGGGCAGGGTTTTGCCAACGGGGTTGGTATGGCAATGGCCGAAGCGTTTCTGGCGGCTACCTACAACCGCGAAGGCCATACTGTCATGGATCATTACACGTACTCAATTGTCAGCGATGGGGATCTGATGGAGGGCATTGCATCGGAAGCGGCTTCTTTGGCCGGGCACCTGAAGCTGGGAAAACTGATTTACCTCTACGATGATAACCTGATTTCGCTGGATGGGCCTACGAATCTGGCCTTTACCGAAGACCGCATGGCCCGCTTTGATGCCTATGGCTGGCACACGCAACATGTGGGCGATGGTAATGATCTGGATGCCATTGAGGCTGCTATCAAACTGGCACAGGCCGAAACAGAGCGTCCGTCAATCATTGCAGTACGTACCCAGATCGGATACGGGAGCCCACTGGCAGGTACAAGCAAGTCGCACGGAAGCCCGCTCGGCGAAGAAAATGTTCGCAAGACCAAAGAGTTTTTCGGATGGGACCCCGACAAATCGTTCGTCATCCCCAATGAGGTAAAGGATTATCTGCTTGAACCCGGAAAGCGGGGAGCCGATTTGCAGGCCGACTGGAAAAAGCGGTTTGATGCCTATAAAGCGGGATTTCCGGATGAGGCCGAACTGTTTAGTGTATCGTTTAAGGGTAAGCTGCCCGAAGGCTGGGATAAAAACCTGCCCAAATTTACGCCTGCTGATGGGGCATTGGCAACCCGACAGGCATCGGGTAAAGCTTTAGAGGCTTTGAAGAAATCAGTGCCTTATTTGTTCGGCGGATCGGCGGATCTGGCTTCCTCTAATGAAATGCCAACCAAAGGTGATGTGAGTTTTCAGCCTGGTCACTATGGCAATTCAAACATCTGGTTTGGTGTTCGTGAGCATGCGATGGGTGCAGCACTGAATGGCATGGCCCAACACGGTGGCGTTCATCCATATGGCGGTACGTTCCTGAACTTTTCCGATTATATGCGGGGTGCCATCCGGTTAACGGCGCTGGCTGAATCGTCGGCTACGTTCGTATTTACCCACGATAGCATCGGGTTGGGCGAAGATGGCCCTACGCACCAGCCGGTGGAACAATATGTCGCGTTACGTACCATTCCGAATATCATTGTGATTCGGCCCGCTGATGCGAACGAAACCATCGAAGCCTGGCGTGTAGCCATGACACAACCCAAAACACCAGTGGTCTTACTGCTATCCAGGCAAAAACTGCCCGTGCTCGATCAGGACAAATATGGCTCGGCGCGTGATCTGGAAAAAGGCGCTTATATTTTGAGTGAGTGCGAAGGGGTTCCCGAAATTATTCTGATTGCTACCGGTTCGGAGGTGTCGTTGGTGATGGATGCGCAGGCCGAATTGAAAAAACAAAATATCCGGGCGCGGGTCGTCAGTATGCCCTCCTGGGAATTGTTTGAACAACAGGATATTGCGTACCACCATAAAGTGCTTCCACCGACTGTCCGGAAACGACTGGCTGTTGAAGTAGGCTCGCCCATTGGCTGGCATAAATACGTAACGGATGAGGGCACGACCATAAGCATGAACCGCTTTGGGCTGTCTGGACCGGGCGAAGAAGTGATGGCGTATTTTGGCTTTACGGTAGAAAACGTTGTGAAGCAAGCCAAAGCAGTGCTTAAAGGACAGCCCGGAGGCATCGAAAAGAAAGAAATACTATCCTGATTGCCAGCAGAATGAGATGCAGAGTGTGTTGGCTATCCCCGCTTCCCGAACGTCTGTTACGTTCGGGAAGCGGGGATCTTATTAGTAGATTATGAAGCGTTTAATTCAGGGAAGCAGCCCCTTTGGCATAGTCGCTGGGGTTGAGGCCGAACACTTTTTTGAATTCACGACTAAAATAGCGTCGGTCATCAAAGCCAACTTCATAGGCTACTTCATTAATATTCAAATGGCCTTGCTGTAGCAATTGTGCGGCCTTTTTCATACGAATGGATTTTGTAAAATCATTCACCGACATATTTGTCAGTGCTTTCAGCTTTTTGTACAGGACTGGCGTGCTCATACCTACTTCAGTGGTTAGCAGCTCTACCCCAAATGCTGGATTGCTCATGTGTTGTTCTGTGATCTGGATGATTTTGCGTATGAATTTCTCATCGACAGAGGTGGTAGCAATTGGAATGTTTTGTGGTTCTTTGGCAATCTGCTGACCATACTTCTGCTGCATTAGCTCACGGGCGTTGAGCAGATTACGTATTTTAAGTGTCAGCACCTGCAGATTTACGGGCTTGGCAATATAACCATCGGCACCAGTCTCCAGCCCCACTATCTGATTGTCAAGGGCCGCTTTTGCCGTAATCAGTATGATTGGGATATGGCTAGTCCGTTCATCGGATTTTAAACGGCGGCAGAGTTCCAGCCCATCCATCCCCACCATCATAATATCGCTGATGATCAGGTCCGGTATGCGGTTGGTTGCGATTTCCCAGCCGTCCTGTCCAGCAGCCGCTTCGAGCACATGATATTGATGAAACAGAATTCCTTTAAGAAAGCCACGTAACTCGTCATTATCTTCAACCAGTAAGATCGTATGCGATTTTTCGAATTCGGGTTCTGTTTCTGAAGGTATCTCCAGAAAGTCCTCTTTTATACCAGCATGGCCAGTCTGCGACGTAGTGGCAACAAGCTGGTCTTTAGTAAAGTGATGATGCCCTTTCCGGAGACGAATCGTAAAACAGGTAAAGCCGTTTTGGCCATCCTGGGCTTCCCGACTGTCAACGGACAGAGTTCCCTGGTGCAATTCGGTAATCGTTCTCGATAGGGCAAGACCTATGCCATAGCCTGTATTTTTTACACCATAGTCATATACCTGGAAATAATTATTAAATAATTTTTTCGCGTTTTCTTCCGAAATACCTTTACCGTTATCAGAGATTTTTATTGCTACAAAATCAGGTTTTTCTTCAATATCAATCCCTATTTCTCCGCCGTCCGAAATGAATTTGTAGGCATTGGAAAGGATGTTGTAAATTACTTTTGATAATTGTTCTGGATCGAACCAAACTACAATGTTGTCTTTATTACTTGAAAAGGAAAAGTTGATATTCCGTTTTTCGGATAAGTAATTAAAGGAGACGATAATACTGTTTATAAACTCAACGATATTATTCTTTGAAACATGGAGGGACAGCTGTTTACTTTCGGCTTTCCGAAAATCCATTAATTCTGTAACCAGGCTCAATAGGCTGTTTGAACTATTTTTTGCGTAAGACAGCTGTTTTTGTATTTCTTTATCGTCTTTTTTAGAACGTAATAATACGTCGATGGGGCCAATAATTAGGGTGAGGTGTGTTCGGATTTCGTGAGATATATTTGTAAAAAAATCCAGCTTGGCCTGGTGTAATTCCTGCTCCCGTAGAAATGTATTTTTAAGCCAGAACGACCGCAGGATAAAATAGAGAATAATAACAAATGTGAGGAAATAAAACGCATATGCCCACCAGGTTCTCCAGAAGGGTGGTAGCACATTGATGCGTATCTGGGCGGGTTTTATACTCCAGACACCATCGTTGTTGGCTCCTTTTACCAATAGCGTGTATGTGCCAGATGGGAGATTGTTGTACGTAACCGATGGCGTACTGGTATAATGCCATTCCTGATCCAGACCATCTAGTTTATACGCATACTGATTTTTTTCGGATTTAATATAATTAAGTACCGCAAAGCTTATCGTAAAATAATCTTGCTGGTAATTGAACGTAAGCCGATCTGTGAGGGCAATATCATTTGGTAATAAACTGGTTTCATCACCGACTTTTACCGGTTTGTTCAATACTTCCAGGCCCGTAAATACAACATTAGGACGTTGCATATTGATTTTAATGGCTAATGGGTCAAAATATAATAACCCGTCGTTGCTTCCAAAATATAGCCGTCCATTATGGCCTCTGAAGGAAGCGTTCGTTTCAAATTCGCTACCCGGAATCCCGTCGGAGTTGGTGTAAATATGACTCTTTTTCGTCTCGGTGTTAAAGCGGATTAGTTCATAATTTGTATCAAACCATAGAATACCATTTGTATCGCTCTGGATTGCCCGTATCGTGCTTACAGGTAATCCGTATGCTTCGCCATAATTAATGAATCTCCTTTGTCTGGCATCAAATCGTTTCAGACCGTCAAATCGTGTGCCTACCCATATATTTCCTTTACTGTCTTCATGAATCGAATAAACCGATCCATGCGCCAGTAAATTAGCGTTCTGTTTAGTGGTTTTAAACGGCAGCCACTCAAGCTGATTGCTCCCATACTTAAGCAAATTGACACCTTCCTGACTTCCAATCCAGATATTTTTTTGGGAATCTTCGAACAAAGCCGCGCTGGAAAAAGTGGTTACAGCCGAAGCTGAACGGTTGAGCAGATCCTTTTTAGGTTTAAAGAGTCTGCATGTCCCGTCGATCCTGCTAAAAAGATTAAGTCCACTATCGGTTAATAGCCAGAAACGTTTCTGGCTATCTTCCAGCATAGCATCTACATTATCGGAATCTCTAACGCTGCTCACGTGGTACGTTGTCCAACTCCGATGGTCGGGAGCCATTCGGCTTAGCCCTCCCCGGCGCATACCTACCCAGGTGTACCCACCGCCATCAACGTAAATTCCTTTGATCTGATTGGAGGGAAGACTTTTTAGGGGGTCTGTACCTGCTTCGTAGTGAACGCGCGATCCGGTTTGTCGGTTTAGGTAATCCAGCCCATCGCCATCGGCGCCAATCCACAAATTATGGTTTCGATCTTCGGCAATGCAATTAACCCGCTTATTGGTAAGGCTTTTTGCTGGCCTTCTGGCTGTTAGTACGTTGAAAGGCGTATTGTTCGGATAAGCAACATTAACGCCGGTATAGTACGTGCCTACCCAAATGGACCCCTGCTTGTCCCGATAGATGGAGTAGACGCTGTTATCAGCTAAACTCTGCGGATTATCCGGATCGTTTTTAAAGTGGGTAAATTTCTTCGAAGCGGGCTCAAACTGGATAATACCTTCTACGGTACCAATCCATATAGTCCCGGTTCGATCAACGTGCATGCAATTAATTTCATTGTTTGTCGATAAGTTGCCCGCCAAAACAGAGGACCGAAAATGAATAAATGACTCGGTTGCAGGGTCATAACACTCTAAGTTCCCACTTTTTGTACCAACCCAGATCTTGTCGGTAAGGTCTGTAACTATGGCTGTAACCAGGTTTTCACTTAGACTTCCGGGAATGGCTTTATTATGACGTAAGGTTGTGTAGTGTATTGTATTTTGATCGATCGTCATGCTGATAAGCCCGTTGTCGGTTGCCAGCCAAAGAGTACCTTCTTTATCTTCAGTAATGCTGTTTATTCTGTTCTGTCCAGCTCCAGGAAAGAAAAAATGATCGAAATGATTGGTTACGGAATTAGTGAGCCGATTTAAACCATTCGCTGTTCCTACCCAGATTCTGCCTTTTCGGTCTTCATACATACAGAGTATGCGGTTGTTGCTCAGGCTACTTTTGGCGGTTGGATTGTGATAGAAAGCCTGAAAAGAATCGGTGTTTGGCTGGTATTTGTTTAAACCATTATAAGTTCCGATCCATAGAGTATGATGGGAATCATAGAGAGAGCACAACACCCAATCCGACGAAATACTACGTGGATTGGATGGATCATTCTTATAGACCCGGAATGTTCGAGAGTCGTATCGGTTCAGTCCCTCTGGTGTTCCGAACCACAAAAATCCCTTTTCATCCTGAGTAATGGATAATACGGTGTTCTGAGCGAGACCGTCTCGCATATCCAGTCGTTGGAATGCATCAAACTGAGCTTGACAAGTCTCAGCAGCAAGGCTGCTTAAAAAGAAGAATACGTAAACTAGTCTGAAAACTGATACGTAAGAGGAAGCTACAACGGGCACTCTCATGCTTTACTGAATATACCTAAACCATTTTAAGAGACATTCACAGAATTATCTCTTCAGGCTATTGGACTACTAATATGATCAAACATTTATAATTTTCACACCATAATTTAATGTTTTTCATACTAAATCTTTTAGTTAGGATTATATGAATAATAAATAATTTATTAATACAAGTGCCAATTTATATTTATTACTCTTTTTATTGAAGATTTTCATACATACGTTCTGATTTATTGCCCCAACTTAGCACTTGCAAATGAGGGGCTACAAAATGTTTATCGACAACCTCATTTTTATATTTAGTATTTGTTTAAAACATATTTATATTTAAATCGCTTTTTTATAGTAACATCAGTTAAATGAATGAATTAAAGTAGGTAACTAAATGATTTCGTAATTGACAGAAAAGTTTATACAGTGTAAGGCGGTTTTTGAGTGAAGAATGAGTTGAGCTAGTATTGTACTTTAAACTAAAAATGAACATGTTGAATCAGATTACTGAAGAGAAGATCGACCGCCTGGCGGAATTATTGAACGCGCTGGCAGACCCAACCCGTGTACGTATTATTTTAGGCCTTACCAAACCATCCTCGATCAGTTCGCTGGGCCGTCATTTGCAGATTGGGCAGTCGGCTCTTATGTTCCATATCAATCAAATGCAGGATAACGGCCTGTTGAGCAGTGAGAACTGGAATGGTGAAGCCTATTACTCATTGTCAGATGTAGCTGTGGGGAAAGCCGTTAAGCTGCTGGTAGCCTAATAAACGTAATTACTCATTAGAAGTACCTTTTACCGTAACAGAACAAGACTCATTCAAGTTGGCTCAGATTATAAAAGCCTGATTTACGCTATGTAAGTCAGGCTTTCTGATTATTGAACAGGGCTATCGACAAACAGCAGGATACATATGGGAACCTAGTCAGAAATGACTAAAAAACATGAATTCTGAATTGTTCTTACTGACTTTCATTACGTTACATGCCGGAGGTGTGACATGTTTATAGAAAAAAGAAGTTGCTCATCCATCATCATGCCGAAGGTATGCTATCACAATGAGTATGGCATACCTTCAGCATTGCACAGCTTCCGGGAGAGTCTTTTTCTACAAACGTGCGATCATTAGGTGATCAGACTTATCCCAAGTTCACCTTAAAAAAGAGTCGGGAACAGGCCGTTGATCCTCAATACGTATAAATAGCTTGGGAAGGTAAGGCCGTTTTTTTGTTACGTTTAAAACATTCAACTACGTACCTATGACAAACCTGCTTTTTCCCACCGACTTTTCGACCAGTACGACTGCCGCTCTCGCCTGGGTACGGCTTTTTGCCCGCAAAACGGGTGCTACTATCACCTTGTTACACGTTTATCAGCCGATGATCCCCGACACTACACTGCCAACCATCGGCGATCCGGGGCTGGGGGTGATGGCATCGCAGGAACTCGAAGACATCAGTCGCCAGCGGCTCGGTGCGCTCGCAACCGAACTACGTAAAGAAGGACTACCCGTGCGGGTCGACTGGCGGATTGGCGCCGTAGAAGATAGTATACTGGAGTCGGCAACTGAACACTCGGCTGATCTGATCATTATGGGACGTAGCGATCTGAGTACATTTTTTGATCGGCTGGCCGGGAGCGCAGTAACCGAAGTGGCCGACGAGGCTCGCTGTCCGGTGCTGATCATACCGACCACACCCGAGGGCGAAATGGTTCATCCGGCGCAGGTGCACACGATTGTATACGCCATGCAGCCTCAAACCACGCAGGAACTGGTAAGTTTTCAAACCGACTCGCTTCTAAACGCGTTTGACGCCCAGCTCGAAGTGGCCACCGAAGATGAACTTGACGAGGTAAAAGCTGATTTGATTGTTATGCAACTGTACCCGAAAGCTGGGTTTCTGGATGGAATCTTACACCCGAATCATGTGTCGCAGCTTATTGAAAAAGCGGACGTACCCTTATTGGTATATCATGAGAAAAAATAGCCAACTGCACACGTTGTTACGTCGGTGACGAGGTAGCCAAAAATGTGCCTGCTGACTGTCCGGATTTCGCTGGTTACGTAACCAGAAGAATCGTGACAGTCAGTAGCTTGCTTTTAGCCAAAACCGCATGGGCTCTATTTAAACCACAAAAACCGAAACGGTTTTCTCTTAAGCTTCGTCGGGGGCGGGTTGAAGCTCGTCGTTCCAGTTGCTTTGTTTGATAATACCCATGTAGTTTTTTTTGAGCCGCTCAATATCGAAATACGGTTCTTCCAGGTCAAACTGCTCTTTGAAGTGGTAAACCTTAAAAAAACCTTCCACCGGTATAATATCAATCAGCCGGGTTTTGAGTAGGTATTCCCCGTAAAGAACAGCTTCAGAGGGAAGCGCGATGCGTTCCATTTCTATAAAGAAACTCTCCAGGCTGTGCTTTTTAGGCTTTAAATAGTACTCGTGAAAATGACGCCAGACTTTAGTGGACCATAAGTAAGGGGAGGGACCATAATCCCAGTTTTTACCGTGCGTTCCAAACGTTTGCCTGACTGCCTTTAATGCTCGGCTCTGAAAAAGATCAGCCGAATCGCGCCCGATAAGCTCCATAGTATCCAGAAACGATTTGGCCTCGTGCATTACGGTGTAAGGCGTTTGGTCGTCGTACATGAAATCGGCGACAAAAAAATCCCGGATAAACTCACTGTCGGAGTCAATACAGAAATAGTTTTCGCAGATATTCAATCGATGCAGTTGCGCTTTTACGACCTGCTGATAACGCCACCCGTCTTTGATTTTGCAGACGACGATATCGCTGTCTTTTAAGAGCGTTGATCCTTCCGGCAGCCTGCTTTTAAAAAATCGGTAGTCGCTGTCATTGACCGAGATGTAAACGGGTATTCCATCCCGGTTATGTTTTTCTATGGAATGTAACAGGTTCTCGACCCGCTTATAGTCGGGCCGGAATGACTTGATGTATAAAACCAGTTTTTCCATTACGTAGTTATTGGCCTAAAAAAGACGTATCAAGCACTTCATCGAGCCGGGCTCTGTACGACTCGATACCGAATTCGTTTTTTACCAGTTCGTGCAGCTCATCCCGGTTGACGGTTGCCCGGAAGGTTTTGACAATTTCTGAAAAACGGTGGAGAATAGCTTCATCCTCAAACGGCTCCAGTACCGTAACGCCAGGAAAATGTCGGGCCACCAGCTCAGGAACGATGCCAACGGGCGTTGCTACTACGGGAACGCCCGCCGACAACGCTTCGATGGTTATCATGCCAAAACTTTCGGATAAGGACGGAAAAAAAACGATGTCGGCTTTTGAATAGGCGTGGCTGTTGATTGTTTCCAGCCCGAGCCCGATAATGACTTGCGTATTTTTTAACCCGTCGAACAGCTCCGTATTACCCGGATTGTTGCAGGCTATCAGCAGTTTCCACTCGTTTTGGCGTTCGATAATACTGGCTAGTTTCTGCACATCCTTCAGCCCTTTACCCGGCTCAAGTCGACCTGCGTACAGAACCGTTTTTTTGGCAGAAGGTAGTTGAGGCAATGGTTTGAAAAAATCCGTATCGACCCGACTGCTGACTATCTGTATTTTTTCGGGCGGCAGCTCGTAATACGTAACAAGATCCCGCTTTACTTTTTCGGTAACTGTGATAATCTGTTTAGCACGAAGGCACCCCAATCGCTGTAAATTGGCTACTCTGCTCAATTTATCCGACTGCCGTCCATAATCCCGTTCCATTACGTGATAGCAACCCTGACTAATGACAAGATCAACAGGGAAAAAAGGCGTTGACTCGCCGTTAGAAACAACCCTGCTTTTTTCGCTCTTTCGCGTCCATAAATAAGCGGACGTTAACCGAGCCAGATAAATTTCTTTTCTCTTTTTAAAGTGGCGATACGTTAGCAGGCATTTTACGAATTTCCCTAAGAATGTATTCAGCAAAAACGCTTCGTCAAGTATCTCGGTTTTTAGTCCGCGACTCTGTAAGTAGTCATCAAAATACTGAACCATTCGTTCGGCACCGCCTGCATTCGATTTGCCGTTAAAAAAAACCAGCAGTGCCCTTTTCGGTTTTTTCATCAATATAAATTACGTTAAAACCCTATCCAGTTTTTTGTACACTACGTTCGTGTCGAAATTTCGTTTAAAACAGTCTCTTCCTGCTTTGCTTTGGGCCTGATACAAAATAGAATCACTCAATAATTGGGTAATGTAGATCGCAAACTGACGGGCATCATCCGTTACCAGGCAGCCATTGGCCGTTTTATCGGGCAGGCCGTCCGTTCCGCGAGAGGAACACACTACGGGTAAGCCATTGGCCATGGCTTCAACCACTTTTACCTTAACGCCCGTACCGGTCAGCATCGGACAGATCGAAATTCTGGACCGTTCATAGTATGCATTCAAATCGCTCACCGAACGTAGTGACGTAACGTTAGAAAGTCCCGTAGGCAGATGATCGATGATGGTGCCGATCACACAGATTTTAAGAGTCGGAGCGAGTAGCGGATAGACATTGCTAAAGAACCAGGCCGACGAACGAAGGTTATGCGGATTGTCGGTGGCAACGTAGATAAGATCAAATTCTTTTTCGGCACTATTCGTTTCGGATGGCTTCGGATCATCCATCATCATCGGAATGTACTTGACCTTGTCGGCAAAGAACTGAGAAAAAAAATAGGTTTCTTCGGGCGATATGGCCCAGATCTGGTCGAAGAGCGACAGCCTGCGTAATTCATCGTCCAGCGCAACGCCCCGATTATAATCTGTATCATGCTGATGCTGCGACGACAACAAATCGTGCGTATCGATAATCGTTTGGGCGTTGTTGAGGTAAGGGTTGTCTTTTATCAGGTCGGCCCAGTAAGCGTAACTGATAATAATGTAATCATACTGGTTCTCTTTCAGAACGGCGTCGAGCTGATTCCGTAAGTGCAGAGTTGTATGATTCGGGAAGGTACCCCTGGGTACGTTCAGCCGTTTTTCGAAAGCCAGATGCCCGATTTTGTAGGAAAAAAAATAGTGGATTGGATTACGTTTCTCCGGCTTTTTCCGGAATAGCCACAGGTGTTCGGCCAGTTGTGCCTCCTCAAATGCTTTGACCGACTCATCAGTCCATTTCCCCCAATGATATTTGCTGATAAAATCGGTACGCCAGCCTTTAGCTTTGAAGTAGTTTAATAAACTAAGCGCCCGCGAACTGCTGCCCGCATAACCGGCCACAGGATTCAGTGGAAAAAAAAATAAGATACGCTTCACTAATGCTCGTGATAGGTTTGCTATGTAAACAAAAATAACTGTAAAAAAGCTTGGTCAACGCTGTTATTGAACCAGTAACCCAGTTTGGTAAAGCCCGCAGCGAGGGCGGGCGTAATGATTGCCTACCTTTGTCGGGCTACTGGAAAAGAACCTCAAGCTGGCGATGAACGCATGTACGATCCGCATTCAATAGATATAGTAATTCCTTCCTTCAGGCTCCATGAACACGTATTGATGGCTATCATCGCCCTGCCAAAACCGCCTGATTTTCAGGTCAATACGTATATCGTTGCCGATAATCCCCAGGTGGTAGTACCTCTGCGGCTGCAAGAACTGCACGAATCGGGAGCCATAACCCTGCTCATTAATTCGAGCAATGTGGGCGTATCGGCCACCCGAAATAAAGGCATCCGGGCGGGCAATAGTAAATGGATATTACTCCTCGACGATGATATTCAGCCGCAGAGCGATCTACTGATCGCTTATGCTCAGGCTATCCAGCAGGAGGCCAATGCTATTGGTTTTGTAGGCGTTACGTATTTCCCTGAACCCGTCAACTCATCCACCAAGGCCCTCACCATTAATGGCTCCGTCGATCATTTTAGCGCTGCTTCAAGATACAGTACGTTGCCCTGGGCACCTACCGCCAACATTATGCTCAACAGGCAGAAGCTGGGCGATGAATTATTCGACCCAGCGCTGACAAAAAGCGGGGAGGATATCGATTTCCTGGTCAGAAACTACCTGTATTTCAACGAAAAATACATTGGTGTACCACACGCCGTTGTCTTTCATCCCTGGTGGGACAATGGCCGGACCCAAACCCGCAGAATGGTCAGATATGGGGAAGGGGCCAGCCAGATTGCCCGAAAAGAACCTGTCAAAAACTACACCTACCATGACTTCCTCAACACTTCGGAAAGTCTATTACTGCTTTTGCTTCTCCTTCCAATGGCGGTACTGGCAGGAGAAGTCCGCATCATCGCCTGTTATCTGACAGCTCTAATTTTGGCGGAGTTTATGACCAACTTGCTGAAGGCCGTTCTGGTTGGGAAAACCTGGTCGTTGCCGGTGGCGTTTCAACTGATGTGGATAAAAAACTGCTACGAGTTTGGTTATTTAACCAACGCCCTGTCGCAGGGGCACATAAACGGATTTGCCGAACGTATTGAAATGGGGTTTGTAAAACCGCATCCGTCCTCATTCCGGTTGAACCGATGGAAAATAATTAAATCATTGGTGTTGATTGTACTACTGGTATTGTTTTGGTTTATCACTACCTGATTGGTCGTTTTCTACTCGATTGGCTGTCACTAAAGAAGTACAGCTAATCGAGTAGCTTTCAACGACTCGGCCTACGCGCTTCAACTCTACCCGTATTGCTGCTGATAACTTCTATATCCTTTTGAGCAGTACCAGATTCCCTGGGTTAAGGTGTTTTTATAGATCGTGTAATTGAGCGTTTCGCGTTTACGATCATGGTACGGATGGTGCAGGTGATAGCAGACCGCCATCATTTTTATTTTCTTCTGGCTTAAGCCCAGATTGACAAACCGGGCGGCCAATTCAATGTCTTCATGGCCCCACCCTTTTATGTCATGATTATACCCATTCACCTTGGCGAAATCGGCATGCCAGAAGGCACAATTGCAGCCGCTTACGTTATCGGATCGTTTGCTCTTCTTGATAAACAGTGGCGCCAGAAAAGGAATACGTAAAGCGTTGATTCTATTCTTGATATCCTGTGAAAAAATGGAAAACTGCTGAAATTTCCCTTTCGCAAGCTCCCGATGGCTTTTGCTTTCAGACAATAGCACCCGGCTGCCTCGGATGTAGTACCCTTTTTCAGCTGCACGGATATGATCCTTTACAAAATTTTTATCCAGAATTATATCTCCGTCGACCTGTATAATGTAATCGCAGGTGGTGCCCGCTATAGCCAGATTGAGAATCAGCGTTTTCTGAAAGCCATTATCTTCATGCCAGAAATGCTTGAGCGGAACGGGGAATGTCTCCTTATACGTATCAATTAACTGCTTGGTCGCACTTCCGGAACCATCGTCAGCAATAATCACTTCATCGGGCAGCACCTGTTGCTGCAGTACGCTCTCCAAGACCAGTTTTAACGCTTCAGGCCAGTTATAAGTAGCTATTACGAGTGCCGTTGAGATTTTCTTCGCCATTGAGTTGGATATATTTGTCAATACCTGAATTACAGAACGTACATCCCGAACGAACTGTTTTCATGAGCAACCTTTCGTTCGTGTCGAGGTTGTGTTTCGAGTTTTCGGGATGATAAAGATGAAAAGCAAGCCCGCCCAGCTTAAGAAAACGTTTATGCTTGCCGGCATTCAATAACCTGGCCACAAACTCTTTGTCTTCGGGCCCCCAGCCGCTGAATGCTTCGTTATACCCGTTTACTTCCACCGCATCCTTTTTCCAGAAAGCCATATTGCAGCCATGAATTTCGTATCGTTCATCGCCTTTGTTCTTGTATGTGGTCGCAAACAGTGGCCACAGCACAGGGACCCGGAAAGCGCTGAAAAGGTTGCTCGTACCTTTATTAAATAAGTTGATATCGGTTTTCTGCGTACGCATTATTTGACCTGATGCGTCTTCGTTCAGGTAGATCCGACTGGCCCGGACAAACGAATTTTTTTGCGCAAATCGTAGATGATCACTCACAAAGTGGCTGTGTATCAATATGTCGCCATCAATCTGTATGATATACTCTCCGCTGGCAGCCGCGATAGCTTTATTTCGGATATGCGCTAGTCGAAACCCATTGTCTTCATGCCATATATGGGTAATGGGGATGGGTGATTTTTTCTGAAATTCCTGTACTACAGCTTTTGTAGCACTTCCGGAGCCATCGTCGGCAATAATAATTTCATCGGGCAGCCTTTCCTGACGGAGGGCGCTTTTAAGACACACAGTTAAGGCTTCCGGCCAGTTATAGGTCGAAATAATCAATGAGGAAGATGGATACATACGTACTGCTATTGGGCACTCATCCGGTTTAACGGGTTGCTCCTGATGATGAGCAAACTCAACCGGATACTATACATGATGCCAGGCAACTAGAAGAAAATGAACCTGGGCTGCTAAGGGGTAGGAATGGATCAAAACTACTAACCGATTTACTAAATGCAACTATCTGATGTACTCGGTAGAGATTAACTACGCTAGTAATCAACCTTATTGTGTACAAAATGTTTCATACAACAACGGTTGGTATAAGCATATAGGTATTACAGCTTACACTCGATAAAGATTAAACGGTCAGTTGATAACTTTCTGTATGTACTTTCTCAAATTAGGGAACCAACAAACGTCTGCCGCCTTTGTAATAGACAAATGAAGCTCTTATCGACGTTATTCAATAGGGCCATATTAACAAGGCTTGCTTTATTCTGAAATTAGCCGTGTGCTATTAGAATTTTACAAAAAAATATTGTATTAATGAATACCTATTTTCGTCTTTTATCCTTTGCAAAACCAATCGAAAAATACGCGATACCTTATATACTATTTACGCTGGTTTCTATTGTTTTCAGTACGCTCAATCTGGCTTTATTAGCTCCGCTTTTAACAACTTTATTTAATCAGACTGCTAGTTTACAGACCCTGGAAAAGCCTGTTAATACGTACGATTTGTTTAAATATTTTAACTACTATTCGAGTTGGGCCAATGTGCATTGGGGTACGTATAATACGCTAAAAATTGTTTGTTTAACAATTCTTGCTTCTGTGCTGATCGGTAATATTTTCCGTTATCTGGCGCAGCGGGTTATGGAAAATCTTCGGATTCATACATTGCTGAATTTACGTAGGGCGGTTTTTAAAAATATAATGCATTTGCATATCGGTTTTTTTAGCAATGAACGGAAAGGCGATATTATATCGAAAGTGGCGTCTGACGTGCAGGTTGTCCAATATTCCGTTACCGGAACGCTGGAAGTGATCTTTAAGGAGCCATTAACATTACTTACGTATCTGGTCATGTTATTCCTTATTTCGTTTAAGCTAACGCTTGTCTCGTTACTCGTTATTCCAATTGCCGCTTTTCTTATATCAAGAATCATCAAGCGATTGAAACAACAGGCCATTGCAGCGCAGCAATCGTATGGTACGATGATCAGCTATCTTGATGAAGCATTGAGCGGTATTAAAATTGTTAAAGCATTCAATGCTGTAGATTTTATCATTGATCGGTTCGATTCCGAAAATGTAAATTATTCGAAGATAATTCGGCGGATGGCAAAGCGTCAGCAGCTAGCTTCGCCAACTTCCGAATTTTTGGGGGTATTGATGGTGGTGGGGATTGTGCTATATGGCGGCTCGTTGGTTATAGCTAATGAAGGCGATTTAAAGGCTGCCGAGTTTATTGCTTACATCGCCCTGTTTTCGCAGATTATGCGCCCGGCCAAAGCCATTTCTGATTCGTTCAGCAACATTCATTCGGGCGTAGCTGCCGGCGAACGAGTACTCGCCCTGATCGATGAAAAACCACTGATCGTTGATGCGCCGGATGCTGTAGCTGTCAACGATTTCACTACGTCCATTGAGTTTCAGCAGGTAACGTTTGGGTATAACGAAGGCGCTGTTTTGCATGGCGTAAACCTGACTATCCCCAAAGGTAAATCGGTGGCGTTGGTTGGTCCGTCCGGTGGAGGTAAATCCACACTTATGGATTTAATCCCGAGGTTTATCGAACCGCGTTCGGGGCGTATTCTACTTGACGGAAAAAATATTCAGTCGATAACGGCAAACTCCCTTCGTGCTCTGATGGGAATTGTGAATCAGGAGTCGATCTTATTCAACGATACCATTTATAATAATATAGCCTTTGGCAAACCCGACGCTACGTTGCAGGAAGTGGAAGCAGCCGCAAAAATTGCCAATGCGTACGATTTTATCAGCGCTACTACCGACGGTTTTCAAACGAATATTGGGGATCGAGGGTCAAAACTGTCGGGTGGGCAACGGCAGCGTATTTGTATTGCGAGAGCTGTTTTAGCAAACCCGCCAATTATGCTGCTGGATGAGGCCACGTCTGCACTGGATACAGAATCCGAAAAACTCGTCCAGGATGCGCTGAATAACCTAATGAAAAATCGCACTACGTTAATCATTGCGCACCGACTCAGTACGATTCAAAATGCCGATTTAATTCTGGTTCTTGAGCATGGGCGGGTTGAAGAACAGGGTACGCATCTGGAACTGATTGAACGTAATGGCCTGTACAAAAAATTAATCGATATGCAGACCTTCGGCCTAGCTACGGTTGAGGAAGATGTAGCCGCTGAGTAGCCTAAAATTAACTCAATCAGCTCAATCAATTACGACCCTGCATGTTGGTTTGTGATGCACAGGGAAGTTGCAGGAATTCGCAATAAAACAAAGTTTACTGGCTTGATGATGTAACTCATTAGCCTTATCAATCATGGATTCCTGAGCAACGAGCACAACCGGATAAAGTGTTACGTCGGTGAAATGACCACCACCGTCGGGCGTTTCTACCATTGTTCCTGCCGCTTTATCGGTATAATCCAGCACAACAACGCCCGCTACCGCACAGAGGTGTAGATACGACAGCATGTGGCAGGTTGACAGAGCCGCAACTAGCAGTTCTTCAGGATTGTACCTTGTTTTGTCGCCCCGAAAAGCCGGGTCAGACGAACCCAGAATATCCGGCTTATTGTCCGCCGAAATGGTGTGATTCCGTTCATACGATCTATAGGTACTGGTTCCTTCGCCTTTGTTTCCGGTCCATTTGGTGGTCAATACGTAAGTGTGCTGCTTTGCCATATTTGTTAATCGATTAATGGTCGTCGATGGGCCATTTCGTCAGCTACGTCCTGAGCATTCGCATTATCCTGTTGACGTAGTTCGGAAATGATGTTCTGATAATTTTTATCGTCGCGGTTCTGGCTCAGTTTAGCCGCTCCCTGTAGCGTATCAATCGTCATACTAAAGGTCACGATGCCCCGCATTTGCTTACGCACGTAGTCCTCCGTCATGCTTTCGACAGATACGGGACATTTGGAATGAACTTCGTATTTATCAACCTGTTGGCGCAGAAATTCCAGTGCCTCGTCGTCAGCCAGAATACTTGTTCGCCCGGTGATTTGTACCGATAGATAATTCCAGGTAGGCACATTTACGTGATCGTACCAGGAAGACGAAATATAAGTATGGGCTCCCGAAAATACAGCCAATGCGGGCGTATCACGCCCCAATAATTTCCATTGCGGATTCGCTTTAGCCAGATGCCCAACTAACCGAAACTGACCGTCGGCACCGGGTGAAAGTTCGATCGGAACATGGGTGGCTACCGGAACGCCATCATCGCCCGTTGTGACAAGCAGCGCAAAGGAGTTGTCGCGTACGAACTGAAGCAACGTAGCGTAGTCTGTTTCCTGAAAGTTTTTAGTACATACATAATGGTGGAAGATTTTAGTGTAGCAGTTGAAGGGGTCATACGAGGATATGCTAACTTAATTTTGCCCAATTTACTTTCCTTTGTCAATTGCCATGCGCACGGCTAGGCCGGTCAGGATGCTCGCCATCATCCATTTCTGTGCCCGGATGAATGTCGGTCGAGTCTGAAACCAGTTCGCCATACGCGCTGCCGACAGCACAATCAAACCGTTTACCGTTGCACTGATCAGGAGTTGTGCTAACCCTAACTGCACATTCTGGATTAGCAGTGAGCCATGTTCGGGGTTTGTAAATTGTGGAAAGAATGACAAGTAAAACACCGCTACTTTAGGGTTCAGCGCATTGGTCAGAAACCCCATTCCAATTAATTTCCCATCGGGCTGACCGACGCTTTGATTATACGATATTGCTCGTGTCTCAAAGGGTGAAACACCACCGGGTTTGATAGCTTCACAAGCTAAATAGAGCAGGTAACCAATGCCTAACCAACGTAACAGATCGTAAGCCATCGGAATCGCCAGAAACACGGCTGTCAGGCCTAATGAGACGAGTAAGATGTGGATCAGAAACCCCATCAATACGCCTGATAAGGACAAAAAACCAGCCCGACGCCCCTGCGTAATGGATCGGGAGATGATGTAAATCATATTCGGTCCGGGAGTGAGTACAAGACCCAGAGCGGCCAGCGCAAAAAGTAGTAAGTCGTTGATTGGTACCATTTTATTCGTTCAAAAACAGAACCATTTGTTCTTCGTCGTAGTACGTGTCGCCATCTTTGATCGCGTTTTTCTCCAGCGAAAACGAGCGAAAACCCAACTTCTCATACTGTTGTTTGGCCCGACTGTTTGTCGCAATGACTGTCAGATTTATCTGTTCTATATCGCGCAGCAAACGTGCCCTTCGGATGGTTTCTTCCAGCAGAATTCGACCATAACCCTTACCGCTATGTTCTGCCGCTACGTACATTCGAAAAAGCAGACCTTTATGCCTGAGCTTTTCACGCGTTTGCCCATCCCGTTGGAAACTCACGACGCCCGCCAGTTTATCGGAATCAGTAAGCAGGCCAAGCGTAAAACTATCAGCCTGACCGCTTGTTGGAAAAGATTCCTTCGCCTGATCGGCAGGGCTGATACGAAAACAATCGATATGCTTTCTTACGCTTTCCATAAAAAATAATCCGTAGCCAAAATCCTGACTGGCAGTTAATTCAACGATTCTCATGCTAAATAATCGGGCAATGTAGTAGCAAGGCTATTGGCTGCCGGAACAGGCGTTAGTCGCTTGGTCTGTAAGGGAATTACGCCCGCCCAGGTTGGCAAATCTTCATCTTCGGGATCATCGTTTGGTCCGCCGGTACGTACTTTAGCCGATGCTTCGGCCAGTGAAAAGGACAGTACGGTTGTTTTTCGCATTTCGCTGTCGGTGGTGGGGCGAAGGTCGTCCCAGCGACCCGGAATCAGGTGGTCTGTAATCAGCGCCAGAACTTCTATGCGTTCGGCTTCGTCAGTAACTTTTTCGGCGGTGGCGAAGATGACAACAGATCGATAATTGACTGAGTGATGAAAGGCTGATTTTGCAAGCACCAGGCCATCGGCCAGCATCACCGAAATACAGACTGGCGCGCCCTGCTCAATGCTGCGGATGAAATGACTGCCGACCGAACCGTGAATGTAAAGTTTATCATCTTTACGGGCGAAAGCCGTCGGAATGGCCATTGGCTGACCATCAAGCACATAACTGACCGTACAAAAAAGCGCTTCGTCTAAAATGGGATGGATCGTTGCCGCGTCATAATGAGCGCGTTTGGCCAAACGACTGGGTGTTACGCGGGTAGTTTGCATAGAGTAACCGACAGAAATGCGTCGATGGTTGTAAATTTTGATGTTATTTCTCCGGCAAATTTCGTTCTTTGCCGGACTAGGAAAACAAGCCAGTTTTTAGACTTCTGATAGTCCGGTTATGTTGCCATTCAAATCACTCATTCAGCTTGAAAAAGCTTCGCTGACGCCAGTTTTTGTGCAGTTGAGTAATCAACTTGGCCAGCTTATCCGCGCCGGTACGTTGTCGCCGGGGCAGCGATTGCCCGGAACACGTCAACTGGCTGGTCTGCTTGATTTAAATCGCCAAACAATTGTCGCGGCTTATGAGGAAGGATTAGCTCAGGGATGGCTCGAAAGTCGGGCGGGTAGCGGTACCTACGTAGCAGCTCATTTTCCGGAGGTTAAACCACAGGAATTACCTTTTAGTACTGCCATATCTTCGAGATATGGCAGTACTGGCAAACAACCCGGTTATACGTTTGAATCACTCGATTTCCTGGCCCGTCCGGTGTTGACGAATTCCGTTGGATTACGGCTGGACGATGGCTTTCCAGATGTTCGACTGGCACCGATGGAGGAATTAAGTCGGGCGTATCGGTCTTATTTTCGGTGGGGAAATCCACATCAGCATTTCGGATACGGCGATACAAAAGGTCATCCGCTGTTGCGGGAACAACTGTCGATCCATCTAAACGAAACGCGCGGTTTACGAACAACGGCCGATAACGTACTCATAACGCGCGGCAGCATCATGGGTCTGCATCTGACCTGCCAGGTGCTGCTACGTCCGGGCGATGTGGTGGTAACGGGTGAGACAACCTGGGCGGGTGCGACCATGAACATTCGAAAAACGGGCGCGTCAGTACGTACCGTGCCAGTCGATCAGCACGGGATAGATGTTGAAAAACTGGCTGAACTTTGTAAAAAACAGATTATTCGGATGGTGTTCGTAACCCCGCATCATCATTACCCGACTACCGTTACGTTACGGGCTGACCGACGTATTCAGTTGCTGCAACTCGCTGAACAGTACGGATTTGCCATTCTGGAAGATGACTACGATTATGATTTTCATTACCTCAGTCGCCCGATTCTGCCGCTGGCCAGCGCTGACCGGCAAGGTATGGTTGTATATGTTGGGTCGTTGACCAAGTCGGTTGCGCCCGCCTTTCGAATCGGTTACGTTGTTGCGCCAACGGCTCTGATCGACGAACTCGCCCGACTGCGCCGTATCATTGACCGGCAAGGCGACCCCATGCTTGAATTTGCGGTTGGCCAATTGTTTAAGACAGGGGATTTGAAACGGCATTTTCGGAAAGCGCTACGTACCTACCATGCCCGTCGCGACCGTTTCTGCGATCTGCTCAGTACCGAACTGCCCACTGACGTAACGTTTACCAAACCCGACGGTGGCATGGCCGTCTGGGCTTCGTTTGATCCTGTAATTGATCTGGATGTATTAGCGCAACGCGCTGGTCAGGAAGGACTCTTTCTGTCGAGCGGTACGTCGTACAACCCGCCTGGTCAGCGACTTAACAGCACACGATTAGGCTTTGCGTCGAGTACCGAAGATGAACTGGAACGTAGCGTAGAGATATTGAAAAAAGTGATTGCAGCGATTTAATAAAAAATCTCTTCGTCTTCAAGCAATTGCTTGATATTCAATACGTAATCGTCAAGAAGGGCAATATTTTCGGACCAATTCACTACGTACCAGGTTGGGTCGTTTCTGTCAATAACATAAACTTTCTGGGCGACAGTAATAACCCAGATTACTTTTTCTACGCCAAACTCAATCAGTTTCTGCGATTTCTGAATAAGATAACCGTCTAATTTACCCTCAAAGTCAGAGACGTCACTTTGATATCAACCTCTATCACGATTTTAGGCGCAACCTCGAAGTATTTTCCTTTTCGAAAATGACTAAATCGTTACCAAGATTGTCGTTGGTTGCCAAGTGCAGACCTGATTCATTCGAACTGATTAAATATTTTTTTCGGTTGATTGTGTTGCCAACATATAAGCCTAATAAGTAAACCAGGACTCCCTATAAATCAGAACACGACTTAATTTCTTCAATTGTTTTCTTACCCGCCAGAACATCCCGATAACCCCGATAGTAAACGGGCTTACCTTTCCACATTTCATAGATTAATGCAGGAGGAATACTGCGAGCAGACAATCGACTGGTACGCCGTGGTGTTTTTTCTTCGGCAACAACGGTCATAATAGCATTGGATTTTAACGCATAACAAGATTAACGGAAAAGAGGCAGATGGGCAAATTAACTTGCCTTCCACACCTTGTAGGCTTCGGGCATACACAATGCGCAAGGTCGATAGCCTAACGCAATAGCTTCGGGTTGATCTCTGAAGAAAACCCGGTTTTCGGCCTTCATCCGTTTACCCGTTCGGCAGGTAAGTCGGCCGTAGATTTTGCCAGGTTGGTGGCCGCCTAACGTAACGGTTTCACACTTTATCAACTTCGCCAGAGATCGTAGCCGGGCATAGGACGTAGCGCCGAGGTCTGTATGGCGAATCATGCGGCATCATGGAAAATCAGCCCTACATTCACTCGGGTACCACTTCTGACTTCACTAACGCCGTGCCGCATCGTTACGCGATAATAACCACGGGTACCTTTTACGGGGCGGTATTTGGTCGTGAAAATCAGAATCTGGCCTTGCTCAGGTCGTAAAACAATTGGCTTCGACTGCATCCGGGGACGTTGTTCGAGCAGGATAAATTCGCCACCAATGTAGTCCCGGTCCGGTTGATTCAGAAACAAAACGGCCTGAAATGGGAAATACAGGTCACCATACATATCCTGATGCAGCGCGTTCCAATCGCCCGCGCCATATTTGAGAATGAGTGGTGTCGGGCGGTTTTGACCCGCTTCATGGCAAGTGGCTAACCACGTATCGAGGTCGTCGGGGTAACGTAGCGGAAGGCCAAGTTTTTTATTCCAATCGTTGGCGACTGGCGCTATGTTGGCAAACAGTTCGTGGCGAAGCGTATCTACAACAGGCGGCAATGGGTAGTTGAAATACTTATACGTTCCGCTGCCATATCCGTGATTCTGCATTACGATGGTTTTGCGGTATAGAGCTAACTCGTCAAACAGGTTGGCTAGTTCCTGACATTCGTTTGACGATAGGAGAGATGGCAGTAACGCAAAACCCGTTTCAGACAGTGTGTTTTGGTACGTCGGCCAATCGAGTTGTTTCATATAGATTTTAACGCAGATGACACAGAGGAATCATAGAGATACACAGAGGAAATTATCAGAAAACTCCTTGAGACTCTGTGATTCCTCTCTGTATCTCTGTGTTAAAAGTTGAAATTACCCGTCAACGCGGGCGGCTTCCCAGCCCAGCATGGCTTGTTTACGTTCTGTTCCCCAGCGATACCCGCCGAATAAGCCGGTTTTTTTAATAACGCGGTGGCACGGAATCAGGTATCCGACCTGGTTAGAGCCAATGGCCGTTCCGACGGCACGCGAAGCGCCGGGCTGTCCGATCGATTCGGCAATCTGGTCGTAACTAGCCAGTTGACCTTCAGGGATTTTCAGCAGTGCTTCCCAAACTTTGAGCTGAAAAGCTGAGCCACGTAACAGTACCGGTAGCCGACGCTGGATTTGCCTTGTTGGATCACCTGACGCTACGTCAGAAACTGGAAAAATCTGGTCCGCCAGTACTTGCAAACTGGCCGGGTCTTGGGAAAGGGCGGCTTCGGGCCAGGCGGTTGCCAGAATGGTTTCCGGCTTGTCAGTTTCGTTAAGAAAATGCAGCAGCGCAATTTTGTCGTTGATGGTGCCCAATACGTAATGCCCGAACGGACTGTCGAACACGCCATAGATTAGTGCTAATCCAGAACCCGCCTGTTTGAATTGCCCCGGCGTTACGCCCTCGATATTGACGAACAAATCATGGAGTCGGCCTGTACCGGAAAGGCCAGCGTCGTAGGCGGCATCGACCAGCGGAGCGCCGTTACGTAGTCGGGTTTTGGCATGTTCGAGGGTTAGGTATTGACCGAACTTTTTTGGGCTGACGCCCGCCCACTCCGTGAACAACCGCTGAAAATGAAACTCACTCAGATTCGCTTTTTCGGCCAGTTCGCTTAACGATGGCTGCTCCCGATAGTGGGTTGTCAGGTGCTCGATGGCCCGGGCAATTTGCTGATACGTGTAGGTGCTGTCGGTTGTCATTGCATTAAGTATTTGTTGTTTTTTGCTAAACAAAGTTCGCCAGAACGGGCCTGCTGACAAACCCGATTCTTGCGGAGTTTTCGTTCTGCCACTTGAACCATATTCGCGAGTGGGTTCGATAATTGTCAGTAGCTGAGCGAATTAGACAAATGTCTAGGAGATCAGCCTTACCCACTCACCACCTTTGTATCATCAAAAACACAAAAAAAAGATGATATGAAAAAGTCTATGCTCCTCGGTCTGCTCCTCATGGCTGGTACTACCTTCGCCCAACGTTTTCCACGGAACGAAATCAGCCTCAATGCCTTTCGTAACCCGTCTATTGGTCTGGAATATCGCCGGGACCACGTATCAATTCACGCGGGTTATTACATCACTGCCCTAACGCCCGACATCACGACAAAATTTACTAAAACGGGTCTGACGTACTGGTTTCTGCCCGTTGGTAAGCGCGAAAATCCGTCTTCATTTTATGCGTCTGTATCGTACCTGCGCGGACTAAACCTTGACTATGAGAAACAAAATGCTGTGTCGGCCGAGGTCGGTTTTCGCTGGATGGTCTGGCGAGGGTTGAATCTGCGGCTGGGCGTAATCGCCTTAGCGGCTGATGGAAAAGACCTCAAAATCAACCCTACACCCGGTATCAGCTACTCGTTTCACTGGTAAGTCAACGATTCTAACTTCCGAACTATAACGTCATAAAACAAATGAAATCATCTGCAACACCTGCCAATCGACTCATCGGAAACCTGCTCATTGCCGGGGTGATTCTGGTACTCGTTCCATATACAGCGCTCACGATTATTTTTGATTACCCGATTATTTTGCGTCAGGAAACCGGCCACATACTGACTCGCTTTCATCAGGGTGGTGGAGCGCTCATCTTCACCTGGTGGTTGTTCGCTATCGGTGGCCTGCCACTCTTGCAGGCTTACGTACTGATCGGCCAGAAACTCGAAAACCGGCTCTATTTTATCCGTTGGGCGACAACCCTGGGCGTGATTTCGGGACTTGTTCAGATTGTCGGATTGCTTCGCTGGACGTTTGTTGTGCCTGCTCTGGCTACGCAGTACGTCAACGCTACGGATATGGCTACCAAACAGGCGATTACGGTTGCCTTCACGGTCGTTCATCAATATGGGGGCGTGGTGCTGGGCGAACACCTTGGCCAGCTGTTCACTGTTTTATATACCGTTTTGCTGTCGTATGCTTTTATCCAACTGAACGTGTTTCCCCGTTGGGTGAGTTATCTGGGATACGTAGCGTCGGGTATTTATCTACTGGCTCAAGGCGACCTGTTTGCGACGGTACTGCCTGGCTTTCCAAGCTGGGGGCTGGCGGGTTTGGTGGGTAGCACACTCTGGTTAGTGTGGCTGCTAGTGGTGGGTGTTCAGTTTCGGCGATTACCAGAAGAACAGCCAGTAGGGCAGGAATTGATGAGCTTCGCTAACTAGCCCGCGACGGACGTATCACCAAATCCGGTTCCTTCTGAGTCGACAGCACCTGCACCATTCCCACTACAATCAGGTATTGCGCAGCAGCATAAGTGCTCATAACCAGCCAGGATGCCCCCGTTATGGGCTGCAAAAATTTGTCGACAGCGATCACTGAGTCCGAAAACATAAAAAGTAAAGCGCCAACAACTACCTGACCGTAGCGGGCTAGGCCCTGACGTAAAGTAGCCACCAAGCCCATTGTGCAGAGGCAAATGGCGTACACGACGACGGGCCACCAGAGGGCAGTCAGCGCTGGATTCTGGCTGAAAGCAGGACGCAACACGACCAGAAAACCGATGCCATACAGCATAAACGGGATTGCTTTTTTTCCGATCGATTGTATGCCGATTGCACGCCCGCTCTGATGTATTGATTGCCAGAAACATACACAATAACATAATTGCATAACCAGAAAAGCCCCCAACCCCGGCGCAAATAAATCCGTTTCCCGAATCATGAGAAATACATCGCCTGCCAACGCAAATGCCATACCGATAAGTAGCCAGCGGGCGGGCTTCAGCAAGGCAATTGAGCCGTAATTTTGCCAGATGAATACAAATAATAGGCCGATTATCAGTGGCTTACAGACGTAGGTAAGCCAGGGGTTGTCCATCGTTTCACCAATCAGTTCAAGCAACGTAACGCCAGCAAACGCGAGCCTGAAAAAAAGAGTGGGTTTGGGAATCATAGCCTGTAAATGACTAGCCTATTTTCAGCAGCAACTGCCCTCGTTTCCTGACTATTTTCGCTTACAAGTACGTGTGGGTAAATCTACTGCTTTGAAAACTGTAGGCAAAGCAGTAAAATAACGGCGAATGTAAAATAAAAAGCAGCAGCTAATCCACATTTGACCCGGCACAATGTTCCCAGGTTTGTATAGATCGCTTCCCGTAAAAATGTGCTAAACATAACTAGCTGTAAAACAATGGAAAGGCCGTAAAGTGTCGTACTCATAAAGTACTTATCCGTTTATTGTTTGACATGTATGAGGTATATTTCTTAGTTACTGAGTTTACAGTATGTAGTGAAATAATAAAATTATTAGCTTTTAGTTAACTTTTGAAACATATGATAAAAAAATAGTGGTTTGTACTTATAAAGCCGTTTGGTTTGATACGGCCCAAAAGCTGTTCAGTCTGGCCTGATAAAAACGGAGCCGCAACGTAGTCGGCCTAAACCTTCTTGGTTGTCAGCGAGTTTATATAGAATTACTCAACACTACGTATAGACTATGGATAAGCTACAGAAGCTCGAATTGATGAATAAGGTTGTTAATGAGTTAGAAGACTTACAGAACAGCCAGACGGCGTTGATTGAGAAAATCAGTAAGATTGAGGTTGATAACATGAACGGGCTGAACGACTCGCGTCTGGAGAAAGATCTGGGTGAAATGCATTCAAAAATTGCGGCTAATCTGGATGCAATCACAGATATCTTCGCCTATTTCGAAACGAAACGGGATTCGTATAACGAGAAAAACCGCTCAGCCATCGAAGCCATTGAAGCCCAGGCTGCCATCGAAGCCGCAAATTCATAGTGCGAACCTAGGCTTTGTTCAAAGGATATAGAATGGGGAAGTCGAAGACAGGACGAATGCCATAACTTGGAGTTATGGCATTCGTCCTGTCTTCGACTTCCCCATTCTCGTATGTTAATTTGCCTCGTATAGCAACCGGCTTGCTCGAAACGTACCGTCGGCAGCTTGTAGCAGCTTCGCTCGCAATCGGGAATTGTAATTTGGGCGGTTGGCCAGAAACTGCCGTACCAGCGTTGCTGTCTCAGGGGTTTGATAGCCTCCCAGCGTTGAGCGGAGCCAGGCTTCTGGAAAGAAAATATCGCCTGTTCGCTGAATCTCCTCCAGCAAATCCAGACTTTTCGGTAGGTACTTTGCTGACGTTTCAATATGTAGCGGATGATGCAGGTAGCCCAACGCAGCCGTTACCCAGGCTTCGTGTTCGCGGTTGGTTTCTGAAGCCAGCGACGCAAAAAACGCATCGCGCTCCGCGACGTTACCCGACAGGGCGGGCATCATAAACTCAAGCCGTTTTTTACGATCTGTATTTTTGATACGGGTCAACTGCTTCGCCAAAATGCCTTCGGCAGGATAGTCGCGAACGGCTAAAGCAAGGGACAATGCTGTATAATCGTCTTCGGTCAACGTAACGCCCGTCGGGGCTTTCTGGTCACGCCAGATGGCGTAAAGCCTATCCTGAGCTTCGCGGCTGATCGCTACGTTCTGATACAGTCGAAACAAAAGTTTTTTCTTGCCGGGAGCGGTTTCGTTTTCCATTGCCTGCCACGCTTCCTGCTCAACGGAAGCGGCCAGCTTTGGCCGATTTTCGGGTCGGGTGAAATTCCAGACAAGGTCTGACAAGTAAGTAGTGAGCAAACGAAGATTCAATTCTTCTGATTCACTACTTAATAGCAGCATATATAGCTTTGCCAACTGTGCGGGGTCAATCAACTGCCCCGACAACACATTTTCATAAAGGTTAACGTAAGTCGCAGCCCTGGTTACCGGATTTCCAGCAGTCCGCGTCACCGGGTTTTTGATTGCATCCAGCGCCAGAATCATCGCAGAATCAACCGGAAATACACCATAGCCTTGCCCCGACGAGTTAAAGACAACGTATTGTGGAGTCGGTTTGCCAATCGCTTCGGTCAGCGTAATCTGTGGCTGGTCCATACTTACAGTCAATACGTCGCTATGGTCCCGATAGACCAGCGTTACGTCGAAACTCTGTGGCCACACGCGTTTTGAGCCGTCTTCGCCTGTCTGTGAAATGACAAACTTCTTGATGCTACCGCCTATGCCGTCCATCTGATACGTAAACTTCGGCCGGCCGGTTTCACTGACCCAAACGTGGTTCCAGGCTGCCAGATCGGTTGGTGTTCGGGCGTCCAGAATAGCAATCAGATCGGCCCAGGTCGCGTTGCTGAACGCGTATTTTTTAAGATACTCACGCAAGCCATCACGTAACGCCGTTTTGCCCATGAGCCGCTCCAGCTGACGCATCATAATAGGCGCTTTGTGGTAGATGATGCCGCCGTAGAGCGAACCTGCTTCCTGCAAATTGGCGAGCGGTTGCCCGATGGGATTGGCCCCTTCGGTACGGTCAACGGCATAAGCCGCCGGAAAATGATCGACCACAAACTGTAGATCGTAATTGGCTTCGAGACGGTCGGAAGGCCGAACCCCCGACGTTTCGGAGGAGAACTCCGTAATCTTATCGGCCATGAAATTGGCAAAGACTTCCTTGAGCCATACATCGTTGAACCACCGCATCGTAACCATATCACCAAACCACATATGCGCCGTTTCATGCGAAATCAACGTAGCGCGCGATAGCTTCTGGTCGCGGGTGGCACCGTTGTCGAGAAACAGACTCGATGCCCGATAATCGATAGCTCCCACGTGTTCCATGCCCCCGTACTGAAAATCAGGA
Source organism: Spirosoma sp. KNUC1025 (assembly GCF_045160025.1). Taxonomy (GTDB): domain Bacteria; phylum Bacteroidota; class Bacteroidia; order Cytophagales; family Spirosomataceae; genus Spirosoma. Next base: position 2,498,309 of record NZ_CP087139.1, read on the forward strand.
ATAGCCACAAAATCGAATTTCTGAAACGGGTACGGAATCTGGGTGTAGTCTTCCAGAAACCGTAAGGCGTCGGCATGAAGGTTAAAAATCGGGTCCATACTCAATCGAATTTTTGTGGTGTCGGTCTCACGGTGCAGAAACGTCATTGGGCGGCCGCCTACTGTGCGCGTTACCGGGATGAATTTACCCGCAGCAAACGAAAACAGATAGGTCGGAATCCGGTCTGATGTGCGGAAGTTGATCGTCTTACGATCAGCTGTGGTAACTGAGTCCTGAACAGCTCCATTCGTAACGGCCTGCCAGTTGGCCGGAATGGTCAGCGAAACCTGAAATGTAGCTTTCAGATCGGGTTGGTCGAAGCAGGGAAATACGGTTCTGGCGCGGTCGGGAACCAGCAGAGTATACAGGTAATCATCATTGCGGTTTAGCGACGTATTACCGGCCGTAAATCGAATTGAAATTGTGTTTTCGCCGGGCTTCAAAAAAGCAGTAGAAATGAGCAAATGTTCGCTCTCGAAAACAATTGGGATGTCGATTTTATTAACTGAAACGTTCTGTATCTTGGTACGTTCTTCTTTGAAGTCGAGCTGGAGAGTAGCTTTGTTTTTTTGCCAGAAAAACGTAATCGTTTCACTCGCTGGAATTGGCTGGTTTTTCTGCGCAGGAATATCGAACTTTAGGGCATACGCCAGTTGATCAACCGATTGCTTCCGAGTCTGAGCCAGCCCCTGCGATACGCCCGTTTCGACAACTACTGAACCATTGGGCGTTGAATGACGGGTACAGGCCATAGTAAAGAATAGAATACAGAGTAGCGTAACGCCGTAACGAATCATAGGATTGTCAGTGAGTAGTCATGCGTTGTCATCTCTCCTCATTCAACGCCATGCCTTGTACATGCCACGAATGACTACGTATGAACGCAGATATGTTGGGCCAAAAATAAAGCACTCCATGAAACAGTACGTATCTTTTCTTTTGCTATTGCTGATAAGTCTTGGCTTCGTTACGTTGAGCAAGGCTAATGTCATTCTTATTCCCATGGATGATCAGCAGTCCAATCACCTCAAAGCGTATGGTATTGCTTACAAGATTCTGAAAGACGATCAGGATGTGGACTGGCTGCTGAACTACCGGGGTGGTAGTTTCATGACCAAGTACTCGACGGCTGTCGAAACGGAGTGTCGAGTGCGGGGCGTTTCGTTCGAAACGGTTTCCGACGCTAAAGCGGCTTCCATCCGCCAGCAACTCGCCGATCCCGACCTGAACATGAACGTAGTGACCTTGCAGAAGGCGGCTAAAATCATTGTGTATTCGCCGATAAAAGTTGGTCCGGCCGAATTTGAAAATACGGATGCGGTATTGCTCGTACTCACCTACGCCGAGATTCCCTACGAAGTGGTGTATGATGAGGAAGTGCTGAAAGGCGATCTGGCCAAATTCGACTGGTTGCACCTGCACCACGAAGATTTTACGGGTCAATACGGTCGGAACATGCATCGGCAATCGCTGGCTGATATAAAAGCGCAGGAAGATATTGCCCGCAAGTATGGTTTTGCGAAAGTGTCGCAGATGAAACTGGCTGTCGCTAAAAAAATTAAGGAATTCTGCGCCGGGGGTGGGTATTTGTTTGCCATGTGCTCAGCCGCCGAAACGCTCGATATCGCGTTAGCCGCCGAAGGGCTCGATATCGTGGGCAGTGCTTATGATGGCGATGGAACCGATCCCGATGCTCAGGAAAAACTGGATTTCACCAAAACCCTGGCTTTCGGAAATTTTACCCTCGAATCCGACAATGGCTACCGGGGCTTTTCTACGTTTTCGGATATAAACTCAGCCGCAGGCCGCAGCTACGACCAGCCAAGCGGCTTTTTTGAGCTGTTTAATTTTTCGGCCAAATGGGATGTCATTCCATCGATGCTCACGCAAAATCACGAAAATATTATCAAAGAGTTTTTCGGACAAACGACTGCTTTTCGGAAGGGAGCCGTAAAGCCAAGCAGCCTGGTAATGGGTGAAGGTAAAACATCGCATCGCTACATTTATGGCGAAGTCGGGCGTGGGCAATGGACATTCTATGGCGGTCATGATCCGGAAGGAGTCCGGGGAGGGAGTTTCCGAACCCCTACCGACTTAAACCTGCATCCGCATTCAGCAGGCTACCGGCTTATTCTGAATAACGTACTGTTTCCGTCGGCTAGAAAGAAAAAGCGCAAGACGTAAAGCAACGTTTATCTCACTTCATATAGAATTCAACTGCATAGTCGCTGTATCGTATGGCGATTCAGGATTCTTGTGTCTTATGAACTAGTATTATTTTTATAAAAATAGGATATTTAAGGGTTTATTTTTCTGTAAGCTATTGGTAATCAGAAGATAATAATTTAATAGTATTGTTTTTTTTAGAAAATATTAATTTTGCAGCAGTGAATGGCGTTATGATTTCATGAACATATTGGTTGTTGATAACTTCGATTCTTTTACCTACATGCTTGTCGATTATCTACAGCAGGCAGGTGCTACGTGTCGGGTTGTCAGAAACAACGAACCCTGGGATAGTCTTAAAGATGAATCGGTCGACGCCGTCGTATTGTCGCCCGGGCCAGGCACTCCCCGTCGGGCCGGGGCGTTGATGGACGTCATCGCTTATTATCATCAACGTGTGCCCATGCTGGGTATCTGTTTAGGGCATCAGGCCGTTGGGGAGTTCTTTGGCGCCAGGATAACACCCGCCATACAACCCATGCACGGAAAAGTTTCGATGATTCGAACAGACACAGACGATATACTGTGGAATGGACTACCGGCTGAGTTTAACGTAACCCGTTATCATTCGCTGGTACTGACCGATTTACCACGATCACTGGTAAAACTGGCGGAAACCGACCGCCACGAAGTGATGGCGTTGAAGCATCAGTTTCTGCCAATATGGGGTGTTCAGTTTCATCCAGAGGCTGTACTGACGCAGTATGGATTGCAGATTATCGAAAACTGGATTGATTTTGTTTTGTTTACTCATAAAAAGAGCAATTCCGCCACATCTTTAACCGAACAATACGTATGAACTATCAGATTCGGGAGGAAGCAGGCTTCCGCTACGTAGACGAAGGACAGGGCGAAGTGCTGCTATTGCTGCACGGTTTGTTTGGCGCCCTTAGCAACTGGGATGGTGTGATTAACACCTTTTCGAATCGCTACCGGGTAGTCATTCCACTTCTGCCCATCTACGAAATGCCCATTCGGCAGGCTAGTCTGGAAGGACTATTAGCCTACATCGAGAAGTTTGTTAACCAAAAGTCGTTGCAGGATCTAACCTTGCTGGGAAATTCACTAGGTGGGCATTTGGCTATTCTTTATACATTCAATCACCCCGATCTGGTACGTAGACTGGTGCTCACGGGAAGTTCGGGTTTATTTGAGAATGGCATGGGCGGCTCATTTCCAAAGCGGGGCAGTTACGATTATGTGGCTGAGCGGGTAGCTTATACGTTTTACGATCCAAAGGTGGCTTCGAAAGAACTGATTGACGAAGTATTTGATATTACCACCAGCATTCCCAAGTGCATGAGCATTGTGGGAATTGCCAAATCAGCCCAGCGTAACAACGTAGCGAAAGATCTTTACCGGATTCAGGTACCTACGCTGTTGGTCTGGGGACTCAACGATACCATTACACCCGCTGAGGTCGGTCATGAATTTAACCGATTGATTGCTGGTTCTGAATTACATTTTATTGACAAATGCTGCCATGCGCCCATGATGGAGCATCCGGATCAATTTAATAAACTACTTGAAAATTGGCTGGCCCGTCATCCGGTAGGCGAATTGGTCAGTTAGTCGGTCAACGGATCAGTTAGGTATCTAGTCGCTACGTTTAGTATACTGGGGACTACGTACCGACTTATTAATTGAGCAACCGGGCGACTGGCTAAGTGTTTTTGCTAACATTTGGAAACTATGAAAGAATTTGCGTAGTTTTCTGACAAACAGATTTCTCTCAAAGACATTTACTATGCTGGCTGCCGAACTGATAGATCCTATGCTCCCTGCACTGAAGCCTACCGACCTGATCGGGCAGGCTCTGGATTGGATGCAGGAGCACCGCGTCGGGCAACTCGTACTGACCGATCAGGGCGAATACCGGGGTGTAGTTAGTGAAGAATTATTACTGGATGCTGCTGACGATGAGCGACCCGTTGGCGAAGTGATGCGGTTGTTTGAGCAGACCTATGTGCTTGAAGAGCAGCATTTGTTCGAAGTACTGGGTATGGCTGTTCAGCACCAGATGGAGATTGTGGGCGTCATTAATGAGGGACGTGAGTTCATCGGTACGATTTCCGTTTCGGAATTGCTCAAACAATTTGCGCTGGAACTGGGCATACAGGAGGGGGCGCTATTCTGATTCTGAACATGAACGAACGTGATTATTCCATGTCGGAAATCAGCCGCCTGATTGAGTCGAATAACGTCAAAATCATTAGCAGTTATTTTACCAGTGCTGCATATGGAATGCCGGATCGCTCACGGCTGACGCTCAAACTGAACCGGCGCGATATTACCCCCGTACTATCCACGCTCGAACGCTTTGGTTATCAGATTGAAGCTGCCTTTGCCAATACGCCTATCGAAAGTATTGACCAGGAACGTCTCGACTCGCTTCTTCGCTATCTAAATACCTAGTCAGTTGGTCAGTCAATCAGTTAGTGAGTCGGTCAGCCAGGCATGAACTGATCTGCAGAGGGCTTATTCACTGACTGGCCGACGTGCCAACCTATAAACTCCCATATGAAAATCGCCATTCACGGGCGCAACTTTCCCGAATCGGCCCGGCCGTACATTCAGTCCATGTTTGAGGAACTGGCAAGAAGGCAGACCGAAGTAATTATTTCGCAGGGATATCGCGAGTTTCTGGATAATGCAGGCGTCACGCATTATAGTCAGGCTACCTACACGGTTGAAGAAGGCGTTACAGATGCTGATTTCATTTTTAGCTTAGGGGGCGATGGTACGTTGCTCGACGCCGTTACGCACGTTGGGGCACAGCAGATTCCAATTATTGGTATCAACATTGGTCGGCTGGGATTTCTGGCTACGGTAGCTCCGGCATCGGTTCGGCTGATGATTGATGCACTTTTTAATGAGCAGTATAGTATCGACGAACGGGTGCTGGTCAGTGTCCGGTCGAGCCAGGATATTTTTGGTAAGCTCCCGTTCGGTCTCAACGACTTTACAATCACCCGCACCCAAACATCGTCGATGATTACGGTCCATGCGTATCTGGACGGTGAATTTCTAAATTCGTACTGGGCGGATGGAATCATCATCTCGACACCTTCCGGCTCTACGGGATACTCCCTCAGTTGCGGAGGACCTGTTCTGTTGCCTCAAACGAACAATTTTATTATTACGCCCATCAGCCCGCACAACCTCAATGTCCGGCCCATGATTGTGATGGATACCTGTCAGCTGGCTTTTGAAGTGGAAAGCCGTAGTGGAAACTTTCTGGCTGCTCTGGACTCCCGCTCATACACAGTCGAGACCTCTGTTCGAATCAGTGTTCAGAAAGAAGCGTTTAAAGCCAGATTGGTAAAGCTCAGCGACGACAATTTTCTGAATACACTACGTAGTAAACTCAACTGGGGGTGGGATATTCGCAACTAATGGGTGCGGAATTCAGCAAAACGTATTCTGGTTTATACCCATGCAGATCGGCTATTTTAGCCATTGTGGGATAATTTTTTGGTACTATGCCAATAAAAGCCACGTCCGTGCCGTTTCGGAATTGGCTGGTCTATAGGCCAACCGTGGTTGATTCAAGTATTTCATAAATATGAATAACTATAAGCAGTTGTTGAGGGTAGGTGCTGCAGCGATTTGTCTGCTGATTATCCTGGTTACGGAGAGTTCAGCCCAGCGCAGGTACAACACGCATTTTGTTCCTTATTCATCAGTGACGTTTGGGGGAGGTACCTCCACCTACTTTGGTGATTTGGCAGGATATCGTCAGCCATTCAAATCCCTGGTTACGCTACCCCGCTGGAATGCTGGTATAGGCTACACGAGGCAGTTTACGCCCCACTTTGCCGCTCGGGCTATGTTTACCTGGGCACGTATTACGGGGGATGATTACACGTACAACAAAAGCGATATCGAAGACAACCTGTCTCAATACGTTCGGAATCTGCACTTCCGGAACGATATCAAAGAGTTTGCGATAACTGGCATTTATAATTTCAGACCGGATGGGCGCAATCCTGAAAACCGGGCACGGTTTACGCCTTACGTATTTGGTGGAGTGGCTTTAGTCGCGCACAGCCCCGAAACCCTGACTCCTGTGTCGGATACGACGTCGCAGCATTGGGTGAAATTACAGCCGTTGCATACAGAAGGGCAAGGCCAGCCCGGTCGCGATAAGCCTTACTCACTGGTAACCGTTGCTATTCCGATTGGTATCGGGGCTCGTTATAAACTGAACGAGAATTTCAATATTGGTATCGAGATTGGCTATCGGTACGCATTTTCGGATTACCTCGACGATGTAGGTATGGGTAACTACGCGGCCCGTGATACGCAGCAGGGTATTGCTACGTCTATAACAGACCGGCGTTTTGAACCATTGGCTGCCCGGGTTAAGAGCCATCCTGAGCGTTATCAGGTGCTTGTTGATATGTTTAACAGCGGGACTGCCGAACAAAAAGCGGCCATTGAAGAAGCACTAACAACATCAGTACGCTCAACGAAAGGAATTCTACAGGACGGGTATCTGCTGACTAATTTTTCGATTCAGTACATCATCCCAACCAAGATCAAGTGTCCACCAATTAAGTAGATTAGACGTGATAAAGGGCTCTTGTCTAATGGCCCGTTGCTTATTGGGTATTGTTATCAGACTTATGCCTTTACATTCCATCAAAGTGGCCCGGCTGCTCATAGCCGGGCTTTTTATCAGTTTCGGAACGCAGGCTCAGAAAATGGAGGTAGGCGGTGGGTTAGGTGGCATGTTGTATAAAGGCGACGTGTCTCCTTCGCTTAACCCTCGTTTCTATCGGCCAGCCGGGAACGTATTTTTTCGATACAATGCTACGCGTTCGTTTTCCGTGCGGGCCGGTTTTGCTATCGGTTCGTTTCAGGGAGAAGATCGTGTGAGTAAGGATCCGTTTCGGCAGGCGCGTGATTTTTCATTCCGTACCAATCTCAACGAAGTGACGGCCGATGTTGAATACAATTTTCGAAACTATAAATTAACGCCAAAAGAAAAGAACTGGACGCCCTACATGTTTGGTGGCGTTGGCATCTGCAATTTCAATAATTCCGTAATCAAGGCACGCGGCATGATCGCTTTCCCACTGGGGATAGGGGTTAAATACGAGGTGAAAAGACCCTGGAGTGTTGGCGTTGAGTTTGGTACGCGGTTCACGAACAATGACTATCTGGATGGCCTGGGCGATCGCACGTTTGGCGTAACAACCAGTAAACTAGGTCAGGGCGACCCTGGCCTCAACGATAGCTACACCTACACAGCTATTACCATCAGTTATACGTTCTACAAAATTATTTGCCCCTGAACAAATCAGTAGTGAGAAGTTAAGTGTATTTTTTTATAGTTTTCGTTTATATTCGACGCGTCATAGTACGACCGGAATACGAATTTTGAACGACTATAAAACTGGCTACTCTTAACTGTCCGCTGATCTGTGCCTGAATCCTTTCTGTATTTTATCTGGCAGTATCAATATTTTACGACTACCGGATTGACCACCACCGACGGTGAAACGGTTCAGGTGCTGCATCCTGGTTTTCGAAATCATAACGCTGGGCCAGATTTTACGAATGCCCGTCTGCTTATCAATGATGTAGAGTGGGTAGGCACTGTCGAGATGCACACCTATACATCCGACTGGCTAACCCACCGCCACCAGTATGACCGGGCTTATGACAACGTAATACTCCACGTAGTGTGGCAGGACGACCGTAGTAAAAATAGCCGTCGGGGCGAACGGACGAACGGTACGGCCTTGCCAACGCTCGAAGTAAATTCGGTTATTTCCCCAGCGTTGCTAGACCGTTACGCCGAGCTGAATCACTCGCCAGAATGGATTCCCTGTGCCGGGCGGTTTCGCGAAGTGCCGCCCCTGAAAATAACATCCATGCTGGATAAAGCGATGTTGCAGCGGTTGGAACGTAAAGCTGCGAACGTTCTCGATGTAGTTGTACAGACAAACGGCGATTGGGAAGAAACGGCTTATCGACTGCTGGCCGTAACTATGGGGTTCAAAATAAATGCCGATCCGATGGCGCAACTCAGCCGAACGGTGCCCTTAAAGGCTATTCTCAAACATCGTGACGTACTGGTACAGGTAGAAGCCATGCTATTTGGAACGGCTGGTTTGCTGGATGATGAAGTTGATGAATACGTAACGACGCTACTGCGCGAGTATCGATTTCTGGCTGCAAAATATGGCCTGACAAACAACAGGATGGCTGCCCATGAGTGGAAATGGGGTCGTTTGCGACCTGCTAATTTTCCAACTCTTCGACTCGCACAACTAGCCCGGCTGGTCACGCAACACGCCAGTTTGTTTTCGCTTTTTGTAGGTACCAGCGACGTTGATAGGCTGCTAAAAGCATTACAGATAACTCCTGCTTCCTATTGGCAAACGCACTACCGGTTCGGCAAAGCTACGGAACAGGCAAGTTCATCACTAGGGCTAACGTCAGCGCTGGCTATTGTTGTGAATACAGTTGTTCCGCTATTAGCAGCCTATGCACACCATCGGGGGCAACCCGCCTATATTGATCGGGCAATTCGCTTGCTGGAGCGGCTCCCGGCTGAAAAAAATCATCTGACCGAACGTTGGGAAACCCTGGGATTAGGCGTTCAGACGGCCTTTGATTCGCAGGCGGCCATTGAACTGTACAATGAATTCTGCTTTCCGAAAAAGTGCCTCAATTGTCAAATTGGTGCAGCTCTGATGAAAGGCTAAAAAAGTAATAAGGGGAGGAGAGGGAAAAGAGCGTGTTCGTTACGTCCTGCTTTTTTCCTTTCCTCCCCTTACTCCTTATTCCTATTTTTAACTTACTACGACATCCTGCTTCGTCGAGTCCCACGTAACGCGCTTGCCGGTATGCAGAGCAGTAGTGGCCATGATATTTGCAACCGAGTGATTGAAGCCTACACGGGCGGGCGCATTGGGCTCTTTACGGCTCCGCACGCACTCCATCCAGTTTTTCATGTGCAGCGATGTCATTGGATCACCACCGGTGTTTGCCGATGTTTCCATTTTAGCAGCTTCTCCAAGCGACATCGTGGGTAACATATTGGCCTTCATGCCCATTTCTTTGGCGTATTTTTCTTCCAGACCCCCTTCCGGCGAAATCTTGTTGGTGTCGAGATTAATCATACCGCCATTGGAGTAATAATATTCTTTTACACCGCCTGCTTCATTGTTCATCCGGGAAGAGTACAGCACCTGGAATCCTTTAGTTTTGTCGTTATCCGGGCCGTAATCGAATACTGCGGTGAACGTATCCGCATTCGTGCGCCCGTCTTTCCAGACATAAATACCGCCATTGGCGACCACCGAACGGGGGTGATCTAAGCCGCTGAACCAGTGAACCGTATCAATCTGGTGCGACATCCACTGACCCGGAATGCCGGAAGAGTAGGGGTAGAATAACCGGAATTCGAGGTATTTCCGAGGGTCCCATTCCACTTTTGGACGGTTCATCAGATACCGGTTCCAGTCGGTATCTTCTTTCTTGATTTCAGAAACCAGTTTGGCCCGACGCCAACGGCCTGGCTGGTTGACGTTCCAGGTCATTTCAACCATGGTTATATCCCCAAATTTGCCGGAACGGATAAAATCATTGGCCGCGTGATAGTTGGGAGCACTACGTCGCTGTGAGCCTACCTGCACAATTTTCTTCGAACTTTCAACCGCTTTGAGAGCTTTACGGGCATCCTCCAGCGACTCCGCAAACGGTTTTTCGCAGTACGCATCGCGGCCCGACTCAACAGCGGCTGCGCAATGAAGAGCGTGCTGAAAATCAGCCGTGCTGATGATGACGGCATCGACATCTTTCCGATCAAAAAGTTCGTCGTTGTTACGTGCCTTAAAAAACGAACTATCGTTCCAGCCTTTTCCTTTCAGGTGCTGTTCGGCCTCGTCGCGTCGGCGGCTCCAGATGTCGGATACACCCACGAAGGCAAAATTCTGCTCTTTGGCATGCTCGGCAAAGGCGGGGGCTAACGACTGCCGAAAGCGATCCAAGAAGCCAACGATACCGACCCGAACGCGGTCGTTGGAGCCCAGAATTCGGGCGTAACTACCGGCCGTAAAACTCATACCCAGACCAGCCAGGGCAGACTTTTTTATAAACTCACGACGATTTTCCATGTTCTATAAGGCGTTAGAGAGAAATGATTGATAGTAGACAAAGATACGTACTGAATAAGTCTAATGACTGATAGTCAGCCTCTTTTAGAGTGTTCTGATTTTTATATTTCGAAAATATACCTGGTCGCCATGATCCTGTAAGAGGATATGTCCTTTTGGCGCTTCACCGAAGCGGCCATTGGCGTTATACTCCGGGGCCTTGTATTTGCTCATGGCTACCAACTCCCTGAATTTCTCGCTGCCCCGTTCGTATTCTACTACTTTATTGCCATTGAGCCAATGTTCAACGTGCTGGCCCTTAGAGACAACGCGCCCCGTATTCCATTCGCCAATTGGATTGGCTTTCTTACCGCTGGCCGGAATCAGATCGTAGAGTGAACCGACAGTACGGTTGCCGTTACGTCCCAGCTTGGCATCGGGGTGTTTGTCGTCATCCAGAACCTGAAATTCCAGCCCGAAAGCCGACCCTTTGGGTTTTGGCGAATGCTCAACTACAAAATATTTGACACCGCTGTTGGCCCCTTCGGTCAGTTTGAAATCGAACACCAGTTCGAAATCGCTGTATTCGCCATCCGTTACGATATCGCCAAAATTCTGTGATTCGGACCCGTCAGTTTTCTGAATGGAAATCATGCCGTTATTCACCGTCCAGCCTTTAGCCGGAAACTTATCGGAATAAGCTCCTCGCCATCCGTTGGTGGTTTTTCCATCGAAGAGCAATTTCCAGCCTTCTTTTTTTTCCTGAGCTGTCAGCGTGTTGGGGTCCTGAGCCGTTTTGGCAGCAAACAACGTAGTGAGCAGTAATCCCGTTAGAATGAGTTGTTTCATAAGATAATGATTGAATGATCGAGTGATTGACTTGTTGAATGGTTGCTGGATAGTCAACAAGTCAATCATTCATAATTGGATATGTAGCGTTTTGGTGATGTAGTCTTTATTGATTTGGGCGCACTGAACGGGTGTTTTGTCCTTTTCCGGAACGCCGTCCAGCTCAACGATGCCCCATCCGCTGAAGTTGATATCGTCTAATGCCTTGATAACTGCCGGAACATTGACGTTACCCCGGCCGAGTTCAACAAATTTGTACGCTTTCGGATCGTCGGGCTTGTCGGGTAAAGGCGACATGGTGTCTTTCAGATGCAGCGCATATATAATGTCTTTGTACTGCTTCACTGCTTTTTCGGGTTGCCCGCCCCCTTGCCTGTAATGAGCAATGTCGAGTTCCAGCTTTATGTACTTCGGGTTCATGGCCTGAACAATCGTATCGACTTCTTCGGGTGTTTCGCCGAGCTGGTTCATATGGTTGTGATACGTAGCCTGAATTCCCATGTCGGCGGTTTGTTTCCCAATCTCGTTCATGACGGTTGCCAGTCGCTTCAGTTCTTCGGGCGTAGGGAGCCGATCTTTCGGGCGGGCCGAATTGGTTAGCTGAATCGCCGAGCCGCCAAGTGCTTTCACAAAACTGGCGTGTGCTACGTGCATATCGATTGTGCTCTGCTCTTTGGCTGGATCGATTTCGACATTGCCGCTCGAAAACATAGCCAGCGTCAGATGATGCTGATCGAGAAGCGCCTTTAGTTCTGAAGGTTTTGCCCGGTACGGTCCGAACGTGTTTGCTCGTAACTGAATACCCCGATAGCCGAGGGCCGCCAGATCGGCAATCGCCTGTGCATCGTTGCCACCCCAGGTGATGGAGGAATAGGCAATTTTAAGACCTGATTTTTTGGGTAAACTGGCCAGTAAGGCATTCGTTCCGGCGACAGATACTATGGCCGATAAGCCCGCTGTTTTGAGAAACTGTCGTCGGTTTACAGTCTCCTGCATAAGAGTAAGGAGGATAATCAGTACAGGCTTGTGAGTGCGCTGACTGATGATGAAACAAGAGTCAGACAAGATAAGGGCAAATCGGTGGTCTTCTACTTATACGTAACCGGGCTTTCGCCCTGGTGAAGTAGTATTAACAGAATACCAGATGACGTATATCAGTATGACGCTCAGTAAGAAAGCGTTTCAACGCAGCATTCATTTTTGTATATTTGTTTGCCTTCAACTCTTTCGAAAACCTTAATGACGTACGAAGCCTGGTCTCCACTCCTTCTGGGCATGGTTTTAGCAATGCTATTGGCAAATTCTGCCCAATGGTTCATGTATCGGGAACGTATTTATGGTATTTATTCCATTTATACCTTAACCTGGGCGGTTTACTTTACGATCAATTTCTTTGATCAGCCCACCAACATTGCAAATTTCGAGAAGCTTATCCTTTCATACTCAGGTTATATTCTTTACCTGGAATTGGCCAAAATCTTCCTCAACCTGCAGGAACGGCCGAAGTTTCTGCGATGGGTGACCATCGTTCAGGGGATGCTGGCCGCGTATGTGCTTATCAAAACGTACATCTACCTGTTTACCGATTTCTGGCAGACGAAACTTCATGCTATTCTGCTCCAGCCCGTACGGTTTGCCCTGTTGGGAGTGGGCGCTTATATCGTCGTTACGTTCTTCCGCTCAAAAGACGTAGTGGCCCGTTTTTTTGTGGCGGGGACCGCGTCGCTGCTGATAAATCATGCCATCACCACGATTCTGCTGATACGTTCCCCAAACCTGAGTATTAAATTACCACTCTGGCAGCACCCCGATTTGTTTGTTCAGATAGGGGTTGTACTGGATCTGATCTTCTTTGCGTTGGGTATTTCATACCGACATCGGCGTGAGGCCGTCAACAAGGTGGTTGTGGAAAAGGACCTCGAACGGGAGCGCGATCAGCGCCATCGCGAGTATCTGGAATCGGATCTGGCTTTACAACGTATGCAGCAGGAAAAAACAGAGATGCAGATGCGGGCTTTGCAGAGCCAGATAAACCCGCACTTTCTGTTCAATGGCCTCAATACGTTGTCCTCGCTAATCGATGAGAGCCCCAGGCAGGCAGGCGAGTTTGTCGATGAACTCTCCAACGTATACCGGTATTTGCTACGTAGTAACGAAAATGAACTGACTACGTTGAATGTTGAGCTGCGGTTTATCCTGTCCTACTTCCACCTGCTCAAAACCCGCTTCGGACGTAGTATCGAGTTGGATATTGACGTTGATGAGCAACATCAGGATGCGCTGCTGCCCCCACTCACCCTTCAGCTACTGGTTGAAAATGCTGTTAAGCACAACGTAGTGCTTCCTAAACAACCATTAACCATCCGAATCCGAACAAATTCAGAAAACCAGTTGATTATCGAAAATACCCTGCAGCGTAAGAAACTCAGCGTAGAGTCGAACGGGGTAGGGCTGTCGAACATTGCCGTGAAATACCGGCTCCTGAACCAGTCATCGCCCCTGATTGAAGAGCAGGAAGGTTGGTTTCGGGTAACACTGCCGTTACTGATTCCACAAACCAAACCCGCCGAACAGGATTGAGAATTGGTCATTAGTCAGTAGTCATTGGCCATTAGTCATTTGGCATTGGTAGTAATAACTAATGGCCAGTAACCAATGACTATTGACCAATGACAGCGAAGCGAATAACTACTACTGACCAATAACCACCGGAAAATCGACGTTCAAATCATCGGTGCCGGGCGTAGCGGTTCCGTCTTTCGCGTTTGGTTGATGGCGTAGCTGAACCTTCAGTTTGCCTGTTGCGGCCGTTCCCGCTTTCAGCGTGAATGTCAGCCCGAGCGGGTAAGGGCCCGGCGCAGGATTGGTATCTTTATCTGTAACGGTTACCGTGAGCAGGCTACTCGTGGAGGGTGTATAAACGAACAGGTGTTCATTGGCTTTCTCCCGAATTTCAAGGGTTGCATCCAGTGTTGGTACCTGCGTTTTGTCGTACAATTGAATCCCTCCCGAATACGTCGCATTCGCTTTCAGGTTGAGGGTGGCCTTTGTGAAGTCGGGTGTCGTATTCAGATTTTCGATGGTAGCCGTCACGATTTCCTGCGTATTGGCTGTGTTGGTCAATGAAAGGATTGCCGTTGTAATGGCTTCATTGTCGTCCGTTGGCGCAACATTTTGTTCGTCTTTAGTACAGGCACCGACAAGTAACGAGACGGCCAGAACGGCCCATAAGGATTTTCGAATGGATTGCATAACGCAGGTTGTTAAGAGGAAAAATTAACTACGGGTAAGAACGGAAAAGGGGACTCTGATTTTTAAGCTGACGTTACGTCCCGGCTCATCAGCGAAATAGCGGAAGCGGTTTAAATAATCACGATACGCTACGTTTACCAGATTACTGCCAGTCAGAATGACACTCATCGATTGCCCACCCAACTGAGCGGTAAAGCCAAGCTCCGCGCCCAGCAAAAAATAAGCAGGTGGGGGAGGAGCGAAATCACCTGTGAATATGACCTCGCCATTCTGCTGCCGACTCGCTACGGCAGGGGTTCGGTTTTGTTTCGCTACGTACAAACCGCTTCAGGGAGACATACAAATTCGCTAGACGCCCCCACCGAGCCCAGTCGTAACGGAGGCTGTTGTCGGAGCGATTGGGCGGCACAAAAACAAGGTAATCGTGATCAGTCTGGTTGTAGGCGAATAACAGCGAATTTTTGGTTGTCAAACTGAGTTTCTCTGTGAGTTTGTAAGTGAGCGTAGCGTCAATACCCTGAAACCTGGCCTGCACCTGCGTATAGCTGTAGGCGGGAAAGGCACCTCGCTGACGAATGATCGGTACAGAATCCGGTTTTAGATAAATATAGTTGTGAATGAGGTTGTTGTATACGCCGATTTCGCCACTGAGCCTACTGCCCGAATAAGCCAGCACCAGGTTCGCGTTGTAAGCCTGTTCGGGCTGGAGATTCGGATTCCCGATTTCATACGCCACCGCGCTTTGATGCAATCCGTTGGAATACAGATCCGCTACGTTAGGCGCGCGCCAGGCGGTGCTCAAATTGGCTGTCAGGGTAAGATCGGGACGTAGCTGGTACGTTGCCCCCAGCGAGCCGTTGGCATTCGTCCAGTCGTGTGTGGTGAAATACGTTTGTTTGGTGGTTTCATTCAAAAAATACGCGCGTAACCAGCGATAGTCGTAGCGTAAACCAGCTTCCAGCGTCCATCGATTGACGGCGTAACGCTCTATGGCAAACAGACCGGCACCGTAATTGCGGAAGTTCGGGATCAGGAAAAGATATTGTCGGACATTACCCTGCGTGATGCCGTTGAAACCCGCGCTACCCGACCACACACCAGCCCGCTTGTTTTTGATGGAGCTGTGCTCCCAAACCAGATCAAGAGTATGCGTAACGAGTTTAAGCGATAATTCAGGGTTTACGGCGCCACTAAACGAGATATAGTCATACTCCCGACGAAGGTTCTGCTGCCGGGCAAACGTAGCCGTCAACGTACCGCCTTTTCGGGTACTCACATAGGCGCGAACCTTGAGTAAATCGTGCTGTACGTCCTGATAAGGCCGGTCGAGCGCGTAAGAAAATCCGGGCTTCACCAGTGGTTCCGAACGGTTTATCGCTGCGTACAAATCAGCCAGACTACCCACCTGAGCGCCTGTGAAAAGCCCAATCTGTGTATCGAACCGGCTGTAGAACACTTCGGCCCCCCAAGGGCCGTGGTCGTAATGGACATCGCTCGATACGTTATTCTCGTGATAACTGGTATTTTCCAGGAAATAAGCTGGCGTTCGAACATAACCCGACCGCTTGACAGTGCCTTGCAGCCGCCAGCTTAAGCCGGGTATTAGTTTGCCGAACGCGCCTTCCAGCATTCCCGACGCTACCCCCATACGCCCATTGGTGGCGCCCACTACGTTTAGTTCACCGCCAAGCCCCGGCTGTGTCGGCATAGCTTTTGGCTCAACCAGAATTACGCCCCCAATGGCATCGGAACCGTAACGAATACTGGCAGCCCCTTTGATGACCGTTAGCCGTGACGCCAGAAATTGATCGACCTGTGGCGCGTGTTCCGTACCCCACTGCTGATCTTCCTGTCGTATGCCATTATTCAGAATAACAATGCGATTGCTGTAAAGGCCGTGAATGACTGGTTTGGAAATGCTCGGGCCGGTCTGGATTGAATATAGCCCCGTTAGCGCCTTTAAGCTCTCTCCCAGCGACTGACCACGGGTTTGATCGAGAGCTGCTCCTGACAGGCTGGCTTGTGTCTGAAGCAATTGCTGCGCTTCTGAGCGGTGTTCTGTTACGGTTACTTCATTCAACGTAACGTTCTCTGCCGTTAAGAGTGCTGAAGCTGCTGCCGAATCAGGTAGCGGAACACGAACCGAACGCACAAAAGGTTTGTAGCCAATAAACTGGTATTCAAGTGTGTATTTGCCTGGACATATACCTGTGAGGCTAAAGCGACCATTGGCATCGGCAACCGCTCCTTTGCCAATTTCCCGAACAAAGACCGTAGCGCCGGGCAACGGAAGCTTATCAGTCTGTTGCCGACTATCCTGCCCCCGAATAAATCCAGTTAGTGAATCTGTACACATAGAAGTCTGCCCCCAGGCGGGCCAGGCGAATAGCAGGGCTATCCAGAGCCCAGCCTGGCGAGAAAGTCGCTTCCGTTTTATTACCTGGCCTGATTGCCCTTGCATTCGATTTTCTGCCCGTTACGTTACTGAACTACTGTACACATGCTTTACATGTGCAACGACGTTGCAAAAGTAGAAAATAGGACGTAGTAATCGCAAACGATCGGAATATTTTTGCAATAATGTTGCAAATTGAACACAATCATGCGAATCTTGGCTATAGAATTAGGTAGTACGTAACTCTAAACCCCCTGCTAATGGCTGTCACCTGAGCAGTGGCGTACGAGAAATGGTATTCAGAAGACGTAAATGCTGGCTCCAGAACCTGCTTGGAATCAGGTTTGTACATTATTCGGCCATTAACTCAGCCAGGATTTTTTGCGCAGCTATCGAAATAACGGTTCCGGGACCAAACACACCTTTTACGCCTGCATCATACAGAAACTGGTAATCCTGCGCAGGAATCACACCGCCAGCAATGACCAGAATATCACCGCGGCCAATTTTTCTCAGTTCGTCAATCAGTTGCGGAACCAGGGTTTTATGTCCGGCAGCCAGGCTCGATACGCCAACAATATGCACGTCGTTTTCGGCGGCTTGTTTGGCAACTTCGGCAGGCGTCTGAAACAACGGTCCCATATCGACATCGAAACCGAGGTCGGCAAAGCTTGTGGCAATCACTTTTGCGCCCCGGTCATGACCATCCTGCCCCATTTTTGCTACCAGGATGCGCGGACGACGGCCATCGAGTTCGGCAAAACGATCACTCATTTCCCGAGCCAGCCGGAAATTTTCATCGTCCGAAACTTCAGCTGAGTAAATACCGGATATGGCACGAATAGTGGCCTTGTGGCGGCCAAACGCTTTTTCCATAGCATCAGAAATTTCGCCAAGTGTTGCCCGGTGGCGGGCGGCTTCAACAGCCAGAGCCAGCAGATTTGAGCCAGACACTTCGCCTGGGTTAAGAGATTGTACGGGAGTTTTGGCAGCTTCTGTCAGTGCCGCCAAAGCACGTTCAACGTTTTCCGGGTTTCTACTTGTTTTTACGGCCTTCAGCCGCCTGAGCTGGGCTTCGCGCACAGCCTGATTGTCAATATCAAGTAGTTCAATTTCAGTATCAGACGAAGGCTTGTACCGGTTTACGCCCACAATGATATCTTTTCCTGCATCGATGCGAGCCTGTTTGCGGGCAGCCGCTTCTTCAATACGAAGTTTAGGCAGACCGGTTTCGATAGCCTTGGTCATGCCACCCAACTGTTCAACTTCTTCGATAAGCACCCAGGCTTTTTCCGTCAATTCTTTGGTCAGAAATTCAACGTAGTAAGAGCCTCCCCAGGGATCGACAACGCGCGTTACGTCGGTTTCGAGTTGCAAATACAGTTGCGTGTTTCGGGCAATGCGAGCCGAAAAGTCAGTTGGCAGAGCGATGGCTTCATCCAATGAATTCGTATGCAGACTTTGCGTACCTCCCAACACAGCCGCCAGTGCTTCTATAGTTGTTCGCGCTACGTTGTTGAATGGGTCCTGTTCGGTTAAGCTATAGCCGGAGGTCTGGCAATGAGTACGTAGGGCCAGCGATTTCAGGTTTTTCGGGTTAAATGATTTAACAATTTTCGACCACAGTAGTCGCCCCGCCCGAAGTTTGGCGATTTCCATAAAATGGTTCATCCCAATGCCCCAGAAGAACGACAGCCTCGGCGCAAAATCGTCGATGTTCATGCCCGCCCGCAAACCAGTACGTATGTATTCGAGTCCGTCAGCGAGGGTGTAGGCTAGTTCCAGATGAGCAGGCGCACCCGCTTCGTGCATGTGGTAACCGCTGATACTAATGGAGTTGAACCTGGGCATGTGCTGGCTTGTATAGGCAAAAATATCGCCAACAATGCGCATGGATGGTTCGGGTGGATAGATGTACGTATTCCGAACCATGAATTCCTTCAGAATATCGTTCTGGATTGTGCCCGAAAGTTTTTCCGGCGAAACTCCCTGTTCCTCGGCAGCTACGATGTAAAACGCCATAATCGGAATAACGGCTCCGTTCATGGTCATCGACACCGACATCTGATCGAGCGGAATCTGGTCGAACAGAATTTTCATGTCCTCCACCGAATCGATGGCTACTCCGGCTTTTCCAACGTCGCCCACAACGCGTGGGTGGTCAGAATCGTAACCCCGATGCGTAGCCAGATCGAAAGCAACCGACAGCCCTTTTTGGCCGGCAGCCAGATTGCGCCGGTAAAATGCGTTGGATGCTTCAGCCGTAGAAAATCCTGCATACTGCCGAATTGTCCAGGGCTGGCGAACGTACATACTGGCATACGGTCCCCGAAGAAACGGCGGAATTCCGGCGGCATACCCGAGGTGTTCGGCACCTGCCAGATCAGTAGCTGTGAACCGGGGCTTGAGTTTAATGCCTTCAGCCGTGGAGAAAGCGGGCGGGCCCGTAGCCGGAGACATCGGAGCCCCCTTCTGTTTTTCTTCTCGCTGCTCGACTGTATTGGTGAAATCTGGACGCATAGTCACGATAAATTTACTCAAACTCCTCAGCTAACCGGCGGGTAGGTAATGCACCATTCGGTGTGACACCCTTCGGTGTGAATTCAGGGCTATTTTCAACCGTCGCTTCATCTGATCGAAACTTCGTAACGCCGACCAGTGCTTTATTCCCATGACGAACGGCCTCGATTTTGGCCTGAAACGCGCGATCCAGTTCGTCCTGAATAAACCCGTCCTGTACTGCTTTCGTCAAGCCCCCTCGTTTTTCTACCGCTACAAATAACGACCAGGCCGCTTCAATCAGCTGATGCGTTAGGCTTTCGACGTAATACGAACCCGCCGATGGATCGGTCACCTTATTCAAATGGCTTTCTTCCTTCAACAGGATCGATACGTTCCGGGCAATACGAACCGAAAAATTGCTCTCCGTCGACGTAGCGGATTTCTCTAAAACCGTATCGAATGGATGAACAGTCAATACGTCGCACCCGCCAATCACGGCTGCCATTGCTTCGGTCGACGCACGTAGCAGATTGGTGTAAGGCGTAACGGCAGCATCGTAAAAAGTGGATGTTTGGGCGTGAATAAATGCCGGATAATGCGTGCTCCCTACTGGATAATGCGAAACAAATCGGTTGAAGAGCACCCGTAAGGCGCGAAGTTTAGCGATTTCGGCAAAATAGCTGGTTCCGACCGAAACGGATAGTACTGTTTTCGGAAGAATTTGTTCCAGCGCCAATCCACTATTGGTAAGCCTGTCGAACGTATCGGTCAACGCAGCCAACGTAAACGCCAGTTCCTGCGTGGCAGTAGCGCCAGCATTGTGGAAGGGATGACTATTGACGCAGACCGTCCGAAATAGGGGCGAATTAGCCGTCAGGCGAGTGATGTCAGCCGTTGCGTCGTCAATATCCGATAACAGCCCCCCTTTTAGTTGATAGGGAGCTACCGTTTGCAACGATTTTATAAAGTCAGTAGCCGAAACAGGGGACGCTCCGCCCGCAAAGCGAAAAAAAACGGGCGTATCACTCAGCTTAATGCCATGGAGCAACTGAGTCAAATTTAAACCATTTGTTGGTAAAGTAAGGCTAAACGCTTCAACTCCCTGATTAATCTCGTCGCGCAATAGGGCATTGGCTGTTTTTTCGTCGCTAACCTGAACGTGTGCCGCGTTAACCCAGTCTGGATAGGCTTTTTGGGCCTTTTGAATCGTGTCGAGCGGCAAATGGCTCAGGTCGGCAGATGTGTAATACGGTTCAACCGTGAACCCTTCGTCTGTTGGCCAGCGAAGGCTTTCATAAGCTGCTTCATTTTTTAGTTCTTTCTGAACCTGAGCTAGCCAGACGGCTTTATCGGCAGAAGGAAACAAATTGGCAAAAATTGGCTCCATCGGAAAGGGTAATACAAACGCATGGGTAAAGGTAATCTTTTTCCCTTTTTGGGGGCACCCCCTTGTTTCAACACACAATGCTACATCTCTGTTGGATTATTCAAAGGGATTTATTTAAGGGCTTGATGTTCCCTTGGAATCGTTCTATTTTTAACCTGGTGATTTTAGAAAAGACAGCTTTTTCGATCAACAAATTCAGTTGAAAAAAACGTGACCAGGTATGCTCAGCCCGGTCATAAAATTGCCTACATTTGTCTCCCTTTTTGCGACCCGAACCGTAACCGAAAATGTACTCACCCGTGAATGTAACTCCCCAGACAGGTATGCAGCGTGAAGTAACGACGGTATGGAATCGCTGTCTGAATGTTATCAGGGAGATAGTACCCGAGCAAAGTTTCAATACGTGGTTTGAGCCAATTGTGCCTTTACGGCTAAATGGGTACGTATTGACAATTCAGGTGCCGAGCGAATTCTTTTAC
The DNA here is from genome assembly GCF_045160025.1 of Spirosoma sp. KNUC1025. Classification (GTDB taxonomy): domain Bacteria; phylum Bacteroidota; class Bacteroidia; order Cytophagales; family Spirosomataceae; genus Spirosoma. The sequence goes on from NZ_CP087139.1 coordinate 2,519,549, forward strand.
GAGTGGCTCGAAGAAAATTTTGTGCATGCTCTGCGTAAAGCCCTTGATACGGCCATTGGGCCTCAGGGACAGCTCGAATACTCGATCATTGTCGATAAGGGAAATGAGCAGAATCGTCCGTTGACGGTGAACGTACCCACCACAAAAACACCCCAGACTGCCAAGCCCGACAACGTTAATCCGGATATTCTGAAAAGTCCGTTTCAGCTTAAAGATCTTGATTCGCTGACGCTAGACTCCTACCTGAATCCGAGTTATACATTCGATAATTATGTAGAAGGCGATTGTAATCGACTGGCGCGGTCCGCAGGCTACGCGGTGGCCGAGCGGCCGGGCGTTACGTCGTTTAATCCGCTGATGATTTACGGGGGTGTAGGCTTGGGCAAAACGCACCTGGTACAGGCCATTGGTAATTTCATCAAGAATAAAAACCAGAATAAATTCGTCCTGTACGTAACGTCGGAGAAATTTACGAACCAGTTTATGAACGCCGTCCGGAGCGACGGTATTCGGGATTTTACCTCATTTTACATGCAGGTAGACGTATTGGTGATCGATGACGTGCAGTTTTTGCAGAAGAAAGAAAAAACGCAGGAAATTTTCTTCCATATTTTTAACCACCTCCATCAGTCAGGCAAGCAGATCATCATGACCTCCGACCGTGCTCCGCGTGCACTGGATGGTCTGGAAGACAGGCTTCTGTCGCGGTTTAAATGGGGATTGTCAGCCGATCTTCAAACGCCCGATCTGGAAACCCGTATCGCCATTATCCAGAAAAAGCTTCAGGCTGAAGGGATTTACATCGATAGTACGGTTATTGAATATCTGGCTCACAGTGTTAATACAAACGTTCGCGAGCTGGAAGGGGTGATTGTATCGCTCATTGCCCAGGCATCGCTGAACCGGCGCGATATTGATCTGGAACTGGCAAAACAGACCCTGCGAAACATCGTTGTTGATTCGGATCGGGAAGTAACCATCGACTCCGTGCAGGAAGCTGTCGCTGATTTTTTCGGCGTTACCATTGCCGACCTGAAAGCAAAAAGCCGCAAACAGGAATTGGTGTATCCCCGTCAGGTAGCTATGTATCTGGCAAAGGAAAAAACCGATCTGTCTCTCAAATCCATTGGCTATCATTTTGGTGGCCGTGACCACAGTACCGTTATTCACGCGGTGCAAACCATCAGTGACAAAGTTGCCCGGCACGCCGAAACCCGCGACGTGATCGAGAAGCTGAAAGCTCAGTTCAAGTAGTAGAATATCAGCCTGAAACCAATGCTGAGCCTGCTACCCGCACTGACATTGACGTTGCTGCCTGGGATGCCTGTGTGGCGGCTTCCTCCCAACGCATTGTGTATGGTTACGCCTGGTATCTGGATACGGTGCTGTCAGCGCCTATGTGGAAATGGATGGGGCTTGTTATGATAGCCGAAACCGGCAGTTATCAGGCTGTTGTGCCGATTCCGCTACGTCGAAAGCAGGTTATGGGCCTCCCGTATGAATGGGTCGTTCATCAGCCGTTTTTCTGTCAGATTCTTGCCGTTTTCAGCCGCGATCCAGCACTTGATCTAGCTCCCTTTTTCAGTATATCCAGCGCTGTTTCCGGTATGGTTCAACGCTGAACATCCGTCAGAAACCAGCAGAACCCTGTTTCGACACGGTTCTTCAACTAACAACCCACACCCTTGATCTGTCTGTTGGTTACGAAGCCATTTTCAGTAAGTACACCCATGACCGGAAAGCCAATCTGCGCCGGGCGATACGTGCTAATTGGACCGTTATGGAATCAGGCGACGTAGCTCCTTTGTTAAATCTATTTCGCGAAAACCATGCTGATGAAATTCCGGGTGGTGTTGCCGTCTGGGCGTATCGAATGTTCGAAAATCTGACAAAGGAACTGAATAGTCGAGGGTTGGCTACGTTACGTTATGCGGTTCGCGAGGGGCGTATCGAAGCGGGAGCTTTGTTTGTACAGGAGGGAAATCGACTCATTTATTTGTTTAATGCGGCTTCACCGGCAGGGCGACTGGGCAACGCGCGAACGCTATTGATTGATCAGATTATTCGTGAAAAGGCAGGCAAGCCAGCGGTGTTTGATTTCGAAAGCCCTGTTAAAGCGTCAATACGTGATTTTTACCGAAGTTTTGGCGCTACGGAAGAGTCCTTCTGGCACATAAGCTGGAGTCGGCTCAATGCGGCCGAACGGCTGGTAAGGCAACTCAGAAAGGCATTAAAAAAGGCGTCAGATACTCGCTGACGCCTATGGAAACGGTAGATACAGAATCGCCTAATAAAATTTGAGCGGCTGTTTTAATCCTTCGTTACGTTTCAGATCCATCACCATCGAACCTATCCATAAATCGACTTCGACTTTAACAGGCACTTTATTGGTATCATCAGAAACAAATATCCGGATCGATTCCTCTTCCTTAAACATCTGATTGCCCGGTGGCAATACAGGGTTCAGTTTGATCACATTGATCTTGCCATGCTTTGTTTTTACCACATCTTTTCCCCGATAACGCACCTTCATATTATAAACGGTGTCGTCGTAGAAAGCAGGTACTTCAATCACCTGACCAGGATTCAGTCTGTTGAAATCAATCGTTCGCAGAAAGTAATAGCCGCTGATCAGATCGTGCACATTATCAGGCACTTTAAATACATCACGCTCGGTACGCTCTTCAGCTTTAACCGTATTTGCTTCGTGATTAAACGTAATGTTTTGCTCTTTTCGGTAATTGTTTTCCTGAAGATTGGTGTAAAATTTCTGTGGTAGAATCGCCGACGTATCAATATAAGACCGCCAGGTATCGCGGACACGCGTAACCAGGTCAAAAGCGCCAACCGTTCGCCCGTCGACATTAACGCGGTAGCACGGACGGTCATTGACTTTGTAGAGGGTAGGGCTAACGTCGACAATGGCCTCGGCTGCGTTTATAAAACCGTAATGGACACGGTATTCCATGTGCTCACCCGGTCCGAAACTATTGTTCGCTACGCGCCGATACGTATTCAGCGCAACAAAACCACTGCTCAGAACAGAAATGAAACCGATGCCTATTAAGAACTTTTTCATACGGTCACTGCCCGAATCTGACGGGCTTCATTTATAAGGACGGATAGGTCTCCTTAAGGTATGTTAGATAGCGTTTAAAGTTACTGTCAAATCGTTTTTCAAACTCGTTCCGAAAACGGTTCTGTTGTTTTCGGTAAGTAAGGTAACCAATAAAGTACGCATTGTTGGGTAGGTTTAGTTTGTCGAGCCGTCGTTTTTTTACTAAACGTACGTGGCTTTGAGTCAGTTCGTTGCTGATTGTATCTACCGTCACAACAATTTGCCGTATCGTTTGCCACTTCAGCGAATCTTTGACGACTATCGGCGTGGTTGGTTTAAACGTCCGGTACAAACTATCGAGCGTTCGGGTACCCCGCAGAATATGTTCGTCATATCGATCATAAAACGCTTTTGTCGACATATAGTTCTGATAGGGTACAGACTGCTTTCCATATTTCTGTGCCAGAAAACGCTGAGCCCCATATTCCCCTACGAAATCGGCTAAATTCTCATTATACTCCAAACTATTTTTTACAAACAATGTCCCGTGTGTCAACTCATGAATAATCAATTCAGCCAGACTTCCTACCGAACGATTCAGGAAACTGGATAGAATCGGATCATTCAAAAATCCTAATGTCGACCAGGCCGATACTTCATTAATCCGGGTGTCAAAGCCGTCACGTTTTAGCTGTGATACAGTAGAATCTGCCCAATCTTTCTCAAAAAAACCTTTGTATGAAAACGTACCGATGATCGGAAACGTCCACTGTTTACCAATCAGTTGGTAGGGTTCGGCTGCCGTAACAACCCACAGAATAGGCTTACCCTGCTGATCATAAAATGACTCGTAACTGCCTGACTTGTTTAAGCCAAGCGAATCAATAGCAAAACGCTTAATTTCCTGGATAAGTTCTATTTTTTGCTTTAGCGAATCGGGGTAGGCTGTATCGGCCAGTATGTCTGAAACAGGTCGGGTATTCCACAAAATCCGCAGTTGACCCCGTGCCTGCATCCAGCCATAACTAACAAGCTCCCATTGCCAGACAACTAAAACCGCGAGAACCCCTATAATGACAAGAGCAATTTTCCGTCGCATACGTTGGAACCGTTAACTAAATTGAAGTTGTGGACAAAGGATGTGCCATCACCAAACTTCCTGAAACGGCTTAACCTGAAGAAGGGTAGCGCTATCCGCGTAATTCAATCACTTGACTATCCTGACAACGTAATACGCGAGCCGGATATTTGTGCAGTAATTCGTAATTGTGGGTGGCCATGAGTATGGCGGTTCCTCCGTTGTTGATGGCCTGAAAAACCTTCATGATCTGGTCAGCGACGGCTGGGTCGAGGTTTCCCGTTGGTTCGTCGGCAATAATAATTTGAGGATGATTGAGCAGCGAGCGGGCAATCACGATGCGCTGCTGTTCGCCCCCCGATAATTGGTGGGGCATTTTCTGCTGAGCCGTATCCAGGCCAACCTGCGTCAGCACTTCGGCAATGCGCCGGTCCATATCGGCTTTATTTGTCCAGCCAGTAGCTTTCAGCACAAACTTCAGGTTTTCCTCGACCGAGCGGTCGAAAAAGAGCTGGAAATCCTGAAAGACAATCCCGATTTTCCGGCGTAGCTGCGGGATGTCGCGTGGGGTAAGGGCATTCAGGGCATATCCTGCAACCCGGCCTTTCCCCGTCTGGAGCCACAAATCGGCGTATAATGTTTTTAACAACGATGATTTTCCACTTCCGGTACGACCAATTACGTAAACAAAATCGCCTTTGTTGATTTGAAAGGAGACGTCGCCTAAAACCAACTTTTTGCCTTGATAAATATCGGCGTGGTCAAGTGTAAGAACAGGTTCGGGGGAAAGCATAAAAATAAATCGTCACTCGTTAGTCATTGGTCATTGGTCATTGGCCATTCGTACGATTGATTTACCAATGACGAATGACCAATGACGTGTTGACTCTTTATTTACTTCTTCACCGGCAGATTAGCCTTTTCGTGGTCGGCAAGGAATTTCGCCAGTCCACTATCAGTAAGTGGGTGATTCAGCAGTGCTTTAATAACGCTCAGTGGGGCCGTCATAACATCGGCTCCAATTTCAGCGCATTTGATGATGTGCATTGGGTGACGAACTGATGCTGCCAGTACTTCGGTCGTGAAACCGTAGTTGGTGAAAATCGTTACAATTTGTTCGATCAACTCCATCCCGTCGGTCGAGATGTCGTCCAGACGACCGACGAATGGCGATACAAATGACGCACCCGCTTTGGCCGCTACCAGCGCCTGACCCGCTGAGAAAATCAGCGTACAGTTGGTACGAATGCCTTTTTCCGAAAAATATTTAATGGCTTTTACACCGTCGGCCGTCATCGGTATTTTAACAACGATGTTCTCGTCGATTTCGGCAAGCTCATCGCCTTCCTTAATCATCTCCTCATATTTGATCGAGATCACCTCCGCGCTGACATCGTTTCCTACGATTTCGCAGATTTGTTTATAATGGCGCATTACGTTTTCTTTTCCAGTAATGCCTTCTTTTGCCATCAGCGAAGGATTGGTTGTTACCCCATCGAGGATACCCATCTCCTGGGCCTCACGAATGTCGGCCAGATTAGCCGTATCAATGAAAAATTTCATAGTTAAATTGAAGTTAATTAAGTGAGTCAGTCGTCCGTTGATGAGTTAACCTGTCTGTAAGTCGATGAATCGGTCTGTTCATTACGTACGAATTGACCCCTGCATCGACTGATTAGCGGATTAACTCACTAACTCATTCACAACGTGCGTTCCATCCTGGATTTTGCAGACGTGAATGTACGTATCTTTCCCCGTTTGGGCTTTGTATTGTTTTATAATATGGTCAGTAAAGGCTTCAAGTGAATCTTCCCTTACCAGGTTAATGGTGCAACCGCCAAATCCTCCGCCCATCATGCGGGCCCCCAAAACACCAGGCTGGTGACGAGCAATATCGACCAGTATATCCAGTTCAGTGCAACTTACTTCGTACCAATGGCTTAGCCCTTCATGTGAGCCATACATGAGCTGTCCGAATGAAGCTACGTCGTTGGCTTCCAGCGCAGCCACGCCATCCAGCAGCCGCTGATTTTCCTGAACGACATAAGCACACCGACGATAAATCAACGGTTCGGTATCGCGCAGATGTTCATCGAGCATAGCCATCGTTACGTCGCGCAGGCTTTTGATATCCGGGTAAAAAGTTTGCAGGAATCGTACCCCTGCTTCACATTCCGCCCGGCGGGTATTGTACTCTGACGCAACCAGGGAATGTTTTACCCGAGAGTCGCACAGAACAATGCTAATGCCTTCCATGCGTAACGGCGCGTAGGTATATTCGAGCGAACGGCAGTCGAGCTTGATAACGTGATCGGCTTTGCCCATCATGCTCGCAAACATGTCCATAATACCGACTTTTGCACCAACAAAGTCGTTTTCGGCCCGTTGCGATAACTTCAGCAATGTTATTCGGTCGAGGCCTAATCCGTAGAGTTCGTTCAGGGCAAAACCAACCCCATTTTCAAGCGCTGCTGACGACGACAAGCCCGATCCCATCGGAATCGTTCCGCTAAAAACGCAGTTGAGGCCGCTAATGGGATAATCAGCCAGACGGAATTGAGCAAGTACGCCAAGCAGGTAATCGGCCCACGTATTTGTCGGCTGTAAGTTGCTGAGCGAGCCTGTATAGGTTTTATTCAGATCATGGGCAACGAAATGAAGTTCATGATCGGTACGAGGGCTAACCGCTAGATAGATGGCTTTATCGATGGCCGCTGGAAGGACAAAGCCTTCGTTGTAGTCGGTATGTTCGCCAATGAGATTGACACGGCCGGGGGAGCAAATCAGCAAAGGATCAGCGTGGAACAGATGCTGAAACGACGTAGTGAGTTGGCTAATCAGATCCATGTTGGGTTTAAAAGTTAGCGGTTCGTCGTTTACATACAGACAACCGCTAAACAGAATAACCGTCGTTTTTAACAGAAGCTGGGATAGACGGAAACAAAAAATGGCAAACCAATGTCTCACCGCTACGACCACCTACCCTTGCTTCGGTCAAGACCTGGGGGATTCAGCAGGAGCTGGTAGCACCGATTTGCCGATGCAAACTTACGCAATTCTTCACCAAACGACAAAATTTCACCCGTACCTTTGCTGTGAATAATATTAATTGTGAATGAGTGAATGAGTTAGTGAGTGAAATAATTCTGCGTCAGCTATTCACTCGTTTACTCATTCGCTCATTCGCTCATTTAAAAATGAAGCGTTCGTATTACATCGTACTTTTTATTTTCTGCTCGCTAATCGCCTGTAATTCATCGGATACCTATGTTGAACAGGGGAGAGCTTATTTAAAAGAGGGCAAGTTTCGGGAGGCTGTTCAGTCGCTGAATCAGGCTATTGAAGCGGATGAGACAAACCCGGAAGCGTTCAACTCAAGGGGGGTGGCTTATTTTGAATTGAAAGAGTACGCCAATGCCGCGCTCGACTACGATCAGGCGATTAAGCTCGAACCCGAGTTTTACCGGTCTTATTACAACCGGGGCCTGTTGAAAGCCGCACAGAATGATCAGGCAGGGGCTATAAAGGATTATTCAGAAGCCATACGGTTAATGCCCGACACCAGTCGAAGCCTGAGTGCTGAAATCTTTCTGAACCGGGGCCAATTGTTTGCCCTACAGGGACAAATCCAACCTGCTCTGACGGATTTCTCGCAGGCCATTACGTTAGATCCGAAAAATTCGCTGGCCTTATACAATCGGGGTAATCTGCGGTTCCAGCAGAAAGACCTTACCGGCGCTATTGCTGATTTTCAGAAAGCAGTGGAGGCCGACCCGAAATTTGGGAAAGCATTTTATGGGCTCGGTATTGCGCAGATGGTTCATGATGAGCGCGAAAGTGCCTGCCTGAACCTGAAACAGGCTCAGCGGCTGGGTTATGCGGATGCCGAAAATGCAGTAAGGGAATATTGCCAATAAAACGAAACAACCGTAAACGATGTACTCCCGTCGTTCGTTTCTGCGAAGTTCACTGATGGGGCTGCTGATGGCCGGTAAACCCAAACGGATCGTTCATACCGTAACGGGCCCTGTGTCGGCGGCTGATATGGGGCTTGCCCTTGTTCATGAGCACGTACTGGTAGACTTTATTGGGGCCGATAAGATTTCGCCTGATCGCTGGAGTCGGACTGAAGTGATGGCTAAAATGCTGCCCTATTTGCAGGAATTAAAACGGCTGGGATGCCAGACGATGCTGGATTGTACACCGGCTTATTTAGGCAAAGACCCTTTGCTCTTAAACGAATTATCCGAACAGTCGGGCGTACGAATTCTTACCAATACGGGCTATTACGGCGCGTCGGATAATAAATTTCTTCCGGCTCACGCTCTTACCGAAACGGCTGATCAATTGGCCAACCGCTGGGTGGGCGATTTTCAGAAGGGTATCGATTCCACTGGCATTCGACCCGGTTTTATCAAAATCGGTGTTAATCCGGGACCATTATCAGAACTGCACCGAAAACTGATCATGGCGGCCGCCCGCACACACAAGCGCACAGGGCTAACCATCTGCTCGCATACGGGTCCGTATGTGCCCGCTTTTGAACAGATTGACGTATTGAAACAGGAAGGTGTTCGGCCTGATGCGTTTGTTTGGGTTCATGCACAGGGCAATAATATGGTGCATTACGCTCGGGCAGTCCGGGAAGGGGCGTGGGTGAGTTTGGATGGACTCGACCGGACTAATGTGGCAATTTATGCCGAAACGCTGTTGCTCCTGAAAGAAAATCGGTTTCTTCACCGAATCCTCTTGTCGCACGATGCGGGTTGGTACGACCCTGCCAAACCCAATGGCGGCACGATCGATCGGGATTATACAGTCTTGTTTAAGCAGCTTATCCCCGATCTCAACAAACGCGGATTTACCCGAAAAGACTGGAAACAGATTTTAGTCGAAAACCCTATGGAAGCCTTTGGTCTGGAACCAGGATTTTAAAGAGATTAAAAAGATTGGCGGGATATGGTCAGTACGAAAATCCTGTTAATCATTTTAATCCTTAAAATTCTAGTTCAGATCAGTAATCCACTTCCAGATTCAAAACTTTCCGCAGATCGTGCAGGGCCGGATTTTTTTCAGCCAGGTAGTTGAACTTGTCCTGTGAACTGTAGATCATTTTCTTCACTTCCTGAACCACTACTTTATGCTCAACCTGAATCTGACTGTTCTGAAGTTCATTCCGCAGGTAACCCAACAAATCAGGCTTTAGCTCCGTGAGGTAGCCCACCTGCAACGTATTGTCGAGCGTCAGGTGAATGATTGTCCCATCGAGCACCAGCTCCCGGTTTAGCACAACCTGCTCCGACGTAATATCGTTTTGTTGCCGACGCATTCGGGCAAATGTAATCCAGGCATCCTGCAAATCTTCGAATGTAAACGCCTTATCGGGGCGGGCAGGTGTCTTTATAGCGACTTCCTCGTCCGTCTCGGCAGTAGCCTGAGCTGGTCCGGCTGTTAGCGAAACTGTTGAGCGGAGTCGACTGCCAGCGGGCCGCGTCAGCGGGGCTATTTGTGGTCTGGCTGGCTGAGTAGCTACAGGTGCCGCTACGGTAGTCGCCCCATTTGTCGCTATTCCTGATTGGCCGTCTCCGTTTGTAGGAGTTACCGGTTTGATGCTCGTACCGTTCGTTTCTGCACCGTTGGAAGACGTAGTCGGCTGATAACCTTGAATCGGTTCACTCGTGACCGGATGCGTTTCAGTTAACGAATGGCCATTGTCAGGTGAGGGCTGTGGACTGCCGTTTTTTTTTCGGCTGACAGCGGCTCAGAATTTCTTACTATCGTCGGATTTCCGTCTACGGTACGTGCCCCGTTCAGCGGCAGTTCCGGCAGCGATTCCCAGTTGAGCAGGTTTCGCAGGTTGGCCAGTTTCATCAGCCACAATTCGGTATGCAGCCGCTGATCTTTAGCCTGTTTGTAATTCAGGTCACACTGACTGCCCGTACTTAAAGCCGATAGCAGAAACGACATCGGTGCCCGCGCCGACTGATCGAGGTATTGCCGACGAACGGTTTCGGTTACCTGCAGCAACTGTACCGTAGCGGCATCTTTACACACCAGCAAATCACGAAAATGACGACACAAGCCAACCACGAACTGATGCCCGTCGAACCCCTTCCGTAAAATTTCATCGACCGTTAGCAGGCTCTGCGACAGGTTTCCCGCCAGCAGCAAATCGGTCAGTTTAAAGTAATAATCGTAATCAAGAATGTGCAGGTTGTCAAGCACTTCCTTGTACCGAATGACCCGGTCGGCAGCAAACGTTACGTTCAGATCGAACATCGACAACGCATCCCGCAAGCCGCCGTCGGCTTTCTGAGCGATCAGATCAAGGGCTTCCGTTTCGGCAGTGATGCCTTCTTTCTCAGCAATTTTTGCCAGATGGTCGGCAATGTGCTGCGGCTGAATCCGGTTGAAATCGAAGATCTGACAGCGCGACAGAATCGTGGGCAGAATTTTATGCTTCTCGGTTGTAGCCAGAATAAAAATGGCGTAGGAGGGAGGCTCTTCCAGCGTTTTCAGAAATGCGTTGAAAGCCGCTGAGGAGAGCATATGCACCTCATCAATAATATAAATCTTGTATTTGCCCGACTGGGGCGGATAACGTACCTGGTCGATCAGGTTCCGAATGTCCTCAACGGAGTTGTTGGAAGCGGCATCCAGTTCATGGATATTAAATGACGCATTCTGATTAAAGCTTACGCACGATTCACACTTGTCGCAGGCTTCGCCCTCGGCAGTCAGATTCTGGCAATTGATTGTTTTGGCTAAAATACGGGCGCAGGTGGTTTTACCCACGCCACGGGGTCCGCAGAAGAGAAACGCCGACGCTAGATGATTGGTCTTAATGGCGTTTTTAAGGGTAGTCGTAATGTGTTCCTGCCCCACGACGGTATCGAAGGTAGCCGGACGGTACTTGCGGGCCGAGACCACGAAATTTTCCATACCCAAAGTTAGTACGGTCGGGGCGGAAAGGCAAACCGAGTGATCGTCCTTTCGGTAAATCCTTTAAAAACTGACCGTTTAAAAGAAATAAGGGCTATTTCATCAAAAAGCCCATAATCCATGCAACATGATCTAACATTTATCGTCTGTTTTTGTATTATTGCTTGAAATAAGAGTAGTATTTATTGAGACGTTGTCTTATTTAAATTACTAGCGGCTCTTAGTTAACTCAGCGTAAATTATATGAAGTATACGTTTATCATCCTACCTATCAGGAGACTTGCCTGTGCTTCACTTTTCATGTATGTCGCTACCTGCTTACCGGCGACTACACTTGCACATAACCGACTTCCAGACCGTTTATTCGTAGCAGACCGACCCGTAACCGGGCGGGTAGTTGATGCTAAAAGCCAGCCGTTGCCGGGCGTAAGCGTATTACTGAAAGGTACTTCCAAAGGAACGACGACTGATGCCAACGGGCGCTTTCAATTGAGCGTTCCCGATCAGGGAGCTGTTCTACAGTTTTCGTATATAGGGTATGTTACGCAGGAAATTAGTCTGGGCAATCAGAGCGATGTGAACGTAACGATGGCCGACGATGCCAAAGCGCTCAATGAAGTGGTGGTGGTAGGCTATGGTACGCAGAAAAAAGCCGATTTGACCGGGGCAGTGTCTACCGTTACAGCCAAAGACATTGGCCGATTGCCTGTTGGCGGTATCGATCAGGCTCTACAGGGGAAAGCTGCCGGTGTTCGCGTAACGCAGTCTACGGGGCAACCGGGTGAAGGCGTTTCGATACGTATCCGGGGTGTAGGAACCATTAACGACAATAGCCCGCTTTTCGTGATCGACGGCGTACCGACCAAAGACCCATCCAGCCTGCTGAATCCGAACGATATTGAAAGTATGTCGGTGCTGAAAGATGCGTCGTCGGCCGCGATTTATGGCGCTCGTTCGGCCAATGGCGTTGTCGTGGTGACTACCAAGCGTGGTCAATCGGGTGCTCCCCGGATTTCGTTCAACAGTTATACCGGTATCCAGCAGCATGGACGGCTGATTCCAATGGCTAATACGGCCGAATACGTCCAGATTTACAATGAAGCTGCGAATACCGACAATGCCGCTATTGGTGATCCAACGCTTTACCGAAAGCTGATTACGGCTGACCCCAGTACGTTGCCCAATACTGACTGGCAACGGGCTATTTTCCGTACGGCACCCATTCAAAATTATCAACTGTCGATCAGTGGGGGCACCGAGCGTTCGCACTACCTGATTTCGGGTAACTACTTCGACCAACAGGGGATTATCCTGAATTCAGGCTATAAACGGTACGCCCTGCGGACGAGTCTGGATACGGATATAAAAGGCAAATTAAAAATTGGTACTAACGTTAACCTTACGTTCTCGAAGCGCAGTATTGTTGGTAGTTCGGGCGATGGGTATGGGGGAAACGGCGGCAGTATCGTTCGGTATGCCTTGTTTCGTACGCCAGCCATTGCCATCTACGATTCGACCGGAAATTATACGGATTTGCCCGCGCGGCCTGATCTCTACGGTGATGGATACAACCCGGTGGGATTAGCGAATAAACAGGACAATAAAGAAAATCAGTATCGGGTATTCGGTAATCTGTTTGCCGAGTGGCAAATCACAAAAGACCTGCGGTTTCGTTCGGATGGCGGGCTGGATCTGTACATCATCAATCGCAAAACGTACAACGAAAACTGGGGCACCAACGGGCGGATTAACAGCCCTGCTTCATTAAGTGATCGCATCAGCACCGTCAGTAACCTGAACTGGAACAACACGCTGAATTATACCCACACATTCGCCGAAAAACACGACGTATCGGCCTTGGTAGGGATGGAAGCCATTCAGAATATCAGCCGCGATCTGGTAGGTTCCGACCGGAATTTCATTGACCAGGACCCCAACCTGCGTTACCTCGGGCGCGGCAACGATCCACTGGGGCGCTCCTCTTCCGAGGGCGATCAGCGCTGGAAACTGCTCTCGCAATTTATCCGGCTGAACTACGCTTATCAGAACAAATACCTGGCTACGGTCAACATTCGGCGGGATGGTTCTTCGCGCTTTTCACCGCAGAATCGCTACGCTACCTTCTTTTCGGGGTCTGTAGGGTGGAACATCGATCAGGAAACGTTTTTTCAACCACTAACCAGCGTTGTGTCGGCCCTGAAAGTGCGGGCGAGTATCGGGCAACTTGGCAATCAGGATATCGGGAATTACCCGTATGCATCCATCGTCGGGAGCGGCTATAATTATCCGTTGGGCAATCCGCAACAGACTAACAACGGCTACGCCATTACCAGCCGGGAAATTCTACCGTAAAATGGGAAGCATCGACCCAGACCGATATAGGCATAGATGCGGCCTTTTTTCAGAATAAACTACAGCTAAACGTCGACTATTTTATCAAGACTACTTCCGATATGCTGGTGCCTATACCGGTTCCCCGCTCGGGAGGTACGTCGGGCGTCCCCTATGTCAATGCCGGGCGGGTAGAAAACAGGGGTGTCGAACTGGATTTAACGTACCGAAATCGGGTTGGGCCGGTTACGTTCGACATAACCGCCAACGGCTCGTTCATCCGCAACAAAGTCATCTCACTCAGCGATGGTCGCCCGATTCCGGGTGGACGTATCGACAACGGCATTTTCGCTACGCTGACCGAGCCGGGCTATCCTATAGGGTCGTTTTACCTGCTGACGCAAACCGGTATCTTTCAAAATAAAGAAGAAATATTTACCAGCGCGTTTCAGGGAAATACCATTCAGCCCGGCGACGTAAAATTCGCAGACATAAACGGAGACGGACGCATCGATCAGACTGACCGTTCGCACGTTGGCAGCCCGATTCCGACGCTGCTGTATGGACTAACGGCCAATGTTCAATGGAAAGGGTTCGATCTGTCGGCATTTTTTCAGGGTGTATCGGGCAATAAGATTTATTACCAGGTGGCCACTGATATCGAAGGATTTTATCGGTCATTCAATATTTCCAAACGGGTAGTCGACGATCACTGGCGGGGCGAAGGAACGAGCAATACACAGCCCCGAGTATCGTGGCAGGGCTCGTCAAACAACAAGCAGTCGTCTACGCGCTTTCTGGAAGATGGCGCTTACACACGCCTGAAAAACCTGCAAATCGGCTATACACTGCCCGCTAAACTGAGCCAGAAAATCGGCTCATCGAGTGTACGTATCTACCTGGCGGGTCAGAACCTGCTGACATTTACGAAGTACCCAGGGCTTGATCCGGAGCAGCAAAGCAGTGACAATGTCAATAACGAACAGTTCAGGGGCGACGTAGCAGTTGGTATCGACTGGGGTACGTATCCGAGTGCGAAAACGTACACCATAGGCTTAAATGTGAATTTTTGAACGTAACGTTATGAACCGAATTTATTCATTGTTTCTGAGTACTTGCCTGCTCATGCTGGCAACAGTCAGCTGCAAAAATTACCTGGACGAACAGCTGCTCGGCAACTACTCCGATGGAGCTTTCTACCAGACGCAGGCGCAGGCTATTCTGGCCATCAATGCCGCCTACACTCCCCTGACATTTTCGAGCGACCGAAACCGGCTGTGGGTATTCGGCGACGTAGCGTCCGACGATGCTGCGAAAGGGGGCGACCCCGGCGATCAGGCCGATATAGGTTTGATTGACAACTTCCAGATTTTTCCGAGCAACGGCCCCGTTGAATCACAATGGGGGGAGATGTACGAAGGGATTTACCGGTGTAATCAGATTCTGACCAGGGTGCCCGGCATCAGCATGGACGCCAACGTTAAAAAACGAATTCTGGGTGAAGCGCGGTTCCTGCGGGCGCTGTATTATTTCTATCTGGTCAATATTTATGGCCCCGTGCCACTCCTGCTCGAACCCAAAAATGCTGATCAGCTCCAGATTACGCAGTCGCCGGTGCAAACGATTTATGAGCAGGCCATTGAACCCGATTTACAGGAAGCCATCAATAACCTGCCCGCTACGTATACCGGTGCCGACGTTGGGCGGGCTACCAAAGGTGCGGCTACGGCTCTGCTGGCTAAGGCGTATCTGTACGAGAAAAAATGGCAACTGGCCGCAACGACAGCCGCACAGGTACAGGCTATGGGCAATTATTCTCTTTTGCCGGTATTCGCGCAAAATTTCGATCAGGCGCATAAAAACAGCGCTGAATCCGTTTTTGCCGTTCAGCACCTGACCGGACAGGTGCCGTTTACCGGAAATCGTCTGAATCAGTGGTTTGCACCCCGCCAAAATGAAAACGGCTATTTTTTCAACGCACCCACGACCGGTTTCGTCAACGAATTTGAGAAGACCAGCGCGGGCGTCGTTGACCCTCGGCTCGATTATACCGTTGGGCGGGCGGGTAAACCCTGGGTCAATGGCGAACCTTTTGACCCGACCTGGTCGCCAACGGGCTATCTGACCAAAAAACATGAGCAACCGTTAGCCGAAATTCCCAGCAGTACAAAAGGCGATGGCAACCTGAACTACGTAACGATCCGCTATGCCGACGTACTGCTGTGGCAGGCCGAAGCGCTGAATGAACTCGGTCGTTCGGCAGAAGCATTGCCGTTGCTGAACCAGGTCAGAAAACGGGCGCGGGAAAGCTACCTCAACGATCCGGCACTGAAAGCAACCGTTTCTGGGCCGGGCTCGGTAACGGCTACAGGTGGTATTCCAAATGGTTTGCTTCCCGACGTAACAACAACGGTTCAGTCGAGTCTGCGCGAGGCCATCTACCACGAACGGCGGGTTGAGTTAGGTCTTGAGTTTCACCGGTTTTTCGATTTGATGCGTTGGGGCAAAGAGTATGCTCAAGCTGCATTACGGGATAAAACGACGTTTACCTACGAAACCAATCGCTATTTCCCGATTCCGCAAAGTGAACGGGATACCAACAAAGCGTTGAAATTTTAAATGAATAATCTGAAAACCCCTAATCCCCTGAAGGTCGGACGGCCGCTGCCGGACTTAATTCGAATGCGAGCCAAGTCCGGCAGCGGCCGTCCGACCTTCAGGGAATTTAGAGGTTAAACATCAACTTCTTACCAATCAATTTAACTCCTAACAATCCATGAAAAACAATTCATTTTCTGTTCGCTCACTGTTGAGTGTACTATTTGCCTTCGTGTTGCTGATGGTCGTGTTTGAGTCCTGTAAAAAGGAAGATAACCCAGTCGCTGTAACGGTTGATAAATCAAGATTAAAAGCTCGTTTGGACAGTGCCAATGCGGGCTACGCTCTAGCGGTGGAAGGAGCGCAGGTCGGGCAGTTTGAAGCAGGCTCCAAGGCGGTATTTAAAACGGCCATCGATGCCGCTAATACGGTGTACAATAATACAAACGCTACGCAATCGGATGTCAACAATGCGTACGTCAATCTGGGTCAGGCGGGTCTTCTCTTTCTGAGCAAGCAGGTGCAGCAGATTGCTCCGGCTAATCTGGTTCTTTATCTGAAAATGGATGGAGACACAAAGGATGCTTCCGGTAAGGGCTTTGACGGTACTTTAAAAGCGGGAAGTTCACTCTGGGGAGCCGGTACGCCAACGCTAACAAAAGACCGATATGGGGTTGATAATAAAGCCTATCATTTCTTCAAAGGGGGTAATATCGAAGTGCCTTACAACTCGGTTTTAAATCCTTCGAAAGAAATGACAGTGAGCGTATGGGCGCGTATGGATTCCAGTAATGCAAACAACTACATACTGGGTCTGAATCGCTGGAATGGCTATAAGTTAAATATCCAGCAGGCAAATTATGCCTTCTTTACGGTTAAAACAACGACGGGAATTATCGACCATGACAATGCGAATCCTCCATTGGATCTTAACAAATGGTATCTTATCACCGTCACGTATAAAGAGGGTCTAATGAATTTCTACCTCAATGGTACGTTGACAAAAAGCTGGGATAAGCTAACTGGAACACCCGTATCTGTGAAGAATACAATTAATCTGGCCATTGGGCAGGATTTGCCAACCAGTCTGTACGGTACGAGTGACAAGGATGACGCCGACGGTAATAATTTCTATGGCCCGTGGGGCGGATATTTCCGTGGCGATCTGGATGAATTACGTATTTATAACGTGGCGTTGAGCGATACCCAGATAAAGTCGATTTACACCGCTGAAAAACCATAATTCATTATTTTTATTTTGTTTTCCGGCGAGGGAGGAATCGTAATGCTTCTCATTTGAAAAGCTCTGGATTCCTCCTTCGCTGAAGAACAAAAAACGATATAGTCTTGCTACGTCTTCAACTCGCTCTTCTGATCTGTCTGTTAGTGCTGGCTGGCTGCCACCGCGACGATGCCACGCAATCGCACACACTCACATTTTGGTGTTCTAACAATGCCGGAGAAATTGCGTTTGCGAAAGAGTTTACGACCCGCTGGCAGCGTACCCGACCCGATAAGCCGCTCCGTTACCAGCCAATTCCCGAAGGACAATCGAGCGAAGAAATCATTCTGGCGTCGGTAGTGGGCAAAACCACACCCGACATTTACGCCAATATGTGGCAGGGGAGCGTAGAAATGTACGCCAAAGCGGGGGTGCTTATTCCGCTCGATAAGCTCAAAGGTTTTACCGAATTTATTACCGCTCGTTGCGATAGTGCCGTTATCCGGGAAATTACGTCGTCGGACGGGCATATTTATCAGGTACCGTGGAAAGTGAATCCCATTATGCTGGTTTGCAATAAACGGGCTGTCGATGGACTTCAGCGGGTCAGGCCACCGTATACATATGCGAGTTACCTCGATGCCGGTCGGCAGCTTAAACAGGATAAAAACGGCGACGGCTACGTTGATCAGTGGCTGGGCTATACGGAGGTAAAAGCTATCTGGTACGAACGGCTATTCAACTTTTATCCGCTCTATCTGGCGGCTTCCAACGGAGCTCCGCTCATTGCCAACAACCGGGCGGCTTTCAACAACAAGTATGCCGTTGACGTATTCCGGTTTTTACAAACTCTTTACAAAGACAACTATTTTGCCCGCGAGCGGCTGTCGGCTACGCGTGACCCTTTTCTGGCGCAACGTATTGCTTCGCAGTTTACAGGACCCTGGACAGTTGGGTTTCTGGAAAAATTTAAAGATCCGGGTTTTGAATACGATACGTATACCATGCCCGTTCCCGACAATCATCGCGGTCCTGCTTATACGTATGGTGATCCGAAAAATATTGTCATTTTCAATACCTGCCGTGACCCGCAGGCCGCCTGGGAGTTCGTCAAAACGCTGGTTGACAAGCCCGGCGATTTACGGCTTATGGAATTGACCGGTCAGTTTCCACGCCGGAGAAACATAGACACCGACGCTTATTTTGCCAATTTTTTGTCGAAAAATCCGCGTTTACGTCCGTTTGCGCAACAGACCCGCTACATCAAAGGAGTAGACAATTGCGAAGTGATCGTCGAAGTCTTTGACATCATCTCACAGGAATACGAAGCCTGTGTCATCTTTAACAAAAAAACACCCGAAGCCGCCATTGCCGATGCCGCAAAGGCGGTCGACATACTTTTGGGAAATGATTGAATGATTGAATTACTGAATGACTTTTTCACTACAATTCTATCATTCTATCATTCTATCATTCAGTAATTCAATCATTATGAAAAAGTGGACGCCTTATTTGCTGGTTTCGCCGTACATCCTTCACTTTTTGGTGTTTGTGGCGTTTCCGGTTGTCTTCTCGATAGTGCTGACGTTTCATAGCTGGAATATCATTTCGCCGATGAAGTACGTTGGGCTGGCGAATTATGAGCACGTATTTAACGATCGTCTGTTCTGGCAGGCGGTCTGGAATACGATACGTTTCCTGATTCTGCATATTCCGTTACAGATTGTGGTGGCGCTGGCGCTGGCCGAGCTGTTGAACCGAACGATACGGGGTGCCGCCTTTTTTCGGGCCGCTTTTTTTCTGCCAGTGATTGTGTCGGGAGTGGTCGTTACGATTTTGTGGCAGCAGATGCTGAGTTTCAACTCCGGTGTTCTGAACCGGATGCTGGTCGCGTTAAGTTTGCCGCGCGTATCCTGGCTCGACGACCCGGAGGTCGCCATGTATTCGATTGCTATTATGGCTACCTGGAAAAACGTGGGGCTGTACATCATCCTGTTTCTGGTTGGCCTACAATCCGTACCGATGCAGTATTACGAGGCCGCCGATCTGGAGGGAGCGACCAACTGGCAGAAGTTCCGCTACATTACGTTGCCGATGATTAACCCAACCATTTTTACGGTTGTCGTCCTGTCGACGATTGGCGGCTTTTCGTTGTTTGTTGAACCCTACATCATGACTGGGGGCGGGCCGATGAACAAGACGCTCTCGGCAGTTATGTACATTTACCGACAGGCGTTTCAGTATTACCACATGGGGTATTCGGCAACGCTTGGCTTCTGTTTTGCGCTGATAATTCTGTTTGTTGTTATCATTCAACGGCGATACGTTGAGCAGGAAATTTAAGAAGTCGTCCGTTGTGTTTAGTGGCCATCAAACGCAGGCTATCAATGACCAATGACGAATGTTCTACTGACTAAAAATAATGGTTCAGACGATACTGAAATACACCCTTCTGATTCTGGCGGCACTGTCGTTTATCTATCCGTTTATCTGGATGGTGAGCGCATCTCTATCGTCGGAGAACGGGCTGGGTGAGCTGGCGCTGCTGCCGGTAAACTTTACATGGAGCAACTACGTAACGGTTTTCACAAAAATTCCGCTCGACCGGGCATTTCTGAATAGTGCCTTTGTCGCCGTCGTCACAACGGGGTTAGTGCTTGTGTCGGGAGCGATGGTCGGGTATGCCCTGGCCCGGCTCGATTTTGTGGGGCGTACCTGGATTTTTTACCTGATCATCTTTACCATGACTCTGCCCTTTCAGATAACGCTCATTCCGAATTACATTACGATGGTGCGGTTAGGCTGGGTCGATACGTATTTTGCCCTGATTGTGCCGTTTGCGCTCAATTCGCTCTCGATTCTGCTGTTCCGGCAGGCATTTCAGAGTTTACCACAGGCACTGATTGATGCGGCCCGGATGGATGGCGCTGGCGAATTTCGGATCATTTTTCAGATTCTCGTCCCGAATATTTTGCCAACCGTTCTGACCATTACGATCCTTACGTTCATGGGTATCTGGAATGAAGCGTTGTGGCCGCTTATCGTTATCCGCGACGAGTCGACGATGACCATGCCTCAGTTGGTAACGTTATTTTCGGTAGGCGGACGAGCCGAAGGGTTGTTGGGCGTGAAGATTGCAGCTGCCGTTTTGCTGGCCATTCCGATTGTGATTTTGTACCTGTTTTTTCAGAAACACTTTATCCGCAGCATGGCCTCCACTGGGTTGAAAGATTAGTTTATTGACCGCTTTACCATTTCGACAGAAGGATACTAGAAAAACGTTATGACCCGACCCGCTTTAGTGCGATTGCTGGTGATTCAGATACTGCTCTTCGCTTTTTCGTGCAAGAAGGAGCAGCCAGCCGCTCAGACAACCCCGCCAGCCTCACGCTACGTTAATCTCTCGCATCTGGATAGGCTTTATCAGACCGTGAAACTAGCGTCCAATAATGTTGAAGTGGGTACAATCGCTATTTACAGCGAAGCACCGGATTACCACCTCGTAACCGACGCCGACGAGGGGTTCACCTGCGTCGATGACGTAGCGCGGGCTGGCCTTTTTCTGCTGCGCGAACCCGATCTGGCAACCAGTACCGAAAAACAGACCATGCTGCGGACAACTACCGAGTTTGTGCTTCAGCTGCAAGCCGAGAATGGCTACTTCTACAATTTTCTCTGGCCGGATCGGACAATCAACAAAACATTCCAGACGAGCGTAGCCGAAGCTAATTTCTGGTCGTGGCGGGCCATGTGGCTGTTAACCGAAGCGTACCCATACTTTCAGAAAGCCGACGCTACGCTGGCCGCACGCATGCAGGCTGCTACGCAAAAAATTACGGCTAATATGGTGCGGGACTTTGGCAACAAACCGAAGGAATACAATTTTATCAGTGGTATTCAGGTACCAAAGTGGTTGCCGTTTGGGTCCGGTACCGACCAGGCCGCAATTATGATGCTCAGCCTGAACAATTTGTACCAGCAAACTCCGAACAATGACGTGCTAAAGCTGATTGAACTGTTGGGCGATGGTATTGTCGCGATGCAGTACGGCGATGCGGGCAAGTATCCCTACGGCGCCATCCTGAGCTTTGAAAATACCTGGCACGCCTACGCCAGCGATCAGTCGTATGCACTGCTGCGTGTCGGTAAAGCGCTGAATAAATCCGACTGGATTACGGTCGCCCGGCGCGAAATTGATAATTTCTACCCTTATCTGATTAAACTGAACTACCTGGAATCGTTTTCGGTGAAACAACCGGGTACTGAGATTCAGCCGATAAAAAGCAGTCAGGTTTCGCAGATTGCCTACGGCATTCGACCGATGGTTTGGGCTGCGCTGGAAGCTTATGATCAAACCAAAGACACCAAATATGCCGACCTGGCCGGGCAGATAGCCAGTTGGTTTTTGGGTAAGAATGTCGCCAATACAGCTATGTACGACGTAACGACCGGGCGTGGCTACGACGGGATTGGAGCCAGCGCTGTTAACCGAAATTCAGGAGCCGAGTCTACCATTGAGTCGCTCTGGGCATTTCAGCGGATCGAGCAATACCCCGAGGCTGTAAAAGCGCTGGAAAAATATAAATAGTTTACGGGTCAGGGTAAACAGCAGACTGAATACCGAACCCAATACAAATATTATGGCTGAAGTTGTACTCCGTCACATCGCTAAAGCGTATGCGGGTGGACCAAGGGTGATTAAGGATGTATCGATTGATGTGCAGGACCGCGAATTTGTGGTGCTGGTTGGGCCGTCAGGTTGTGGCAAATCGACTCTGTTGCGGATGATTGCCGGGCTGGAGGAGATTACTGATGGCGACCTGCTGCTCGATGGGCAACGTATCAATGACCTGGCTCCAAAGGATCGAGACATCGCCATGGTGTTTCAGAATTATGCACTCTACCCGCATATGAACGTGTACGACAACATGGCTTTTGGACTGAAGCTGCGGAATATGTCGGACTACGACATTCGGGAAAGGGTAACGCGGGCTGCGAAAATTCTGGAAATCGAAAACCTGCTCGACCGCAAGCCCAAAGATATGTCGGGCGGTCAGCGCCAGCGCGTGGCCATTGGACGGGCCATTGTACGCAACCCCAAAGTTTTTTTGTTTGATGAACCGCTCAGTAATCTGGATGCCAAGCTGCGCGGGCAAACCCGTATCGAACTGCAAAAACTTCATCGGGAGCTTAAGGCAACAATGATTTACGTAACGCACGATCAGGTAGAAGCCATGACGCTGGGCGACCGGATTGTGGTGCTACGTAACGGCGATGTGATGCAGTACGACACGCCCCTTGAGCTGTATAACCATCCCGCCAATCTGTTCGTCGCCGGATTTATCGGCACACCACCTATGAATTTTGTGTGGGGCCAGATAACTGGTACGGATAAAACGATTGGGTTTGAAAGTACGCGTGGCTCCGTTCGGATTGATCTGTCAACATCAACGCATAGAGACGTACTAAAACCGTATCAGAACCGGGAGGTGATATTGGGCATTCGGGCCGAACACATGCGCGAACGGCCAATCGGGGCCCAACGCCTGTATTGTGCTCAACCGACTTTATCGATTGATGCCGTGGAGCACATGGGCAGCGAAATTCTGGCTTATTTTATGGTGGAAGGTCGGCGTTTTGTCGCCAAATTAACCGGCGATGCCTCCGTCCGATTCGGTGAGCCCGTTACGTTTTTCTGGGACATCGGCAAAGCTCATTTCTTCGATGCCCAGACTGAACAGGCTATTCGCTAGACATCAATGATCGGTAAGGGGTTTGCCGCAATGCGGACAATACATGGACCTTGATTTCTTCTGTACCCGGATGTGTTCGTTGAATCCGGAAACCAGAATACCCGTTGGCAGCGCAAACAGACCAATACCCATTATGGCTGAGATGCCGCCTAAAAATTTCCCTAAAGGCGTGATGGGATGAATATCGCCGTAGCCAACGGTTGTCATGGCCGTAACGCCCCACCACATGGTCGCCGGAATACTCGAAAATTTATCGGGCTGAGCGGCATGTTCGACATAGTACATCACACTCGACACGATAATCAACATGAATATGACGAGCGTCGTACTGAGAATCAGCTCCTCCTTTTTTTCGGCGACTACGTTCTGAATCAGGCGAAAAGCATGTGAGTAGCGAGAAATCCGAAACAACCGGAAAATTCGGAACAGCCTCAATATTCTGACAATGGCCAGATCGGTTGCAAAGAGCGAGAAATAGAACGGGAAAATCGCCAGAAAATCAATGAGTGCGGGAGTCGAAAAAACGTACCGCAGTCGTCCCCAGAACGGATGGTGGTATTTCTCATTTTCAACGCTGACCCACACCCGCAGTAGGTATTCAACGGTGAAAAAGCCAACCGAAAACAGTTCAAAATCGTAGAAGATCCGTGCAAAACGCCGGTTGTATTCGGGAACCGTATGCAGCACAATGGCAATGGCGTTCAGCGTGATGATGGTAATCAGCAACAGGTTTACGATCAGGCTCAGTCCACGGCGTTTTCCCGCCGAGGTTTCCAGAATTCGGTAGAGTGATTTGCGAAGGTGATCCATGCGCTTTGCGGTAGGTACCGCAAGCTACATTTCTTCTTCTGAACTACGAATGTATTGTCCGGTAATATCGAAGCGTAATGAACGTAATGATCAACGCAACAATGGCTAAGCCG
The DNA here is from genome assembly GCF_045160025.1 of Spirosoma sp. KNUC1025. Classification (GTDB taxonomy): domain Bacteria; phylum Bacteroidota; class Bacteroidia; order Cytophagales; family Spirosomataceae; genus Spirosoma. The sequence continues at coordinate 2,543,454 of NZ_CP087139.1, forward strand.
CCCGCCAGCAACCCGATGGTAGGGGCCTGGACGTAGCTCAACGCATGACCTGCTACGAACGAGCCGGCAATGTCCGACAGATTAACAAAAGCCATGTAGGTTGTAAATTGAGAGCCTTCGACCCCCTTCCGGCAGAGCGCCATCAGTACAGGCATGGCGGATACACTGATGCTGGGGTCCATAAAATAAAGCACCACCAGTCCTGTCTGTGCCATCTGCCGATGAATCCATAAAGCAGACAGACTGTTGAATGTAAGCAGGTATACCACGATCACACTCATTACCATGATCAGCAGCCGACGTGGGCCAATCCGGTCGGCCACGAACCCTCCCGCAAGAGCCACGGCCGTTGCTACGATCATGCCATACGTACCGGTCAATAAGGACACCGACGTATCAGCCCAGCCAAGTTCCTGAATCAGGTGGTAATTGTAAGCCCGTAGAAACAGGCTGATGCTGAAATAGGCCATAACTATAGAACCGAACAGTAACAGGCTTTGTCGGGAAAACAAACCGCGAAATAACTCGGTGAACAACCATCGAAAATCAGGCTCTGCCGGGTCCGTTTTTTGAGCGGTAATTACTAGGGTTTTGGGCGTTTGGCGGCCGAAGGAAGGTAGTAGACGGTCGCCAGAGCGTTCGCGGATGAAACATGTCAGGAGGGTTAATGTCAGTAAACTCAGCGACTGGATCAGGGCTGCGGTGAAGAAGCCGTATGAACGTAGAAGCTGGGAAAAGACAGCGGCCCCTACTCCGATACCGATCAGAAAGCCAGCGCGCATGAAGGCATTGACCCGTCCTCGCTCATTTTCGGGAATAGTGCTGATGGCCATTGCATCCACACTGGCATCCTGAATAGATGCACAAATGCTATGACCGAAAAAAAACCACGCCAACGTAGTGATCTGTCCAACGGGGTTATGCACAAACAAAATACCCAGCGACGCCAGAAAAGCCATGAACTGCGCGCCAATTACCCAGGGTTTTCGGCGACCCATGGCCGATTGCTGATATCGGTCAATAATTGGTCCCCAAACAAACTGAAAAGCCCAGGGTAGCCCGACGATGGCCGTGAATGAACCGATAGCAGCCGGGTTTACGCCTTCAGCGGTCAGGTAATTTGTCAGGGCCGTCAGCGCGAATCCGGATGGCAGACCCTGCATTACGTATAAATAAAAAAAGACAACGTACCGTAAGGGCTGACTTCGACTAAGGGTAAGTGGATAAACAGGAGGAAAAGTAGAAGCAGCCATACGTCAGATAGAATCCAGTCACAGAGCCGCTTAGCAAACTGTGCAGACGTATAGGACTTCCTGATTAATAATTATGTTTTGACCACTAACGAACTATCCTGAAAAAAAACCGTTATGGTATTGCAAGACCCGGATAATCTCTCTAACATTGTTCGCGTTTTCACAAAAACCAATGGCAAAGCTCGTTTACATACCGACTTTCTTCCATACTACGCCATTTCGGTTTAGGTCCGAAAGGACTATCTCTTTTTGTTTGCCTATGTGGTAGACGTTTCCGCATTTTTTCTCGTTCATTTTTCACAACAAACCAGCACGGATTACGCTGTCTCCGTATTTGCGGCTTTACAACCGCCCAATAAACGACAATGATCACCCCAGAAATAGTTAACGATCAATATATTATTCAGGTAGCCAATGAGAATCATCTGCGGCTGGCTGAAACCATCTGCCGTGAAATGGAAGAGAGCGCCAAAGCCCGGGGAACCGGTATTGCCAAGCGTTCGCCCATTTATATTATGGAGAAGATGCTGGAAGGCAAAGCCATTGTCGCCACAACGCTGGCCGATGAATGGGTTGGCTTCTGCTATATAGAAACGTGGGACCACGGTAAATTCGTGGCCAACTCCGGTCTGATTGTCCACCCTGATTACCGAAAAAGCGGTATCGCTACGCATATCAAAGCCAAGGCTTTTGAATTATCGCGGACGATGTTTCCGACGGCGAAGATCATTGGGATTACTACCAGTCTGGCCGTTATGAAAATCAACTCGGACCTGGGGTATCAGCCGGTAACGCTTAGTGAATTGCCGGGCGATGAGGCTTTCTGGAAAGGCTGCCAGACCTGCACCAACTTCGATATTCTGACACGCACAAATCGGAAGCACTGCCTGTGTACGGGTATGCTGTATGATCCGGAGGAGCACAGAAAAGAAGAGAAAAAGGAAAAGTGGAATTTCCTGAAAGAATCTACGCTTTATGAGCGCTGGATGCGTATTAAAAAGCGTATTCTGATGCGCTTGAACCCATCGGATCGTTCCCGTTCCAAAAAAACCGAGCGCGAACTGGAGCCAGCCTGATCACGAACTGGTGAGATAATACGTCTCTGAAAATAAACCAGGTAGATTTTATAGCTCAACGCCCACGTTTCTGCAGAAACGTGGGCGTTGTTTTTTGTAGGGATTTAGTTCGCTCGTCAGGCGGGCTGCATGTCAAAACCAGTTGAAACGGTCAATGATTTCCACGTTTCCAGATCTGTTTGTATAGCGTTCATTTTGGCGTAAGCCATGTCGTAAGCATCCTGCCCTAAAAACAGATGGAGGGGTGGATTTGGCGCAGACGCCACCTGAATAATAGCGGCTACGGCTTTCTCCGGATCACCCTGTTGATTGCCGTTTATTGCCTGCTGGTGCACAGTCTGCGACTGCCTGACAGCTTCGTAGGCGTCGATCTGATGCCTTGGAACCGTTAGTGAGTTGGCTGTCAGAAATTCCGTTCGGAAATAACCCGGCTCAACAATGGTCACGTTGACACCAAAATCGCTCACTTCATTGGCCAGCGATTCCGAAAAACCTTCGACCGCAAATTTGGTCGCGCAGTAAATTCCCCAGCCGGGAAAACTACCCGAAAACCCGGCAATTGATGAAATATTGAAAATATGCCCGGATTGCTGGCGCCGGAGGTGTGGCATAACCTGACGAATGACGTTCAGGGTGCCAAATACATTGACGTCAAAATTCTCGCGCGCTTCCTCATCCGTCAGTTCTTCAAGGCTGCCCAGCAGGCCATACCCCGCATTGTTGACAACTACGTCAATTTGGCCAAACTGCTCGATGGTGCCTGTTATTGCCGCTGCTACACTGCTTTCTGTCTTCAGATCAACGGCCAGTGGCAGAAAGTCATCCACAGGGCCTACTGCCCGGTGCAGGTCGTCGATATTTCGGGAGGTGGCGGCTACTTTATAGCCAGCTGCCAGTAATTGTTTAACCAGTGAAAGACCAAGTCCTTTTGAGGCTCCGGTAATAAACCATACTTTATTTGCGTCCATACGTCTGTTCGTTTTAGTACGACAAAAGTAGTGGGATACGTAGTTGGGTAGGTTGCGCTGGTCAAACGGATGATTGCAAAATTCAAACAATCCGATAGGAGGACGGGGTTTGTTGGGTTTGTTTCTTGAAAAAATTATTGAAATGCGCTGGTTCTTCGAATCCGAGGCTGTAACTAATCTGGGCAATGTTCCAGTCTGTATGTTTGAGAAGCGCTATGGCCTCGCTAAGCAGCCGTTCGGCAATGTGGTCGGTCGTCGTTTTGCCGGTTGTTTCGCGGATAGAACGGTTCAGGTGGTTGACATGTACCGCCAATTGTTCGGCAAAATCCTTGGCGGATCGCAACGAAAAGCGCTGACTGGGCGATTCAATAGGAAACTGTCGTTCCAGAAGTTCAGTGAAAACTGCCGTTATCCGCGATTTGGCATCTGCGTGTTGATAGAGGGTTTCCGACGGCTCCATTTTCAGCGCGTAATGAATCAGCTCTGTTACGTAACTCTGGATCAGATCGTACTTGTAGCGGTAATCAGAACTGATTTCGTCCAGCATTTTCTCAAACAACTGGCTTACCTGTTCGTCCTGCTGTGGGCTTAGCGGATAAGCGGGTTTGCCGCCTGGCATAAACATCGGCAGTTCATTCAAGCCGCCCCGCATACGCTCGTTGAAGAAGCCATCCTTAAAAATACAGAAGAATCCGGTTTTGTCGTCAGAAAGAGAAGACCAGGTATAGGGAACGTGTGGATTGAAAAAGATAAGCGTAGCGCCGGCAATTTCGATGCTCTTGTCAGCGTAATGATAGGCGTTACGTCCGCGAATCAGACTGATTTTATAAAAATCCCGGCGGCTGTACTGCATCGGGGCTGCATCAGCTTTCAGGCAGTCTTCGAGCCGAAACACATTGAAGCGCATCATATCCTGATGCAGGTTTTGCGGGAGCCAGTTAAATTTTTGCTGATAGAAGTCCTCGATTGTCTCCGTCTTTTTCATGAAACAAAGTTACGTAATTCAAACCAGACCTGTACGTATCACTGACGAATCGATCGGGCTGGGCGAATTAGGGCCGCTTTGGTCGGTTTACCGTTTGAAAGGTTCTTTGTCGGAAAGAAACGATAATTTTTTACCTTTAATAAATGGCTATAGGGCATAAAACCCTATTAATCGAACGTACCGGCTGATGCAAATAAGCCTCATCACTAACAACGTTTAACAGTCGAAGACGAAGACGAATGCCATTACTTAGAGTAATGGCATTCGTCTTCGTCTTCGACTGTTAAACGCCATCGCTGACAACGCCTAAAACTAATACACTAACACTGAGCCAACTCCTTATAAAAAATACGGATATGAAAAACGTTCTGCTGATTTTGATCGTACCGTTTCTTTTCGCGATCCTATCTGTTTCTGACTTCATTCACCCCATTGCGGAAAAAAACGCCGACATCGTACTATGCGGAGCTGACGCTGAGGCTTATGTAAAACCGATGGAAAATGGGAAGTTTATGATTCCGCTGCCTGGTTGGGGGAATTACTCGTACAAGGTTTCTACGGCTAAAGACAGTGCTCAGTTTTATTTCGATCAGGGTCTGACCATGTATTACAGCTATCACATGAAGGAGTCCATGGCTTCGTTTAAAGAAGCGGCCCGTATTGATTCTAGCTGTGCAATGGCCTGGTGGGGGCAGGCGCTGGCAGGTGGACCGTATTACAATGCGGCTCATACGTACAAGGTTCCTGCCGATATGGCCGTCATTCTGGCAAGTATGAACAAAGCGATTTCTTCTGCCAGTCCGAAGGAAAAAAGAATGATACAAGCCATGAACGCCCGGTATTCTTCTGATCCTGCCGATGCAGAACGGAAAAAACTCAATCAGGCGTATGCATCAGCAACCCGCGAACTACTGGCTGAATTTGACGATCCGGATATTAAAATGCTGTATGTCGATGCCGTTATGTTGATGCATGCCTGGGATTTCTGGAATAGCGACGGTACGCCTAAAGCCTGGACTCCTGAGGTTGTCGAAATCAGCGAAAGTGTACTTAAAGCGCAGCCCAACCATCCGGCCGCCCTTCACTATCACATCCACCTGACCGAAGCGTCCAAACATCCGGAAGTGGCTTTGCCCAATGCAGATAAACTCAAAACCCTGCTTCCCGGTGTGGCACATATGGTACACATGTCGAGTCATGAATACCAGCGTAATGGTCTTTTTCCGCAGGGGGTAGCCGTCAATGATAAGGCAGACGACAACCTGCTGCACTATGATTCACTCGTGGCACATCTGGGCTTGATGAAACATTCACCCCACTATTTCGCGGTGCAAACGTACTGCGCCCTGACAGGAGGAATGTACGAAACCGGTCTGCGCGACGCGTTACGTTGCCGGAAATCGGTGGCGCCGGTAGCTGCGAATTCGTATGACCAGTACCTGTATATGCTTCCGTCGCTAACCCTGGTTAGACTTGGAAAATGGAATGAAGTACTGGCAACGGAAAAACCGAATGACGACTGGGCGTATGCGTCATTGCTGGACCATTTTTCAAGAGGTATGGCCTTAGTGGGCACTGGAAAGACAACGGAAGCGCAAAAAGAACTTCAACTGCTTCGCGACCGATTAAAGGACCCAATTCTTGAAAAACGGCGTATTCCGTTCAATGCCCAGTTGCCGGTTGCCCAAATTGCTGATTATATTTTGAACGCTTCCATTCTTTTCGCTGATAAAAAACAGGACCAGGCTGTAGCGAATCTCCAGAAAGCCATTGCTATTGAAGATCAACTGGTGTATACGGAGCCTGCCGACTGGCCACTACCTGCCCGGCAGTTTTTAGGAGCTTATTTGCTGAAGATGAGTAAATGGAAAGAAGCTGAGGAGGTGTACCGTCAGGATCTGGTTCATAATCCACGGAACGGCTGGTCATTGGTTGGACTTTACAACGCGCTGAAAAAACAAGGGTCCAGCGCTGAGCTGAAACAAATTGAAGCTGGCTACAAATCCGCATTTGCCAAGGCTGAGCAGATTCCTGTTGCTTCCGTTTATTGAAACGGTTACCTGTCAAATCAGATTCTCTGAGGTTTGCCGGATCGTCTTGCGAAAAGCGGTTGGGCTCATGCCTTTATATTTTTTGAACGTGCGGTGCAGACCGCAGTAAACTCATGAAAGCAATTATCCTTGACGGTTTTGGCGGGGTTGAACACCTTATCATGACCGAATTACCAACCCCTGTTCCGGCCGAAAACGACGTATTGGTACAGGTGAAAGCCATCAGTATTAATCCGGTAGATGTAAAAACACGTGCCGGTAAAGGGGCGTCCGGTCGATTGAAAGACGAAAAACCAATTATTCTGGGATGGGATATTTCGGGGATCGTTACGGAGTCAAAATCACCGCTGTTCTCCATCGGCGACGAGGTGTTTGGTATGGTTAATTTTCCAGGACATGGGAAAGCCTATGCCGAATACGTAGTGTCTCCCGCAAGCCATCTGGGATTGAAGCCCGCATCTATTTCTCATACCGAGGCTGCTGCGGCAAGTCTGGCTGCACTCACGGCCTGGCAGGCCATTGTATCCCATGCTGGCGTGCAGGCGGGCCAGCGGGTATTGGTCCATGCGGCTGCCGGTGGAGTAGGGCATTTTGCGGTGCAGATAGCCAAACAGTTGGGTGCTTACGTGATCGGTACGTCGTCTGCGGCCAACAGGGAATTCGTTCTGTCGTTAGGAGCCGATGAACACATCGACTATAAAGCTCAAACCTTGGCGGAAGCCACGCACGCCATCGACTTTGTACTGGACGCCATTGGTGGCGATACGATCGACGAGTCGCTGGACGTACTAAAACCCGGCGGAACGATCATCAGTATTCCATCTGGCCGTAACGAAGCCGTAAAGGAAAAAGCCGAAGCCAAAGGTGCCAATGGCTATCCGATCATGGTACATTCCAGTGGCGAAGACATGAAAAAACTGGCCGATCTATTGGAAAAGGGCACGGTTAAAGCTCATGTATCGCAAACCTTTGCTTTCGATCAGATGGGGCAGGCACATCTGCAAATTGAAACCGGAAAAACACAGGGCAAAATAGCGGTTCTGCCGTAAATCGGTTTCCTGTAGCCTTTGTGGTGTCAGGTTCTCAAACCTGACACATAGGTTTTGAGAAACCTGTTTGTGTCGGTTTTTAAGAGCCTGACACCACGGGGAACATGGGACACCACGAGCAACACAGTATCTATGAAAACAACAGCAAAAACAAACTAACCGGCGGCTTTTGTAGAATTTAGCTGGTATAGATGTCTGATACACATTAAAAAAAGCCCGGACGTAACATCCGGGCTTTTTTGTTTTTGTACCTTACGGTTCAATTAATAGACTATTCCATTACTTGACATTATGAAGCTACGGCTATTGGTACTTTTTCTTTTCACTTCTTATGCGTTTTCCTCATCTGTACTGGCCCAGCAACGTCTTCGATTGAGTGTTTTGGTACGTGATGGTGTCACCAAAAAGCCGATTCCGGGGGCCAGTTTGCTTATTGCCGAGACTAAGATGGGCGCTCGGGCCGATAGCACCGGGCTTATTTCCCTGAATCACCCACCCGGTGTTCTGACCATGTACGTCTCGGCGTTGGGGTACTTTCGAGGGCGCGAGACCGTTACGCTGAACTTCGCCAAACGGGTTGAGTATTTTCTCCAGCCCCGCTCTACGGATCTGGAAGAAGTGGACGTACGAGCCGCCCGTGAGGACAAAAACATCAAATCGGTTCAGATGGGCGAGATTCAGCTGAGCATGCCCGAACTTAAACGGATGCCTGTTGTACTCGGTGAGCCGGATATTCTGAAGGCGCTCGCCCTTCAGGCAGGGGTGACTACAGCGGGTGAGGGGGCAGGCGGCTTCAACGTACGGGGAGGCCGCGCTGATCAGAACCTGGTACTGGTCGATGGAGCTCCTTTGTTTAATACGTCGCACCTGCTCGGTTTTTACACCAACATAAATCCTGATCTGGTGCAGGACGTAAGCCTCAATAAAGGCGCCTATTCGGCGCAGTATGGTGGCCGGGTGTCCTCGCTTCTGTTGATGAGCACGCGTAATGGCAACAAAGACGGCTGGCGTGTTTCGGGTGGCCTGAGTCCGGTGAGTGTTCGGGCAGTCGTTGATGGACCGATTACGAAAAAGCTAACCCTTATTGCCGGAGGACGTATTGCCTTCCCCAATTATCTGTTACGTTTGTTCCCGACCGAAAGCGTTAAAAACAGCCGGGCCTTTTTCTACGACGGGAATCTGAAACTAACCTATACGCCCGATGAACGTAACACCATCTCGCTGTCGGCTTACCGCAGTCAGGATAGTTTTCAGTTTCCGGGCGATACGCTCTATGGCTGGAAATCGGACGTATTGACCGGTCGCTGGAGCTATCTTATTCGCCCCAATCTGCAACTGAATCTGACGGCTCTTTACAGCGGTTATCACCTCAATGTCGATGGAATAAAGCCCAGTCTGACGTTTCGGTTCACGTCGCATATCGAACAGCGTGAAGGCAAAGCCGATGTGTATTATACGCTACGGCAGAAATACAAAATTCATGCGGGCGTCAATGCCATACTCTACAACATTCAGACAGGTGATGTTGAGCCTACGGGCGAGAATTCAAGTATCAACGCCCGGCGAATTACGCCGGAACGGGGCCGGGAGCTAGGCGTATATGTAAACACTGAGTGGGAGCTAACGCCAGCCATTACGTTGATGGCTGGTTTACGGTATTCAGCCTATTCGTTTTTGGGACCGCAAACGGTTTATCAGTATGCCGAAAATTTACCCATATCGCCCGAAACCGTTACTGATTCAGTTCGTTACGGCAGCGGTCAGGTTATCCATCAGTACGGCGGTCTTGAACCCCGACTGGCGCTACGGGTGCAAGTAGCTAAAAATACGGCTATCAAAGCCAGTGCGGGGCGGTCGCGTCAGTACGTCAATCTTATTTCGAACACAACCGCAATTACACCCCTGGATTTCTGGAAACTGAGCGATCAGTACGTTCCTCCTCAAATTGCCGATCAGGTATCGCTGGGCTTATTTCAGAACCTTCAGGAAAATGCGTTTGAACTAAGTATTGAAGGGTATTACAAACGCCTTCAAAATCAGATCGAGTACCGTTATGGCGCTAACCTGATTCTGAATCCGACACTTGAAACGGCCCTCCTGCGGGCAGACGGTCGCGCATACGGGGTTGAATTTGGTGTCAGCAAAAACAAGGGACGTTTGACGGGGCAGTTCAATTATACCTACGCTCGCTCGCTGATTGCTGTGCAGACGCCATTCGATGAACTACGTATCAACGAGGGCAAATACTATCCCGCCTATATTGACCGGCCCCATACACTCAATATACAGGCTCGCTGGAATATGTCGCACAACTGGGTGTTCTCAACCAATTTTGTGTACTACACGGGCGTTCCGGCAACGTACCCTGATGGGCAGTACACGTACAATAACGAACCCGTGCAGGATTATTCCCAACGTAACGCCGACCGTATTCCTGATTACCACCGGCTGGATGTGGCTTTCTCGAAAGATACCCGTTTTAATAAAGCACAAAAGCGATACGGAATCTGGACGCTGGGTATTTACAACGTCTACGCGCACAAGAATCCGTACTCCATCTATTTCACGCGTTATAATCAGCGAACAGAATCCTACCGGCTCTCTGTCTTTGGCACCATGATTCCGTCTATAGCCTATAATTTTTATTTTTAATGCGTCAGTTTATAGTTTATACCCTCACTCTTCTTGCGTTGGCGGCCTGTATTGATCAGGTTCAACTGCCTGTACGTACCGAAGAACCCCGTTTGGTAGTTGAAGGTCAGATTACCAATGAAGCGCCCCCATATAGTGTTCGATTGACGTATACCGGAAAATATAGCGGTGCCGATGGGCAAAACCCGGCTAATCAATACGTAGAGAGTGCCCAGGTTGTTGTTGGTGACGATCAGGGGAGATCGGCCCGATTCGTATCGCTTGGACAGGGTATTTATCAAACAACGGATACGACCTTTCGGGGGCAGATTGGCCGGACGTATAGTTTGTCGATCGCGCTGGCAGACGGTAAGCGGTACGCATCGAAACCAGAAACCATGCCCGATGTACCAGCTATTGATAGTGTTTCGGCAGTAGTACAGCAAAGTCCTAGTCTGACAAAGCCATTTGTCGTTGAATACGGGGTTAATACGCTAGATCCGGCTGGTGAGAAAAATTATTACCGCTGGACAGCTTACGGGATAACAACCCGTCTTTCTGTAGGCGTACCGTGTAGCCTGGGTAATCCAAATATGTGCAATTATCGCTGCTGGACAACGGTGACGAACGACCTTGTGAATATATACAGCGATGAGGATATAAATGGAAATGCCATTCGGAACCGAGCTGTGTTGCAGGTTCCAGTTTACAATCTGGGTCCGCAACTGATGGAAGTATTGCAGTACGGTATAACGCAGGCTAATTACCAGTTTCTAAAACTTTATCAGCAACAAAACGCTCGTACGGGCAGCATCTTCGACCCGCTACCAGCGCCTGTGGTTGGTAACGTAACAAACGTCAGCAATACAGCGGATGTAGCCCGTGGCTATTTCGCTGTTACGTCCCTTACGCGCAAGCGGTTCCGCCAGCAGACGTATAGCGCTTCTTTTTACGGAGCACTGACCAGCTTTATTGCCAGTCAGCTCATACCACCGGGCGACTGTCGGAATACGTACGGAAACGTTCCCGTTACGGAGCCGGAGGGTTGGTAAATAACATGGTCCAGGCAATAAACAAATCGCCTGGACCATGCTGACTTAATTAATAAACGTTGAGTCGCTTTTTCTTTTTTAGGTCTGGTTAACTAAAAGACTTAATAAACATGATTCGTGTCAGGTGGTGCAGATTTCTCAATCTGCACCACCTGACACGAATCATGTTTATTAATACCCTGGGTTCTGGGCCAGAATGTCTTTACCCTGATAATCAATCTGCGTCTGCGGAATGGGCAGATACTCATCTCTACCAGCCGTAAACTTAGCCCCCGTGTAGCCGACCGGTAGTTTCTGACCTTCGTACATAACAAAATCGTTGAGCGTTTGGGCAGCTATACCCCACCGAACCAGATCGAAAAACCGGTGACCCTCGCCCGATAGCTCCAGTTTGCGTTCAAACCGAACGGCTGTAGTGGCGGTGGTTTTGTCTGTCCAGGCAGTTGTATAATTACTGATCACGTAATTTGCTGCATTGGTACCCGATGCTGTTTTCACCCAATTTGCAGAATTGGCCGCGCGTGTCCGAACCATGTTTACGTATTCACGTGCTTTTTCCAGACTCCCGGCCTCAATCTCGCACTCAGCCGCCATCAGTAATACGTCGGCGAAGCGGATAAAATTGACGTTCATGGCTGGGTAACCGTCAGTCCAGGAGCTACCATCGGTCAGCACTTTGTCCTGCGATTTGTAGAAAATAAACTTCTTCGGCGAATAAGGGCCGGCAAAACCCTGATCCCGAATCCAGTCCTGACCGGGGTGAACCTGCCAATCCAGATACGGAATCCCCCGACGGCCAATCGACCAGTCCAGGCGAGGATCAACCGGGTTAGCATCTGGCGTGAAAGCAGCGCTTGAGGCAATCCCCTGATCCGTTTTTAACTGATTCGCGCCTGTGTTGTAGGAGCCATCCAGTAAGGGCAGCCCACTGGCTGAGGTGCGAAACGAGTTGGCCAGTTCGAAACTGGGCGCAAAGAATCCGCAGCAACCTGCCGGTCCGTTCGATCCCGTATTATATGGGAAATTCAGGTTCAGGTTAGGGTTTGCGTTATCCGAGCTACCGGTATTTGCGGCTGCCTGATCAGCAAAAACGGACTCTGAATTCGTTTCCGTTGCGGCATTGAAAATATCGGTATAATTCGCTACCAGCGCATATTTGGTACCGTTCGGGGTCGTGCCGCTGGCGATTACCTGATCGAACAAAGTTTTTGCATCGGTATATTTCTTCTGATACAGATACGTTTTCGCCAGATAAGAAGCAGCCGCCCATTTATTTGCTCGTCCCGAAGCACTTTGCGTACCGGGCAGATTGTCCATGGCAAACTTAAAATCGGCCTCAATTTTGGGCCATAAGTCCGCATCATTTTTCACTTTGTCAACGCCTGTACTATAATCAACCGTTTCGTCGACGTAGGGTGCTTTGTTGAATAAACGCTTGAGCCAGAAATAGTAATGACCTCTCAGGAAACGGGCTTCGCCGGTAATGCGGGCCTTGTCTGCATCCGTTACGTCTGACGTAGCTAATGGCAGCATCCGAAGAACCATGTTGCACCGGCTGATGCCTTCGTACAGCGCCGACCATTTCTGGTTAAGCTCAGCATTGGTCGGAATCATCAGGTACGTCTGGAAGGGCGTCAAGGCATTAAAATCGCCGGAGTTGGAGCCTTTGTTTGCTTCACCGCCCGAAATACTGCCCCGTGTCCAGTCGAGGGAAGCGGCAGCCTGGTCATAGCCCCGGCCGTTTAATTCGGCATAGGCTGACACCAATAGCCCATCCAGCCCCGCGCGGTTGGTTAACTGCGAACTGGATGAGGCTCCCGTGGGGGGTGTTTCCAGAAAACTTTTCTGACAGGCGAAGGTAATGAGCGTAAACATCGCCGTTATGACTACGCTGTTTATAACTGGTTTTTTCATGGTGCAATTCCTAATTTATTAGCGGAAATTGAGATTGTTGAAAACCGCCCGAGCATGTCCGTCGGTCGATAGGGTCGTTTAAAAACCGAAGCTTAAACCGACGTTATAGCCACGTTGAATCGGGTAGTTGCCGATGTCGATACCAAAGTTTGTATCAGCCGATCCACCAACCGCTGGGTCTAAGCCTGTATACTTCGTGATGGTAAACAGGTTCGTAGCTGAGAGCGATAACCGGAGCCGGTTCAGGTTGATCTTGTTAAGAACCACAGCCGGGAACGTGTAACCAAGCGTCAGATACTGCATCCGGGCATACGAGCCGTTCTCTACGTAATACGAGATGGTCTGCGTCTGGGTGCTAAAGTTTGACGCCGATTCGTAGATGGGGATGGTCGTGTTGGTATGCGTTGGCAGCCAGGAATCTTTAACCCGAGCACTCACCGCTCCACCCGTAAACGACTGGTAGAAATCCGTGAACCAGCGCTGGTTGTTGAAGATCTGGTTGCCCAGCGACGCATAAACGTTCGTGTTCAAATCAAACCCTTTGTACTTCAGCGTCAGCGTAATACTGCCGGTTACTTTTGGAATTGGGCTTCCCAGATATGTCCGGTCATCGTCATTGATCTTGTTATCTCCGTTTGTATCCTGGAACCGGAAACGACCTGGTGCCGCGCCATCCTGCGTGGGTGCAGCCGCCACCTCTTCTTTGGTATTGAACAGGCCAATCACTTTATAGCCGTAGAATGACGAAAGCTCATGACCTGGCTCGTTCCGCACAACCGGTGTACTCAACCGCGTGCCACCGCCTGTAAAATAAGGCACTGTTGGGGCAATGGCCGTAATCTTATTGTCCAGGAAGCTGGCAATGCCCGTCACTTCGTAGCTCAGGTCACCCGCAATGTTTCCTCTGGTGGTAACCAGCAGGTCAATTCCCTGGTTACGCATACCCGCTACGTTTACGTAAGGCGCGTTGGCTCGCGCACCCACCACGGCTGGAAGAGCCAGCGGGTAAAGCAGATCTTTGGTGTCTTTCCGCCAGAAATCAAGAACAACTTCCAGTTTGTTGTTGAAGAAAGCTCCGTCAATCCCAATGTTGGACGTAATGCTGGTTTCCCACTTGGCCGATGGGTTACCAATCTGACTCCGGTAGAAACCGGCGGCAATGGAGTTGTTGGTACTGTTGATATCGAATCCATTACCCGCATCGGAAGCAAAGAGGTTGTACTGGTTAGTCGAATTCAGGTAGTTGGAGTTACCCATCGATCCGTAGCCTCCCCGAATTTTCAGGTCCGACAGCCAGGGTAGGTTTTTCATGAATTCTTCCGACGAGAGCCGCCAGGCAACCGAAGCCGCCGGGAACACCCCAAAGCGGAAAGCTGGTGCAAATTGAGACGAACCATCTCGACGAACGACCCCCGTTACGATATACTTATCGTTGTAGATGTAGCGAGCCTGAGCAAATAACGAGTAGAACCGGTTTCCTAAGCTATAGCCACTGTTCACCTGACGTGTAGCACCGGGTGTTGTCGTGCTGATGGTTACGTAATTGGGGTCCGTTGAAAAGGGATTCTGACCCGAGCCGGAAATGTTACGTCCTGCGCCTGTGTTCAACGCTTCGATACCAACGATGGCATCCACATCATGAATTCCGAACTTCTGCTTGAAGTGAGCCGTATTGGTAAAGGTCCAGGCTAAGCCATAGCCAGCGCCTTCGCTATAGGTATACGTTGTGTTGTTCTCCGAGTTCTCGTACTGAATCCGGCCGTAGCTGTTGTAGTAGTTGGTAAAGTACGTACCGCCGATGCTGCTCCGGAATGTTAGCGACGGAAGTATATCGTATTCCAGATAGGCATTACCAAATCCTAAAATGTTGAAGTTGCTGTTGTTGGCATTAGCCGCACGGTCGGCCACGGCGTTGTGCGGGTTGTTGAAGCCAGGAGCCGCTGTGCCTGCATAGCCGCCAAAGGAGTTATAGACCGGAATGATTGGTGCCGTACGGAACGCCGTCAGAACTTCGTTTTCATCCGACGAAGAAGACGCATTATTGTTGGTACCATTGCCCAACTGGTTCCCTACACCGCCTAAAATGCCTTTTGTTTTGATGTAAGCCAACTGGAAATTTTCGCCAACACGCAGTTTCTTGGTTACGTCAAATTCGGTATTTGTCCGGAAGGTATAACGGGTATAGTCGTTGAAAATAACGATACCCGCCTGTTGCTGCATGCCTAAAGCAACGTAGTAGCGACTGGATTCCGTACCGCCAGAGAAGCCGAAGTTATGACGCATCAGTGGCGCTACCCGCGTAATGGCGCCATACCAGTCGGTCCCTGCTTTGTTGGCCGGAATTACGTTGTAGATCGCGCCATTAGCCGGGTTCACATTGTATTTCAGAGCTTCGGCTGCCAGATCAACCTGGGAAGCTGATAGGCCCGCCCGATTGCCGACCAACAGATAATCAGGCAGTACGGGAGTTGGCCCCGTACCGTACTGATTGCTGGCAATACCCGTGAAACTGTCCGGGCCAATAGGCGTACCGGCCTGATACAGATCATTCTTACGTGCCTGCCACGCCCAATCGGCCTGCTCCTGCGGGTTCAAAATTTTGTAGCCATGACCCGGGTCGGTTACTCCGTAAAGCCCATCATAGCTGACGCTGAGTTTCTGTTGCCGCCGTTTCCCCTGCTTCGTGGTGATGACAATAACGCCAGAAGCTGCCCGAGCCCCATAGATCGAAGCAGCAGCCGCATCTTTCAGTACAGTGGTCGTTTCGATGTCGTCTGGTGAAATAAAGGATGTGGTTTGGGTAGGTACCCCATCCACAACATAGAGAGGCTGATTACCCCCAAACGAGCCAAACCCCCGCACCCGAACCTGGCTACTGGTTCCGGGCTGACCGTTGGTAATAACCGTTACGCCCGAAACACGCCCCTGCAGTTGCTGCTCAACGTTGGTCGAGGGAACCACTTTCAGCTGGGCCGGTTTGACGGTGGCAACAGCTCCGGTTACGTCGCGACGGTTTTCTGTGGAATACCCCGTCACAACCACTTCACTCAGGGCAGTGGCATCATCTTCGAGTTTGATCTCAATCGACGAACGATTACCGACAGCAATTTCCTGAGTTTTAAACCCGATGGCCGAAATCACCAGGGTAGGATCAGCGCCACGGACGTTGAGCGAGAAATTACCACTGGCGTCGGAGGAGGTTCCCGTCTGGGTTCCTTTTAGTACAATGTTGGCGCCCGGAACGGGGCCATCGCTACCTGAAACTGTTCCCGTCAAACGACGGTCCTGGGCAGAAGCACTTAGACTCCATAGCAGTATTGCTGCACCCAAAAAAGCGGCCTGCAGAAATCTGTAGAACGTTGCTTTCATGAAAATTAGGTTGGTTAAAAAAATTGACTGAACGCGTCAATATTATATGCCAGAAATAATATTTCAAAATGGAATAGTACTAATACTTTTTTGGGCTTATAGATTAAAAAATATAAAAAATAAAATAGTGAAATTAAATCCGAATTAAATTGCTGATTATTAATAGGTTACAACTAAAATTATGTTGATAAAATTATATAAAATATCAATAAAATAATTGATGAATATAATTGGTTTTTAATATTCACAATTATGTTTTTTTTGGAAAAAATTGCCTGTTATTATGGATCATATTGTAAAATATAATTTACAAAAAAGTTATTTTTTTAAGTATAATTACTGAATAATTGCATGTAAAATTTATTGGTATTTATACTTAAAAAAATTACCATATTCAGTAGATATTTTTGGGGCTTCGTAAGTAAAAAAGGCCATACCGAACGCAGTACGTTTCGGTATGGCCAAAGCTGAGGACGCCAAAAAAATTAAGTACCAGGCTTATAGTGTCTTTCCACCCGGCCGTTTGATTTGACTGCGGGAGTGAGCACTCGAAGCTGAGTCACTGATAATAGGATCTGAAAGTATTGCCGTCTCTGGTCGGCAACGCTGACAGTACGTTGGTTCTACGCCCAAGCCCTGACCAATACTCTGAGCAGCTTCAAGGGCAAGTTCAAGGCTTAGGTACCCGCCCCGCCATCGACCGGTTATGTAGCCAAGTTTGCCGGGCTGCATACCTTTCCCCTGTTTACAAAAACGGCATTCCCCCCGATGAAGCGTTACTTTGGGATTCGGGTAGTAGGCATAAAAATAAAAAGGCATGACCTTAATCGGTTAAAGACTATAACGTTGATACATGAATTCAAAAGCATTCTCCAGCCATTCTACGTGAACAACAGGTCACGGGCTAACCGACTGGACAACATGACGAATGTTGCCAACCAACGATGGAGTACGAAAAAAAGATGTCGAATGACGGATTTAAGGGGGCGAATCAGGCATTTGAGGTGTCGAAACTAACCCGGCCTGGCAATGATGTGAACACCTGGTCGTCTGTCAACCGTACCGTAGATTAACGTTGATTAAAGCGGTCGGCACTTTTTGATACAAAATTAACGTAATGAGCAGCCACAAGAGGGCGAAGCTAGCCTTCGTATAGAAGGCTTTTTCGGTAACAGGATGTAGTCAATAATGCCCGAAGTTATGCACCCAACCGACGATGAATTACAGTTTCCACTGAACCACCCAGCCTGGTTTAAGAACTTTTGGCCGGGGAATTCCCGCTAAGCCAGTGGCCGGGTTTATGGCCATCAATGTAAGTGAAATACTCGCTTTCGTTTGCGAAGAAATGGCTTTAGTAGCCCGCAGGAACAGATTTCCCTGCGTATCGATATCATCGACAACAGCATAGATCAAATCACCGGCTTTGAGTTCATCCTCACCGATCTGGATGTCTTCTGTTAACGAGAATGCCCAGCTTTGTCCGATTTTCAACGTACCGGCTTTTACTAGCCGCGCTGCTACGTCGCCAGCGAAAACGGGAGTAGAAGAAGGGCTGTTCCTGAGTAATTCCGTCAACAGACTATCGATCACGACGGCTTCACTACGTACTGGAGTTGAGGATCCATTCAGGGGCTCAATCGGAACGCCCAAAGGCTCGGGCTCGTCATCCTGAAGCCAACCCATACGCCGGGCCTGCTGACGTTCCAGCTCATAGTCGTTTCCAGCCGACGCCAGTAGCATGCCCATTGAGCCTAATCCGTACGATGGATTGGTAAATAACTCTTTCATGGCCAGAATTCGGTACAGATAATAGCCTGTTTCCGGGTTCATCGCCATAGCGTAATAATCGCGGTGCCCTACCTTGCTGATCTTACGCTGCACCATACCGACACCGCCATTGTAAGCGGCCGCTACCAGTGTCCAGGAGCCGAGTTTATGATACAGGAATTTCAGATACTTGCAGGCCGCTTCGGTAGACTTGCGGAGGTCGGTGCGTTCGTCATTACCATCTGCAATCGACAGGCCCATATCCTGCGCTGTATCGTCCATAAATTGCCAGTAACCAACGGCACCGGCTGATGAGACAGCGTTTGCCTGCCAGGCACTTTCAATGAGTGGCAGATACTTAAAATCGTTGGGGATATTGTGTTTATGAAGTATTGGCTCGATGACCGCAAAGAAGGGTGCTGAGCGAGCTTTGAGACCATTCAAATGATTGATATAGCCCGAACTGCTGGCCAGCGCAAAGGCAAGTTTAGCCGATACGTCTCCCTGCGCCGTAGGCACCATTTCGCCACAAAAATGAAGCGACTGCAGTTGTAAACCTTGTGATGATACCCGCGGTCTGGCAACAGCAAAGCGTACGGATTTTGCTTTGGTGGAGGTGCCCTTTTTTTGTGCTGAAACCGGATGACCAAGAATTAAGGCGCCCGAAAGCAGCAGAACCGTGTATTGTGCAACAACTTTCAAAATAATGAGCCGTTTGTTGACCCCATAGACAACGAATGGATACCGGGGTTTAGTTCAGAGAAGTGAGTAACCGGTTTTTGACCTGGTGTTTATTGTTTACGATACTACGTTTAGCGAAGCCGGCACATCAAAGACTTTGTGTGTCAGCTTCGCTAAATGTAGTATCGTAAACGGATTCTATAACCAGTCCCAGAAATGAAGTGGGTGAGTGGAATCTCCTTTTTCCCGGTTCAGAAACCGTGGTCGACGGAAGCGAAGAACGACCAGCCCCATCATTAGTTTCCGGATCGGGAAATGGGTCCCCTGTTTTTCCAGACTCGCATCTGATGCACTGACAGGCGTTTCTAAAGAAGCGGCCTGAGCAATCAATTGCTGTGTATCTGAAGGGGTTTTTGTTAAAATCGTATTCGGGCGTGGTCCCCAGAAAGGCGTGGCATTCTCATCGTCGACTAACTCAACGGTAGGGGCATCCTTAATCTTTTTGGGAAGCGCCAGCGGTTTGTTCCAGCTCGGTAATGGCTTAATCAACTGGGCCATGGTTGCACCGTTGAGCACCATTGCATACTGGCGTGGATTAGTGAGCAGTTCTTTGAACGCAAGAATGCGAAACAGGTAATGGCTGGTTTCCCGATGCAACCGGAGCCGGTAATAATTGGAGTGCCCCTGCTGGTCCATTTTATGGCGAACATGAGTAATGCCGCCATTATAGGCCGCAGCCACCAGCGTCCAGGAGCCGAGCTGCCGATAAAGCTGGTGCAGGTGTCGGCATACCGCAACGGTTGCCTTGGGCAGATTGTAGCGTTCGTCGACTTTGTCATTCACTGTCAGGCCGAGTTCACGCGCTGTTCCGGGCATGAGCTGCCAGTAACCGGATGCGCCTTTGTAGGATACGCTGTTGTTTTCCAGCGCACTTTCGGCTAATGGCATGAACCGAAAATCGCGGGGAATTTTGTACTTGCGAAGGATCGGATCAATGACGTGAAAGAAGGTGGATGCTTTCGTACGAAGGTCAACGAGGAACTCCTCTTGTGCGCCATAACTACGTACTGTTTGCATCCATCGACGCCCTACGCGAGGTTCATCAACGGGGACTTCTTCGCCACAAAAATAAATTGGAAACAGGTGTCTGGTCGAGTCGGCAACTAGTAATTCGGGTGTGTTCAGACCTTTTGACAACGGAAGTGACCGGCTCGGATCGACCCCGATTAGCGGAAGGCCGAGGGCCGGTTTGAGGGCGGCCATGAGCAGAGAAAAACTAACTTCTTTAATCAAAATAACATTCGTTCTAGTGAGACATTAAGACAGCAAAACCCGCACAGAAGTAACGGGTTGTCCAAAATGATAATACGAATGTAATTGATAATCTGCTATATAGCAAATAGTTAGTCTAAGAATTATCCAATGAGCCTTGAGCTGGCTCGAATTTATTGACCAATTAAACCGGCCACAATTGTTAGTTTTCCGTAGTCGTAACGACCGCCCAAATACTCAAAAACAGGCTTTAAACGCCCTTCTTCGATCCCTACGGTGAGCACCGCTTTTTCAATTTCCTGGCGTTCAATCGGGTCGATGAGCGACACTAAATCGATGTCGTACCCAGACCGGGAAAGTTGCACTAAATGACCGGCAACCGAGCCCGTTGTTAACTGCCGCTGGGCGGCAATCTGCTCAAGCGTCAGTCCGTCGTTGTATAAATCAAGTGTCACTAGCTGAGTCGAACCTTTGGGCTTTTCACCCGCCTGTACCCGCCCCCGAACGTAGCCGACAATCACCTCCAGAAACTGCTTGCCAAAGAGCTGTAACTTCCGTTCGCCCACCCCACTGACGTTACGTAACGCGTCGGGCGTGACCGGACGCTGACGAGCCATGTCTTCGAGTGTTGTGTCCGTAAAAATAACGTAAGGTGGTACGTTCTGCTCATCGGCCAGTTGTTTCCGAAGCACCCGCAACCGTTCGAACAGATCGTCGCGCTGGGTTTCGGTTTTAGTCCGGGTTTTCTCAACAACAGGTTTTGGCGCATCGTCGGGCCGGACGAGATCAATTTTACGGCCGCCGTACAACACCTGGTCGGCCAAAATGCCCCGACGTAATGCATAATGCTGATCGTACGCAATTTCGATAACCCCGATATTGATCAGCTGATGAAGGTAATTTCGCCAGTCTTCAAAGCGAAGGTCGCGCCCGGCACCATACGTTTTTATCTGATCATACCCCCCTGCAACACCTGCTGACTGCGGGAACCGCGCAAAATATCGATCAGGAGGTTCATAGGCACCCGCTCGCCCGTACGTACTATAGCCGACAGGGCTTTCTGAGCCAGAACGGTGCCGTCGAACGTAACGCGCGGATCACGACAAACGTCGCAGTTGCCACAGGGCTCCGACAGCTCTTCTGAAAAGTACGACAGCAGAATCTGGCGACGGCAGGTATGGGCATCGGCATACTGCTGCATCCGTTCCAGTTTAGCTAACTGAAGCCCCAGGTTCGCCGGGCTATTTTCGGACAGCATTTCCTTGTAGGTCGCTACGTCCGCAAAACTGTAAAACAGCACCGTTTGTGCAGCCGCGCCATCACGACCTGCCCGCCCAATTTCCTGATAAAAGCTTTCAATATTTTTGGGCATGTTGTAATGAATCACCCAGCGCACGTTCGACTTGTCGATGCCCATACCAAAGGCAATTGTGGCACACATAATCCGTACGTCGTCCCGAAGGAAAGCCTCCTGCGTGCGTGACCGGTCTTCAGGGTCCATTTTGGCATGATAGAAAGCGGCCTTGAAGCCTTTCTCCTGCAATTTGGCGGAAAGCGATTCCGTCGATTTACGGCTCAGGCAATAAATAATGCCCGACGTATCGGGTTTTTGCTGCAACAGCTTCATAATCTGCTGAAGGCGATTCTGGCCGGGCAGCACCTGCAAACTCAGGTTGGTTCTGTTGAATGAAGATACAAAGACGGCCGGGTCGTTCATGCCGAGCCGCGTAGCGATATCCTGCCGGGTCAGCTTATCGGCGGTGGCTGTGAGGGCAATGGTCGGTACGTTAGGAAATTGCTCTTTCAGTACGTGCAGTTGCGTATACTCCGGGCGGAAGTCATGCCCCCACGATGAAATACAGTGCGCTTCGTCGATCGCAAACAACGAAACGTTGGATCGTCGGAGAAAATTAAAAAACGACTCGGTCAGTAACTTTTCGGGCGAGACGTAAAGAAGTTTGAGCTTGCCGCTGATGCAGTCATCTTCAACATCGCGCTGTTCGCGGGCCGTCTGCGTACTGTTATAAAAAGCCGCCGAAATCCCGTTCATATGCAGCGCTCCCACCTGATCTTTCATCAGGGCGATCAGGGGTGAAACAACCACCGTGAGTCCTGGAAGCATCAGCGCCGGAATCTGAAAACAGACCGATTTGCCGCCCCCGTAGGCATGAGTACAACCGTATCGCGTCCGCTCAAAATAGACTGGATAATCGCTTCCTGCATGGGGCGGAAGCGGTCGTAGCCATAATAACGTTTGAGATAATCAGCGGGTTGCTGGGTACTTTGTAAGGGCGAAACGATCATTGATTGCTGGCTGTGCCGAGTGATAAATTTTGTAGTAGTAAGACGTAGTTATGGTTACCTGGTTACGCCGTGCCGAACGTCCATCTATCTATCAAATTTAAGAATATTTTAAGTGATTTCCAGTAGGCGATACGTGATTTTATCCTCAACTTTCCGTCTTAAGAACAAACAATTTGCTGATTATCTAACAACTAAATTCGACTATCATGAAAAAGACCCTTTCTGCCTTTTGCCTCTTGCTTGGCCTGTTTATCGCTATCGATGGTATAGCTCAGGATGATAAACCGGCAAAAGACAAAGCCAAAAAAGAAATGAAGGAAGCTGATAAATCGGCTAAAGATGCAGCGAAAGCGGAAAAAAAAGCCGCCAAGGAAGCTACGAAAGCAACCAAAGCTGAGGCAAAAAGTACGGCCGATGCAGCCGTTGATCCTGCGAAACAGACTGCAATCAATGACCGGATGGCGGCTGCACGGGCGGCTAAGGCAGCTAAAAAAGCGGCTAAAGAGGGAACCGCAGACGCTACTACAACGGACGACAAAGCTTCAAAGAAAGCGGATAAAATGGCCGATAATACGGGTCTCAAAGATGATAAGATGAGTAAGTCATCGAAAGGGGCGGTGAAAGAGGAAAAAGCCACGCCTGCCGACTACAAAGCGCCGGTAGATGCATCCATGAAAGGGCCTAATGGCGAGAAAGTTATGACTGGTCCACGGGGCGGCAAATACTACATCAATAAAAACGGAAATAAGACGTATCTGAGCAGTATAAAAGGATAAACAGTAACGGAGTCCACAAAACGACCCGCTGTCAGCTTTTGATGGCGGGTCGTTTTTGTATTGACGAAATTGGCAGATGGATGCCTTTATGAACGTAATAACCGTCAGGAAACGGATTGTACAGGTTCTGCTACTTTTATTGTAGCAGGTGCCTTAACGGCCACTATCGTGATGATGGCCGACAGAAACAGAGAACCTGCCATGAAGATGTAAGACGCACCAAAACCACCCGTTGTGCCATTTAGATAACCGACAAGATAAGAACCCAGAAATGATCCCAGGGCGCCGAAACTATTAATCAAGGCCATAGCGCCACCCGCTACGTTTTTGGGTAAGAGATCAGGGATAATGGCGAAAAATGGTCCGTAAGGGGCATACATGGCTCCGCCGGCAATGATAAGCAGGACGAACGAAAGCCAGAACTGATTCACTCCGACCAGATAGGAAGCGTAGAAGGCCACGGCGCCAATCAATAAAAAAGGCCAGACAAACGCTTTGCGATTCAGGGTTTTATCCGAAAAATAAGAGGCACTCAGCATGCCAATAATGGCCAGTACGTAAGGTACCGATGATAACCAGCCTGTTTTTACGATGGTCATATTTGGGGCAGCATTCAGAATGGAAGGCAGCCACATCACAAACCCATAAACGCCAATGCTCCATAGCGCGTATTGCAAACTCAACAGAATGACGATTCTGGATTTAAAGGCCTCAGCGTAGTTTTTAACGGGTTTGATTCCCTGTTGCTCACGTTGCAGCTGGGTTTCCAGTGCTTGCTTTTCGCTCGCCGTCAACCAGCCAGCATCCTGGGGTTTATCGTCAACCAGTCGCCACCAGAAAAAAGCCCAGATAATTGCGGGCAGACCCTCAATAATGAACATCCATCGCCAGCCAACAGCTTTGATCAGGTAGCCCGATAAAATCGACATCCAGAGAATCGTAGCCGGGTTGCCAAGAATCAGGAACGTATTGGCCTGAGAGCGTTCGGCTTTGGTGAACCACCGGCTCAAGAAGAGCAGCATTGCCGGCATAACGGCACTCTCGACTACGCCAAGCATGAACCGGATAATGATCAGCAACGTAACATTGCTGATAATACCGGTTGCCATAGCAAGCCCACCCCACAGAATTAACGACCAGAAAATCAGTTTTTTGGCACTCTTTTTCTCAGCGTAAATCGCACCCGGAACCTGAAAGAAAAAGTAGCCCAGGAAGAAAAGGGAGCCTAGCAAAGACGACATGGCGGGCGTAATGTGCAGGTCGGAAGCCATGCCACTGGCGGCCCCAAACCCAAAATTCGCCCGATCCAGATACGCCAGACTATACGTAATAAAGGCTATGGGCAACAACCGGTACCAGCGCGATTTAGCAATTGTTTCTTCCATATAAGCTGACTTGTTTTATATACAGAGGGATACCCGACTGTCGTATTCAGGAAAGCAAAACGTTTAGGTAGCTCTACTGCATTTCACCAGATGCGATACGTTTATTACGTCGGAAATCACCTATTTTCTGGCCCAGATTAACCCATAATCCAGTTGGGTCGGAATGGCATCGGGCATAGGCTCCAGACCCGCTTCCAAAAGCCAGCTCCGGTATTCAGCCCGACTGTAGCATCGCCCTTTAGTGTTCCAAAATAACTGGGCCGAATAATCCGTAACGGCCAGTGGTCCATCGAGCGTATCGTTCAGAAAAGCGTCGTGAACCCATAATTCACCGCCCGGCCGGAGGGCAGCGGCAAAGCGGTGGGCCAGCATCTGGCAGGTAGCCGTTGGCCAATCATGAAAGAGGCTGGCTGCCAGTAAAATATCCGTTTCAGGAAGTTCGTCCGTCAGCATATCGCCCGGCAGGAACGTAACGCGTTTTTTTACGCGCTCAGCCCCCGGCCGGCCACTTGCCGAAAATTCGTCCAGCAGCTCAGCCGCTACCGACAACACCGAGGGCCGGTCGAACAACGTAGCGGTAGCCGTCGGATTGTTCAGCAGCCACTCGTAGGTGTAGTAGCCTGTTCCTCCCGCTACGTCCAGCAGATGACCCGTACAGCTAGTCATATTCGCGCCAACAATAGGGGATAGGTATCTGGCTCGACCAGCCAGCCCCAGCGTAAAATGCCGGGCTGATTCTGGGTTATCCATAGGCGAGGGACCTTCGCCCTCCTTGACAAACGAAATGCCCTGAGGAGCATCGAGCGGCCCATCATTCCGAAGACGTACTGCCATTTCCACCGCCCCCGGATCGTCTTTTTCCAGACCCACGTAACCCGCCAGATTAGGGATATGCGTTTTCGTTACGTAACGGCCTAAATCAGTAATGTATAACCGGCGATACTGATCATATGCCAGTAAATCCATGGCACACAGAGCCGGAAAAAGAACCATCGCCGGGCGTTCGTCCAGCCCGATTCGCCCACTTAATTCCGATACTGTAAGCGGGCCGTTGTTTAACTCATCAAATACGGGCAGATAATGAACGGCGGCAATTAATAAGCGTGAGCCAAACATGGCCCGTAAATGTCGGGTAATAGGGGCCGGATCGGGCTGATTGTTGGTAAGCATTGAGAGAGTGAGGGTAAAGGCATCACAAGCCGTAAAAAATCAAAGATAATTGCTGCTTGTGGGTCGCTTAGCAGCGATTGTTATTTTGTTACTGTATAGGAAAAAAGTACAAAAAAAAGCTTGATTATTATAACAAAGCTCTATACCTTGACCGATAAATAAACATTTTACGGCCATGAAAACCTCACTTTTAGTGCTTATGCTTTTGTTGGGTGCCGTTTCGCGTAGTCTGGCTCAGTCAGAAGACGAAGCTATCAAGCGTGTGTTACGTAGTGAAACTGAAGGTTTTTTCAAACGAGATAAAGCTGAGTGGTCGAATGCATGGGCACATACGCCCTACATTCATTTTGCGGCTAATTTGTATGGGGGTGATTTTATGCTGGTGAAAGGATGGAGCAATCTGGAAAAACAGTTTGCCAGCCAGTTTAAAAGCTCGAAAGTATCCGATAAAGTGGTTGTTCAGAATGCGAACTACACGATTCACCAGAATGGTAATATGGCATTCGTGGCCTACGACCAGACGCTGTTGGACAGTCATGGCAAAACAACATCCAAGGAATCACGAACCCTGGAGAAAATTAACGGACAGTGGAAAATCATCAATGTTACGGCGCTTACTAATCTGAAGAATTTTGGCTTAGCGCAGAACTCGAAATGATTGCCGTAAACAAAACGGCCCGACAGACTCAGTCTGTCGGGCCGTTTTGTTTTTATAGTCAGCTATTGATTCAGGCTCCGAATTGCTTCACCAAGCCTTCCAGCGTATGCAAGGGTTGTACCCCTGACTGACGCCAGACGATTTTGCCGTCCTTAAACAGAATCATCGTTGGAATGCTGCGAATCTGGTATTGCTGGGCGGCCGCCTGGGCTTTATCAACATCAATTTTTATGACACGTACTTTGTCGCCCGACCGCTCGGTAAGCTGTTTCAGAATGGGCGCCTGTTGCTTACATGGGCCGCACCAGTCGGCGTAGAAATCGACCAGAACGGGTTTATCTCCGTTAATAAGGTCTTTGAATGATTGTTTGTTCATCGTAGTATGTTGTCTTGCGGTTGCGTTTTCGGTATCCGGTGGGCGAGCAATTCTAGACTAACTCATCGGTTATCGAAAAACAGCGAACCGTACTTATTGTTCTTCGTTTACGGGCTCGTTCATAATGGTATGACCCATTTTGTCGCGCTTTGTCCGCAGGTAATTCTCGTTGTGCGGATTCGACTGAATCTCCAGCGGTACGGTGTCGATTATTTCAAGACCGTACCCCATAAGCCCCGCGCGTTTCCGGGGATTATTCGACATAAGCCGTAATTTCCGTACGCCGAGGTCGCGCAGAATCTGTGCGCCTACCCCATAATCGCGGGCATCCATTGGCAGGCCAAGTTCAAGGTTGGCTTCGACCGTATCGCGGCCCATTTCCTGAAGTTTGTAGGCTTTCAGCTTGTTGAGCAGGCCAATACCGCGTCCTTCCTGAAACATATACACCACTACGCCCTTGCCTTCTTTTTCGACCATCTGCATGGCCGCGTGCAATTGAGCACCACAGTCGCAGCGGCACGAACCGAAGATATCACCCGTCACGCAGGACGAGTGCACACGTACCAGAATCGGCTCATTCGGTTCCCAGGTGCCTTTCACAAGCGCCAGGTGTGTATCGCCGGTATTGCTTTGTTTGAAGGCAATCAGATCAAAATGACCCCAGGAGGTTGGCATATCTACACCAATTTCCCGTCGAATCAACGATTCAGTACGTAGCCGATACTCAATCAGGTCCTGAATGCTGACGAGCTTCATGCCAAAGCGGTCGGCCATGACGCGCAATTCGGGCAACCGGGCCATAGTTCCGTCTTCGTTCAGCACCTCGATCAGCACACCCGCAGGAGCCAGACCGGCCATGCGGGCCAGGTCGACAGCCGCTTCTGTATGGCCGGCCCGGCGAATAACGCCACCCTCTGCCGACCGTAACGGGAAAATATGCCCTGGCCGACCCAGATCATCCGGATTGATGTTCGGATCAACCAGTGCCTGAATGGTTTTCGATCGGTCAGAGGCCGAGATGCCGGTTGTGCATCCGTGTCCCAGCAAATCGACCGACACCGTAAAAGGCGTTGTATGGACCGACGTATTGCTGGTCACCATCATGGTTAAGCCTAATTCATCGCAACGTTCCTGAGTGAGTGGTGCACACATAAGGCCACGCGCTTCGCGAATCATGAAATTGACCATTTCGGGCGTAATCATTTCGGCCGCGCAGATCATGTCTCCTTCATTTTCGCGGTCCTCGTCATCAACAACGATCACGATTTTTCCAGCCTTGATATCGGCAATGGCTTCTTCAATACTGTCCAGCCGAATGGGCGCTGAGTCCAGGTTATCCGAAGGCACCTGGCTCTGGGTTTCTGTATTACTACTATTGTAACTCATTATTTGGTTGATGCGTGTCGGTGGAGCTATCTTTGAAGTCCAGTAGACCAGCTTTATGGAGACCCAAGTTGGTTAGGTTTCCTGATGTTTGCTCTAAAAACTGATTTTAAGAAAGATACGTTTCGCTCAACGCGAAAATGTCCAATGTGTCGTTTTTTATCAAACGAAACCCCCTGATTCAACGGATGATGAACCTTTTACCTGTAGTGTGTTTTTTGAGATTGTGGCTGACTGATTGCAGGGGAAAAACCAACGTACGGGTACGATGGCAGCTAATTGGTTTACTGTTCTTTTTTGCGCAAGCGCTCCCGCTATTTGCCCAGGATGTAGATCCCAACAATAATTACTGTACCAATCCTCAGGGGGCTGCTACGGGCGGCTTTACGCTGGACAGGATTCGGATTTGTCCTGGAGACAGAATACGGGTAACAGCCGTTAATCCCCCCAACCTGGTTGATATTTCGTATGTGCCCGATTACAAGGGCGACGGCATCCCTTCGAACCGGCAATTGCAGAGCGTTTTCACGTATCCCACACCGGGTACGTATACCATATTACAAGTAGCCCAGCTAAACGGAAATCGGGCAATAAAATGCCAGACGATAACAGTGTTGCCACTTGAGCCCGTGCAGTTTACCGCTAAATCCTGTACAGGAAGAGAGGTCACGTTACAGGTAAATTCAGCTACGCTTGGCCAGTACGATACGTACGTTGTCAACTGGGGTGATGGCACCCTTCCTGTAGAAATGAGCCGGGCAGAACTGGAAGCTAATCCACAGCATTCCTATGCCGCCACATCGCCTAACGCAGTAACTGTCAGTGTTGATGGAGTATATGGGTCGCTCAATGCTTCGCTCTGTAATTCATCCAATCCGCAGACAGTTGCGCTGGCATCTGAAATATCTCAGCCCATTATTCAGGCCTTGACCGCTGCTGACAATGGAACCATTACGCTTCAATACCAGGTTGGCGCAGCCTCTCCCGTACAGTTGTATCAGAAGGTAAACGGTACGTATGTGAACACAGGGCAGCGGGCAACGGGCCCCGGCACTTTTCAGATAAAAACCGACGCCACCCAGGTCCAGTGTTTTAAGGTCGTTTCTCAGGATGTATGTGGAAGCACTACGCTGGATTCCGATGAAGTTTGCAGTCTGGTACTGGATGCCAGGGCGACTAACAAGAAAAATACACTTAACTGGCAGCCATATGCCGGAGCTGATTCGCTGTTTAAACAGTATCAGATCACACGTAACGATTCGCCGGTTGGCTCCGCTATAACCACCAAGACCAGTACAACCTATACGGATAGCAGCGTAACCTGCGGGACTCAATACTGCTACAGGCTCGTCGCTACGCTGGCCAGTAAATCGACCCAAACCATCGTTACATCGGCTCCGTCCTGCGTAACGGGTATAAGTGGTACCGTACCGGATAATCTGGGAAACATTGTTGTATCGGTGGCAAACAATCATCCGAATTTAACCGTCAATTTACCCACTGCCGGAACGCCCGCCAGCTATACTCTTCTGGTAAGTCGGGCAGAGGGCTCTTCGGGTACGTATAGCCCTCTTACTTCGCTAGCCAGCCAGAATACGTATGTGGATGCCAGTGCCGATGCGGCTTCGGGTTCGTACTGCTATAAGGTCGAATATCAGGGCGGTTGTGGTTTGGGGCTTCCTGCCTCACAGCCTGCCTGTTCCATTCACCTGAGCTCGTCGTCTATCCGGTCGATGGACTGGAATGCCGACTCCCCTTTCTCGCCGGGTTCTGTGGCGGATTATGCGATTGAACTGGTGGATTCCGTGAGTAACCGCGAGAAGAGCGTCGGCATTACTACGCACTACGACCGTAGTCCAACCGAGGTTGTTTACATCTACCGGGTTGTTGCCAAGTCGGGTACTTATACCAGTTATTCCAACTACGTCGTTTTTGAACGGGAGGATCAGTTTACTGTGCCGGGTGCGTTTACGCCCAATGGCGATAACATGAACGATGAGTTTTTGCCGAAAGGATTGTACGCTGAACGCTTCCAGATGCATATATACAATCGCTGGGGAGAGGTTTTGTACAGTACGGCGGATAAAACCAAAGGCTGGGATGGATTAATTAACGGGCAGCCTGCAAACGTTGGTCAGTATATGTATCGGATCGAAGTGATAGATATAAGTAATCAGACAATTGTTCGCACCGGTTCGTTGCTGCTGATTCGATAGCGTTCTTAAACTCCGGCCATTGATTCAAGAAAAAATTAGTAGCCATTTTCTCTAGGAAACGAAGCCTAAGTTCAGGCGGAAATGGTCTTCAACCTGTTTTCTGGAAGGGAAAATGTCTGACTCTGAAAACGTTAAAAAAAATAGTTTACGTGCGCATTTTACGTTTGTGGCCGACTGAATTTGTGAAGCAAACCTGTTCGCAGGTTCGTTGGCTGCTTGTTGTTTGGCTGTTCGGGCTTGTTCATTCGTATTCGCTGTTTGCTCAGGACCCAAACAACAATTATTGCGTAAACCCACAAGGCGCTGAAGTGGGTGGATTTACGCTGGATAGAACAAGAATTTGTGTTGGGAGTGCCGTAACAGTTGTGAAAGGCAGCGTGCCTGCCAATCTGGCCGCCGTTGGCTATGTGTCTCAATACAGCGGCAAAGGCATTCCCACTACGTTTGAAACGGGACCAAGTTTCACGTACACCAAGCCGGGTTCTTACACCATACTTCAGGTGGGTACGAGCAATGGGTTACGGGCGCTGGCCTGCCAAACCATTACGGTCCTGCCGCTTGACCCAATTTCGGTAACGGTTAAATCCTGCGCCGGGCGAAAAGTGACGGTTACGCCCAACATCTCGACGTTAGGGCAGTACGATACTTACATTATTCAATGGGGCGATGGCAATATTGAGCAATTGAGCCGGATCGCAATGGAAGCCAATCCGGAACATACCTACATCGACAATGGCTCCGACACACGTACTATAACGGTTGAAGGAGCGTATGGCTCCTCAGAGCCTTTTATCTGTCGGTCGCCGGTGCCCCCTCAAACAGTCAGGCTGGTGCCAGCGGCAACCCAGCCAGCCATTACGTCTCTTAAGACGCTGAACGACAACAGTATTTCGATTCAGTATCAGGCCGGTACGGGCGCAACGGTGCAGCTGCTCCAAAAGATAAACGGCGTATATACGGATACAGGCAAACAGGACGCCGGTACCGGAACATTCAACGTTCAGACCGACGCCAGGCAGGTGCAGTGCTTTCAGGTAGTAGCACAGGATGTTTGCAGTAATTCGGGTATAAAATCGGATGAGGTCTGTAGCCTTGTGCTGGACGTGAAACCAGCCAATAAGAAGAATACGCTCAGCTGGCAGCCATATGCAGGGGTTGCCAATGGGGGGCAGTTTCGATTTTATCGCATTACCCGGAACAGGACGCCCATCGGTGGAACAGTGGTAGATCAGAACAGGTCTTCCTATACAGATGAGGATAATATTGAATGTGGCACGCAATATTGTTACAGCCTTGTGGCGACCATTGCCGGAAGTGTGGCGCAAACAGAGGTTACGTCGGCTTCCGTCTGCGTAACCGGGGTCAATGGCGACGTACCGGATAGCGTCAATAACGTCGTTGTATCCATCGAGAATAACCGACCGAGGGTAGCCGTTACGTTAGCAAAGCCCGTATCCGGGATCTTGTCTAGCTACACATTGGTTGTCAGCCGTTCAGATGGCTCATCCGGAACGTTCAGGCCAGTAGGGACCATCGTGAACGACAGTGTTTTTGTTGATAATGGCGCCGATCCATCGTCGGGTTCGTATTGTTACCAGATTACGTATCAGGGTGTTTGCGGACTTACGTTGCCGCCTTCAAAGCCGGTATGTACGGTCTACCTGAGTTCAAAAGCCAATACGAGTCTCGACTGGACCAGCGAATCGCCGTTTTTGCCGGGTCCGGTAACCGAGTATACTATAGAAATAACTGACTCACTGAGTGGAACAAGTCAACGGATTTCGCTGGGTACCAGTACGCACTACGAGCCGAAACCCAACGACCCCAATGCGTCGTCTTATACGTATCGAATTATTGCTACATCAGGCAGCAAAATCAGTTATTCGAATTCGTTGACTTTATTTGGTGAGGCCAAAATCTGGATGCCTGATGCGTTTACACCCAACGGTGATCAACGAAACGACGAGTTTTTGCCCAAAGGAATTATTTCGGAGCGCTTTTTGATGAATATATATAGCCGCTGGGGCGATATTATCTACAGTACAACTGATAAGACCAAAGGCTGGAATGGATTAATTAATGGTCAGCCAGCTGGTACGGGGCAATATATGTATCGCGTAGAGGTAGAAGATGCGAGCGGCCACAAAACTGTTCGTACGGGAGCCTTGTTGTTAGTTCGATAGTCAGGCATAAGAAATAAGTCGTTAGGTCGTAACAGGCTTACATCTATTCTTACACTGATCGACGTGCGACTTTTTACACTATATTATTTATGAACATGATGGATATGTTCGGGAAAATGAAGGAAGTTCAATCCCGGATGAAGGATGCCCAGGAAACGCTCAGCGCTGTCACCGAAACCGGCGAATCGGGAGCTGGTATGGTAAAGGTGACGGTCAACGGATTGAAAAATATTCTGAAAATCGAGATCGACCCTGAACTGATTCGCCCCGACGAGCGCGAAATGCTGCAAGACCTTATTGTAGCCGCAACGAACAAGGCGATGAGCAATGTGGAAGGCAAAGCACGCGAACACCTTCGTCAGGCTACCGAAGGATTACTGCCAAATATCCCAGGTCTGAATCTGGATGGGCTGATGTAATAGTAGCCGGACAGTTTATCAGTTAGTCAGTTGGTGAGTTAGTTTGTCAATCATTAACAGATAAATTGGTTGCCTAATCCTATATTGGCTAACTACTTTACTGTCGATCTCTGATTAACCCACCGACTGCTTAACTCATTGACTATTTTTTGTGAATACCATTGCCATAGTTATTCTGAATTATAACGGACAACCGTTCCTGGCAAAATTTCTGCCGACAGTGCTTGCGAATACGGATGGGCACACGGTTTACGTTGCAGATAGTGCCTCTACCGACTCATCCGTTTCGTTTGTCCGAACACATTTCCCAACGGTTCGCATCATCGAATTACCCCGTAATGAAGGTTACGCTGGTGGCTATAACCTCGCACTCGAACATATCCGCACGAATTACGGGCTCCCAGCATACTACGTTCTGCCTAATTCTGATATTGAAGTTACACCGGGCTGGCTCTCACCAGTTATCCGGTTGATGGAGGCTAATCCTAATATTGCCGCCTGTCAGCCCAAAATCCGATCGTACAGCGAGCGTGAATTTTTTGAACATGCCGGAGCCGCAGGTGGCTTTGTCGACTGGCTGGGGTACATATTTTGCCGGGGCCGGGTTTTTGCTACGTTCGAAAAAGATCAGGGCCAGTACGACGATAATCGACCGGTATTTTGGGCAACGGGAGCCTGTCTATTCGTGCGGGCCGACGTATTTCATCAGGTTGGCGGCTTCGATGCGTCATTTTTTGCGCATATGGAAGAAATCGATCTGTGCTGGCGTTTTCAGCGGCTTGGCTACGAAGTCTGGACGTGCGGACAATCGACGGTGTATCATGTTGGCGGAGGAACCCTGCACAAGTCTAACCCTCACAAAACGTACCTCAATTACCGTAATAGCCTGTTCATGCTCTACAAAAACTGGCCAGCTGACGTCTGGTTATGGCCTAAAATTCTACTCAGGCTGGTTCTGGATGGCATTTCATCCATCCTGTTTATGCAGTTAGGCGAATGGGCGGATGTAGGCGCCATTTTGCGGGCTCATTTCGCTTTTTATGGTCAGCTGCCTACGCTCCATCGCCAGCGCAAACAACTACGTACCCAGCAACGGGCTAGCGTCAAACTTTATCAGTACAGCATTGTGTGGCAATACTTTCTTAAGGGAAAGAAGACGTTTAGCGAAATGGAGAAAGGGTAATGATAAGTATATAGTGCAGAGCGAAAAGTCTCTGATCTTAGCGTATTCAGTACGTATTCCTGGTACTACAATTCCCAGACGGTTGGGTGGGCGTGCCGACGCAGGTGCTTACTCATTTCCATCCAGAACGCCAGAATAAGATAAAGAATCACGGGGGAGCCAAGCGTCAGAAAAGATGTGTAAATAAAATACAACCGGATACTGCTTGCTGATATATTCATCTTCTCCCCAAGGCGCGAGCATACACCAAAGGCTTGATTTTCGACGAAAAATCTAATCTTATTCATGTTTTTAACTGGCGAAGTGCTTAGATAAACGTTGAATGGAATCAAGAAAACGTAACGCGTCTTATTAACAGATTGTTTGCCGTTTACACAAAAAAACAATATAAATGTAGTGAAAATACCTAAAAAATAGCCTCAGACTTATTGAAGTCAGAACATTTTTATTTTCTTTGTGTTGTAACGGGATTGATGGCGTATAATTGCCTTTTCCAAGTTATTTTTAACCAACTTCATTGATTCTCAACTACGTATTCCGGTCACCAACATGTCCTGGTATCTGTTTCGTGAATCGCTGTTAATTATTGACCCTCTTTAATGTTTAATTGTTTAATTGTTTACGTTTTATGCAAACTGGTGTAGTAAAATTCTTTAACGAAAGTAAGGGTTACGGATTCATTGTTGAAGACGATACCAACCGGGACATTTTCGTCCACATTACCGGCCTGAACGGCATTACGATTCGCGAGAAAGACCGGGTACAGTTTGAGGTAGTTGACGGCAAAAAAGGACTCAATGCAGTAAAAGTGCAAAAGATAGATTAGTAATCTACAACGTCAGATCAAGAGATTATAACCCCACCCGGTCACCAGGTGGGGTTTTTGCGCTGACTGCTTATTGACCAATCCAGCCTTTTACGTCGTCTAAAGTCGGCATTTTAGCTTCCAGCTTCAATTTTTTCCGAACGCCCCCAAATCATTAAATAATTTGTTGGGACTGGCAGTACGTAGTTGCTCTACCGTTAGGAATCCTAGCTTCTGTACAGCCGGAACCCATTCGGCTGGAACACCAGCCTCCACGAAATCACTCTCTTCGGATTGTTCCAGTTTCTTCTCGGGGCGCATCTGTGGGAAAAATAGTACGTCCTGAATCGACGACTGATTGGTCATGATCATCGTCAGACGGTCGATACCCAGACCGACGCCAGCCGTGGGCGGCATGCCATACTCCAGGGCCCGGAGGAAATCTTCATCCAGCGCCATCGCTTCCTCATCGCCCCGTTCAGCCAGTCGAAGCTGTTCTTCAAAGCGTTCGCGTTGGTCGAGCGGATCGTTCAGCTCGGAGTAAGCATTGGCAATTTCTTTACCGTTACAAATGGCCTCGAAGCGCTCCACCAGACCCGGTTTGCTCCGGTGCTTTTTGGTTAAGGGCGACATTTCGACCGGATAATCCGTGATGAACGTCGGCTGGATCAGATTGGGTTCGCAGGCATCGCCAAACAGTTCGTCGATCAGTTTCGACTTACCCATGGTGCTGTCTACTTTGATTCCCCGACTTTCGGCGACCTGGCGCAGTTCCGCTTCGTCCATCGACGATACGTCGACACCCGTATATTGCTGAATGGCTTCGAACATGGTCAGCCGTTTCCAGGGTCGCTTAAAATCAATGACGTTTTCGCCGACCGTTACTTTGGTGGTTCCGGCTACGTCCAGCGCCACCTTCTCGACCATCTCTTCGATGGTGTCCATCATCCAGAGATAATCTTTGTAAGCAACGTAAAATTCGACCTGCGTAAACTCCGGGTTATGGGTACGGTCCATGCCTTCGTTCCGGAAATCTTTGGCAAATTCGAAAACCCCGTCATATCCCCCAACGATCAACCGCTTGAGGTACAGCTCATTGGCAATACGCATGTAGAGCGTCATGTCGAGCGTATTGTGGTGGGTGCGGAACGGCCGGGCTGTAGCACCGCCGTGGATGGGTTGCAAAATCGGCGTTTCAACCTCCAGATAGCCTTTTTCGCTCAGAAACTGCCGGATCGAGTTGACTAATCTGGTACGCTTTACAAACACATCCCGGATTTGCGGATTCACAATCAGGTCAACGTAACGCTGGCGATACCGCTGTTCGGGATCGGTAAACGCATCATACGTTTCTTTTTCGCCTTTGTCGTTCACCACTTCTTTCACCACAGGCAACGGCCGAAGGGCTTTGTTCAGAATCGTGAATTCTTTGACGTAAACAGATAGCTCTCCGGTTTTCGTGGAGAAAACGTGACCCCGCACACCAATAATATCGCCAATGTCCAGCAGTTTTTTGAAGACCGTATTATACAGAGTTTTATCCTCGCCGGGGCAAAGGTCGTCGCGACGGAAGTAGAGCTGCATCCGGCCCGTTGAATCCTGCATTTCGGCGAAAGCGGCACTCCCCATGATACGAAAACCCATAAGCCGACCGGCTAGCTGGATATTTCCCCAGCGCTCGTCAGCGGAAAGGTCCTGCTCGGGCTCAATATCTGTGCCGGGACCGCCAGGCTGAAAAGCGGCCCGGATATCGGCAATCGTTGCCGTTACGTCAACTAGTTGGGCGGGGTAGGGGTCTATTCCCATCCGCATTAATTCTTCGCGCTTTTGTCGGCGATTTATTTCCTGTTCACTCAGTAGCATGATTGTCAATCAATTGGTCAGTCAATGAGCTGATTAGCCGTTGCGCTGACCAGTATTTAAGGGCGCAAAAATAGCGAAAAGTATGTTCTGGACAGGGCAGATAGGCGTAAGGATTGTCAAAAATGGTGCTGTATAGCTCAGAATGTTATGCCTTAAAATCGCTCACCTCTGCATCATGCTCCATCGTACTCCATCGTATCAGCCTACTTAATCGTCAGGATAGTGTAAGCTGCCTGATTCGGCTGACGTACCTGAGCGCCGATGGTGGTACGAGCCCGGTCGTCGTCGCTGATGAGCAAAAGTCGGTTATGATCCAGTGGTGTCAGATCTTCGGCTTTATGACCGGGTGTGTGCAGAGGTTGCCCCTCTTCGTTTCGGACCAGTGAGAACGGTTTGTTGGCGTATAAATCGCTGGGCGTAATGACCCATAGGTAAGCGTCAAGCTGTCCATTGGCTTCCATGGAGGTCAGCATCCAGAAACACCCTCGATGGGGATCATACTCCAGACTGGAGATCGCCAGCGGTTTCGGTAGGCTCGGGTCAGCGCTGGCAATATCGAAGTTATTAACAATCTTCCAGTCGTTTGCCAGGCGAATCCGGTCCGCTTCCCCCGCTTTCTCGACCGAATAAGACACACTTATAATTTTTGCCCGGTACGTAAAACTCTCGTACGATTTACCTTCTTCCCGAATGCCGAACAGCAACTGTTTATCAGTAGCCGCCAGTCCTTCGATTTTAAAATACGGAATGGCTCCCGGAAATTCCTCGGTTGCCAGTAACTGCGCAATCTGCTGGCGGTAGGCAATAGATGTTCGACTCGTATCGTCGGGAGCCAGAACATGCGGGTGCTGCTCGTCGCCACTTCGCCAATATAGAATTGTATTGAAGCGATCCCAGTCGTGTCCGCCCGGTTTTACCCGGTCGAACGCAGTCGTGAGCAGTACAAAACGACGATCAGGGGTTTGGGCAAAATCCTCGTATTTCGTTCCCTGCGAGAAGGGCGCAGCCGTCAGATAGGTTGGCGGTTTCGTTGAGTCGGCCAGGGTTTCGGGTGCTTTCATGAACACCGGACTCTGACCTCCAGGCATGTCTTTATCGTTGGCAAAAAAAACGTTTTTGCCATTATATAGTACGGCGGAGGCTTCACACCAGACGGGCTGACCGTTTAGAGAAGTTCCGGCTGTAAAGCAGTTCAGGAATCCTTCTTCCGTAATTGTGGCCGTAGCCGGAAGTTTGCCAGTCGATAACTTAGCCGTTTTACAGCCAACAGCAAAGAGCAGAATTGTTAACGTAATGGCGGGCAATCGATACGTCATAAGATTGGATAGATAGTAAAATGTTCGCAAATGTCGTGGATTACTGCCGCAAAACGAATCCGACCCCGTGTACATTTTCGATACGCATACTTGGGTCCTGAACAAGTCGTTTCCGCAGCCGGGAAATAAATACGTCCAGACTGCGGCCCATAAAATAATCGTCGTCGCCCCAGATGGCTCGCAGCAGTTCGTCACGACGAACGAGTGTATTGGGCCGATCAAGCAGGTAAGCAATTACGTCGGCTTCGCGATGGGTAAGCAGTTGGGTTTCGCCATTGATGGTCAGCGTCATATTTTGCCGGTCCAGAATGGATTTTGCCCGAATGCTACGTCCGTTGTCAGCTGTAGTTCGACGCAGGAAGACGTTGATTTTCAGGATTAATTCTTCGATACTGAACGGCTTCGTCAGATAATCGTCAGCACCAAGTCTTAGTCCCTGCAAACGATCATCCTTGCTGGCCAGTGCACTCAGAAATAGAATCGGCACCTGCGTATCGATGGATCGAATTTGCTGTGCCAGCGTAAAACCATCGCTTTGCGGCAGCATCACATCCAGCAGGCAAATGTCGAACGGCTGGCTCTGGAACATGGCCCAGGCATCGGCGCCGTTGATGCAATGCGTAACGATGAAGGGCACATTTTCGAGTGTGTCGCGAATCACAAACCCCAGATTGACATCGTCTTCAACGAATAATATACGCGCTGGATTCACAGGTGGAAGAATGATAGAGTGAATGAGCGAAATAAGGCGTAGCTCCTGCGAATCGTTCCGGTTTTCCGCGTCGGCGCCGAAGAGTGGCCCACTTGTTCACTCGTTACGGATGAACAGGTAATCTGGAACGTACTGCCTTGCCCTAACTGACTGATTAGCGTCAGCCGCCAGCCGTGAGCATTGATCACTTGCCTAACGTAATACAAGCCGAGGCCAAAACCTTTTATCGTATGCGTGTGCCCTGATGCTACTCGAAAGAATTGATGGAAAACGGCCTGCTGGTGTTCGGGAGCAATGCCAATTCCGTTGTCGCTGACTGACCAGATCAGCTGGTTATTTTCGGTTCGGGTACGTAGTACGATATCAGGCGATTGATGGCAATATTTCATGCCATTGTCAATCAGATTGTTCAGGGCTGTTTCAAGATGATACCGATCAGCCCGAATGTGGGCATTGGTAGCGGAAAGATCAAGCCTGACGTTGGGAGCAAAGGTATTGGCAGAAGCCGTCATTACGTCGTGTAAATCGATATCCGTCATATCCAATATGAATCCAGTGCGTTCAGAACGAGCCAGTTGTAGTACGTTATTGACCTGTTTTTGCAGGCGTCTACTTTCTTCCGAAAGAACCCGGACATACTGCTTCATCCGCTCGGGCTGTTGGATAATCGTATCGGATTGCAGTACGTCGGCGGCAATGCGGATGGTCGAAACGGGCGTCTGGAGTTCATGCGTGATGTTGTTGATAAAGTCCCGTTGTACTTCAGTCAGCCTTCGTTGTTTCAATACGACAATCAAGGTATAACCGAAGAAAACGACCACCAGCAACACCGCTACAGTAGACCATAGCCAGCCGCTCAGTTGACCGGCTACAAAGGCGGCCTGGTTTGGAAACCGGATGCCGAAATAGTACGTGTAGCGCGGAAATTTGGGTAAACTTTTTGTTTTCGCGCCTGCTATACCGCTTGTGCTGATATAAGCCCCATAGACCATACGGTCCGTTTCACAGTTGTAGATACCATACTCGTAATCCGTAATGAGGTTGTGCTGCTGCAAGGACCGCTGGATGAAGGTTTCGAGCGTGGTCGGATCAATTGGCGCATCGGTATTGACAATGAAATAATCGGCCGAGAGCTGCGTAACCGCGTAGCGATTCAGGTCGAACTGATTGAGCCTCGCTACGTCATCGGCTACATCCTGTAAGGCAATGAATGCTGACTGCCGAAACTGTCGATCCCGTAGTGCATAGGCGTTACGTACCCAGATTGCCTGTACGGCCAGAATTCCGATAATGGATAGTACCGAAAGAACAACCAGCAGCCGGAGACGAGCCATTTTTTAATGAGCGAATGCGTGAATGACTGAATAATTTCGATTGTAAAGTACGGGTTATTCGCTCATTCCCTCAACCACTTAGTTGCCAATTTGCTCCACATTAACAACTCGTTAACAAACGTTAGGAAGTGCTTAACAAGACCATCCAGCCGAAGACGGTACGTTTGCAGCGTTGCTTGAGTAAGCAATAACGCAAATCTTATCAAACCAATTTTTTATGAAACGTATCCTTTTCTTCGGCTCACTTGTACTGTTGACAGCCAGCATGGCTATGACTGTTCCGGCGGCTGTATTCAATTGGCGTAATGCTACGTATGATTTCGGGCGTATTGCTCAGCGCAAGCCCGTTACAGCAGAATTTACGTTCACCAACAAAGGCGAAGCGCCACTTATTATCAATTATGCGAAAGGCTCCTGTGGATGCACCGGCGTTGATTACCCCAAATCTGCAATCTTACCCGGGCAATCGGGCGTTGTGAAAGCTACGTATAATGCCGCAGCCGTTGGGGCATTCAATAAAACAGTAACCGTTGAGTCGAATGCTGAAGGAGGAATACAGACGCTATCCTTCAAAGGGGAAGTTGTTTCCGGTGCTGCTCAATAAACTTACTTAGCTTTTACTCTTAAAGAAGAGTTAGACTCCCAATTCGTTACGACGGGTTGGGAGTATTTTTTTGATAGCCAGTCACTTTTAAGTCAATTCAAAATGACAAAAAACGTTCTCACTCGTACCACTTTTCAAAATTTAACTAGGTTCAATGGACTTTTATGAAAAGTTATTTCCTCTCTTGTCGTCGTATTTATTGGCTTAGTAGCTGCCTGTTTTTTATACTACAAACGTGTTCGGCGCAATGGCAGCCGGGTACGTGGCCAGTTCTGAAACATTACGATAAAGATCATCTGCGCAACATTGCTTTACCGCTGGGCGGCATTGGTACGGGAACCGTTTCGCTAGGTGGACGCGGTGAGCTGCGCGACTGGGAGATCATGAACAAACCCGCCAAAGGATTCAGCACCGTAACGATCGGCAATAACGCGCCCTTCTTCGCCATAAACGTACGTTCGGCCACGGGCAAACCCATGACAAAAGCCTTGCTCGGACCGCTAGATCCGGCTGAATTTCAGCACTACGAAGGGCGTCCAGTGAACCAGCACGGCTTTCCCCGATTTACCGACGCTACGTTCGATGCGGCTTATCCGTTTGGGCAGGTGAATCTGTCCGACAAACGAATGCCCGTTCGGGTAAAAGTGAAGGGATTCAACCCATTTATTCCCGGTGATGCCGATAACAGCGGCATTCCGATGGCTATACTGGCTTACGACGTAACGAATACAAGTCAGGAACCGTTGACCGTTTCGGTGTGCGGCTCAATGCGGAATTTTGTGGGAAAGGATGGCAGCAAATCCATAAAAGACTGGAAAGGCGATTACGTGCCTATCG
Organism: Spirosoma sp. KNUC1025; assembly: GCF_045160025.1. Classification (GTDB taxonomy): domain Bacteria; phylum Bacteroidota; class Bacteroidia; order Cytophagales; family Spirosomataceae; genus Spirosoma. The sequence continues at coordinate 2,585,046 of NZ_CP087139.1, forward strand.
GGGCCAGGAAGAATACCAATATCTATAAACGTGAGGCTGGAGTGCAGGGCATTTTCATGTATTCCGATAGTGTCAGTCGGCAGGACGCAGCCTGGGGAACCATCGCGCTGACGACCAACAGTCCAACAGGTGTAAGCTATCGAACCAGCTCGCGTTCAAACGATTGGGAAAATGCAATGCTCGATTTCTGGGACGATTTCAGCGCCGATGGCATGCTGACCGACAAGCCTAAACTGGTTGATGACGATCCGTTGGCCTCACTGGCTGTACAGAAAACCGTAGCGCCTGGCCAAACCCAGACCTTTACGTTTTTTATCACCTGGAATTTTCCGAATCGGTTGGCCTGGACGTCGTTCTCGACAAAACCCGATCAGTCGGCCGTAGGCAATTATTACTCAACACAATACGCTGACGCTTGGGATGTCATCGTAAAAACACTGCCCCGTTTACCAGCCCTTGAGCAGAAAACCCTGCAGTTTGTGAATGCGCTGTTACGTAGCAGTTACCCGGAGGTTATCAAGGAAGCGGCTTTGTTTAATCTGGCAACGTTACGCTCGCAAACCGTTTTTCGGATTCCGAGCGGGCATCTGATGGGGTGGGAGGGTGTTTTCGATGAGTTTGGCTCGTGTTTTGGGTCCTGTACGCACGTCTGGAATTATGAGCAGGCAACGGCGTTTCTCTTCGCCGATCTGTCGCAGTCGATGCGCGATATTGAGTTCAACTATGCAACCAACGAAACCGGTAAAATGAGTTTCCGGGTGATGCTGCCGCTGGCAAAAGCGCAGGAATGGAAAAATGCCGCAGCCGACGGGCAGATGGGGACGATTCTGAAATTTTACCGCGACTGGCAACTATCGGGTAATCAGGAGTTTTTGAAAAAGAACTGGCCACAGGTAAAAAAAGTACTGAGTTATGCGTGGATCAAGGGAGGCTGGGATGGCAATCAGGATGGGGTTATGGAAGGACGGCAGCATAACACCATGGATGTTGATTATTATGGGCCCAATCCGCAAATGGGGTTCTGGTATCTGGGTGCACTGAAAGCAGCGCACGAAATGGCTCTGGCCATGAACGACAGGGAGCTAGCGCGGAAATGTGAAGATCTGTCCCGAAAAGGGGGCGCCTGGATGGATCAGAACTTATTCAACGGAGAATATTACGAGCATAAAATTACCGATCCCACCACGTTTGCGTTTCTGAATTGGGAACGCGATTCGACGGTAAACGTACCAGATTATCAGTTGGGAAAAGGATGCCTGGTCGATCAACTGGTAGGTCAGATGATGGCGCATATGCTCGGACTAGGGTATCTGGCCAATCGGGAACACATTCAGACTACGCTCCGCAGCATCATGAAATACAATTATCTAGATAGCTTCTCGGATCATTTCAACAACATGCGCTCCTACGTACTGGGCGACGAAGCGGGTCTGCTTATGGCAAGCTGGCCCAAAGGTCGTTTGAAGGTGCCTTTTCCTTACTTTGCCGAATCGATGACGGGCTTCGAATATTGTGCTGCCGTCGGGATGATTTATGAAGGGCAGACAGAAAACGCATTAACCTGCCTCACCGCAATACGTAACCGATTTGACGGACAAAAGCGAAATCCGTTCAATGAGCCCGAATGTGGTTATCATTACGCCCGCTCGATGACGAGCTGGAACACGTTGCTGGCCTGGAGTGGATTTCAGTATTCGGGTGTGACAGAAACCATGACCATCACCACAAAACCCGGTACGTATTTCTGGTCGAATGGCTCGGCCTGGGGCACCTGTACGGTTAGTCAAGCAAATGGAAATACGAACGTATCACTGGCTGTACTGAGCGGCAATGTAAACCTCCGCCGATTCATTGTTCAGGATGGTGGTAATCATACGTTTGCCAGCCGGCAGAACGTAGCTGAAGGGAAAACGCTTGATTTTATTGTAAAAAAATAGGCCACAACCGAATGCTCCGCTTGTGGCCTGTAAATGTATCTATCAGCGATTCTAGATCAATTGCATCTTGGCAACTTTCGGGTCAACATGGACCGTGTCGTGTTCAAACCGCGACGGCGGACCGTTCCAGTTTGATACGCCACTTTTGCATGGTTGCCGCTCCAATAATTGCTTCTTCGCTTAAGCCCGGTACAACCAGAAATTCATCGGAGAGGAGAACATCTTCCAGATAAAAATCTAACGTAACACGGTGGTTGATTTCAATGTAATGCCCTTCTGCTGCTGTAGCTACCTGACGGACGCGACCTAAGCTTTCCAGATGGGCTAAGTCAGGAACATGATCAGGATTAATACAGGAAAGATTAGCTCCGCTATCGAATAGTGTGTACAAATGTTTTTCTCCCTGAGACCCGGCGTATAGTAAGGGCTGCTTAGTAATAGACATGTGGCGTTTTGTTTCTATAAAGTTACATAAAAGCGCTTGTCTGGTTAATATTTCATTTCACCGCGGTCTTTCTCAACAGCCGTTCGCCCTTCCTTCATCCAAATCGGCATGGGCGCATCTTTCAGGTAGTAATCGAAGAACTGATACAGCCGAACACTCAAGTCTTTCGCATTGTGCCGCTGCGTCAAATTATGCCCTTCGCCATTGTAGACCAACATCCAGACCGGCTTATTCAACCGGCGTAACGCAGTAAACATCTCGATGCCCTGATACCAGGGCACGGCCCCATCGGCATCGTTATGGGTCATCATAAGGGGCGTCTGAATCCGGTTGGCAAAGAACAGGGGCGAATTTTCGATATAATTCAACGGTTTGTCCCAGAGAGTTCCGCCAATACGGCTTTGGGTTTTCTCGTACTGAAACTGCCGTACCAACCCCGTCTCCCAGCGAATACCCCCGTAGGCCGAGGTCATGTTGGCAACAGGTGCCCCCGCTTCGGCAGCCCGGAAGAGATTGGTACGGGTAATTATATAGGCCGTCTGGTAACCGCCCCAGCTTTGCCCCTGAATACCTAGCCGGTCGCGGTCAACGAATCCACGATCAATCAGGCTCAGTACGCCCGGAACAATGCAGTCGTAGGCATTCGGCCCGGGTTGTCCGGTCGTGTAAACGATATCGGGAATAAACACCAAATAGCCATTCGAGACACAGTACGCTACGTTGATGGTAGAACGACTGGGTGCCGGAACTTTATAATCGTTCAGTGTTTCGGCGTTACGTTCGTAAAAGTACGTCAGCATCGGGTACTTTTTCTTTGGGTCAAAACCTTCGGGTTTGAAGAGCAGGCCCTCAAGTTTAACCCCATTTGTTCCCAGCCATTTCACCAGCTCGACACTTCCCCAGCGGATGCTATCCTGCTGCGGATTCGTACGGGTAAGCTGAACGGGATTTGCCAGGGTTGTGTCTGTCTGGAAGAGATTGATCGGCTCCTGAAAATTACCCCGATAGAACGTCATGGTCGACGCATTTTTCGCCTTGTTCAGCCCGGCATAACGGTGGTTGCTGTGCGTCAACGTTGTTGGGTCAAGTGCCGACAAGCCGTTTTTGCTTTTCAATATTCCAGTCGACTTATCGCTTTCCCAGATTCCAGTCAAAAATAACTCTGTCTTGGGGTCGATTGCTTTTTCCGACGCCATCCGACTCGGTGAATCATCCCCTTCAAATTCAGCGTAGCGTAGCCGAACGTGATTTTTTCGTCCCCAGCCTGCGGTCAGATTTAATGGCTTTTCCTTACCAGTCGGGTCAATTTGCCAGATATCATAGCGATCATACAGCCATACGTACCGGTCGTTGCTTGTCCAGCCCGCCGAACCGTACGAGCCAGGCAGGTTGGGCGTGTCGTGTTCTTCATCGAAAAATTTGCTGGGTAGCCCACGTGTCAGATCAATACGTTTGTCTTCGGCTACCGACCAGGCCCGCCAGAGCGAATCGCGCTCATCGAACCAGTACGCATATTTTCCGCCCGGCGACAGTTTGGGTTGGGAAGCCATTACGTCATTGGCTATTCGTTTTTTCTCGCCTGTTTGCGCATCAATCAGGTATAAATCGGTATGGCCGGGGTCCCAGGAAGCCTGGACCTGATACGGTAAATCGCTCAATCCGAGTAAGTATCGGCCACTCACCTTCGGGTCAAAGGCAACGGTCGGAATCTCGCGGGAAGCCAGTGGAATAATTTTTCCGGAAGCCAGATCGTAAACAGTCAGAAAACCGCGTTCCTTTTCCTCTTTGAGCCGCTTCTGTTGCATGGGCTGTAGTCGACTGTCGGTCCAGCTCCAGATGTCCATTTTTACTTTCTCATCGTCGGGCGTCAGCGTATCTTTGGTAGGTTTAGGCGGAATAGGCGAGGTGGAAAAAAACAGCCGTTTACCATCATCAGCGAACTTCGGCTCCCGGTATTCATTGACCGACCAGCCTTTAGGAAGCGCCGTTGTGAGCGTGTCGGCCAGCACCTTGAAAGGAGCTTCGAGAGGGGTTGTTTTTGGTTTTTTACCTTTGGCCGGAAGGGCAGGCGACAGGTTTTTGTAATACAGCGAAAACACCTTTACGTCAGAGCCAGCGCTGTCGGCAGAAGCCATCCAGGCAATCTGTTGCCCTACTTTATCGACCGCCAGACCTTTGTAGATTTTACGTTTCGAACTGGTATCAACGAGCATAGTCTGGCTGTTGGCGGTGTTGAACAAAAACACGCCCGGTACGGCATTGTCGCCCGTTTTCAATGAATCGTTTGCCGAATCTTTACTGTAAAATATTTTTTGCCCATTATCAGAAATCACTACGTTTGATACGTACCGGAATGTTTTTCGGGCGCCATCGGCCATATTCAGGAGGGTCAGGTCGTCCCCTTTTGGTTTTTTTGATGCGCCTTTCCGGGATGCAACAGCGGTGGTTGACGAAGGCGGCAGGGGTAACAACGTATCGCGCTGGGATTGTGCGGTAACCTTAGCCGCTGGTTTTTCTTTTTCGTCTTTGCGTTCCTGTACTACCGCCAGCCAGGAACCCGCTTCCTTACCAAACATAAATGATTTGACGTTCGGCAGTTTGACAGACGTACCTGTTCCCAGATTCAGCACCAGCAGGCTGTCTTTAGGCATCTCGTCCGGCTTTTTCTTTTTGAGCTTGGCTTTTCGCACGTCAGCAACCGGTACTTTGAGTCGCATTACCAGAAATTTACTATCGGGTGTGAATTGCGCCATATATCCGCGTGGGAAAACATAGTGCGTTTTCGCCGGGTTAGTACCGGTAGTCCATGCCTCCAGGCGACCATCGCCATCCTGAGGATCAACCTGGAACGCAACCCAACGCCCGTCGTCCGAGATTTTTTCAGATTTTACGCTCTGCCAGCGATCATAGTCAGAGGCATTTAGGGGGCGTTTCTGAACCTGAGCCAGCAATGAAACCGGGAGAAGAAAACAAACTAGTAGTTGAGTGAATTGATTCATGAAATGAGGAGAATCTAGGTACTACTAAATTACGAGAAACACATTAATTAGCGGGTAATTAAACCATAACCTTACTATTAATTATGAGATTCGTGCTGTTTGTAATTGGTTTGCTGCCCGTTTGTGCATTTGGGCAGTCGAATAAGTCGCTTAAACAAGAGTTGGACAGTATGTATGTGCTGGACCAACGTAACAGAGAGTGGCTGGCTAAACTGGGTAACAACCAGCCTTTAACCGACAGTCTGAGCGCACTCTATAAAGTGGACCGGACGAAGCTGGCGGGTATGCTTTGGACCGAACAGGTGAAAATAGATACCTCTAATCTGAACCGGGCTGAGGCTATTTTAAAAGAACACGGTTATCCCGGTAAAACGCTGGTTGGTACGCCTACCAATGAAACGGTCTTTTATATTATTCAGCATTCCAACAAGATACCGGCCTATCTTCCTTTGATCAGAAAAACAGCGGAAGCAAAAGAACTTCCATTTTCGCTTTACGCAATGATGCTTGATCGTTCGCTGATGCACGAAATGAAGCCGCAGCAGTACGGAACTCAGGTAACGTGTCGGCAACAGATTAAAACCAAGCAGTCTCGCTGTTTTGTGTGGCCTATCACGGATGCTAAAGCGGTGAACGAACGCCGAAAAGAAGCTGGTTTTACGTTAACCGTCGAGGAAAACGCCAATCGGTTGAACGCGGCTTACGAACCTGAGCTGACTATGGACGTAATGAAAAAAACGTACGCTTTTTAAGGAAATGAAACAGTACTGTTCTTTGCGTTTTGTGCAGGTCTGTGTAAAACGCAAAGAACAAATACCATTAATCCTGAACTAACTCGGCCAGCCCAACCCCCGAATCAGCTGCACCATAGTACACCCAGATTCGACCGTCGGGCCATTTGACCCAGCCGTTTGAAAAGACTACGTTCGGAAAGAAACCTTCGCGCTCCCACGATAATTCGGGTGTCAGCAGGGGGAGTTCCGAGCGGTCCAGAACAATGGATGGGTCGTCTTTATCCAGCAAGGCCAGCGCCAGCGAATAGGCATGCGTAGCATCCGCCCCGTGATAACACACCAGCCATCCCTCATCCGTTAAGATAGGTTCAGGCCCGGCTCCAATTTTTCCGCCTTCCCACGAAAACTGCGTATCGATCAGCCCACGCCCACCGAACAGAAACTGATGATTGCCCCAGTGAATTCCGTTGTCCGATTCTGCCAGCCAGATTGAGGGTTTGCCAATGTCTGATACCATTGGTCGGTGCAGCAGTACGTATTTGCCATTGATTTGCTGCGGAAATAGGGCGACATCTTTGTTTGGGGGCGGTAAGATCATACCCATCCGCTCCACATTTACAAAGTCAGAGGTTACGGCCAATCCCACACCCGGACCGTGTTCAGATACAGCAGTGTAGGTAATCCAGTAACGGCCATCCAGAAACGTGATACGAGCGTCTTCAATGCCAAAAGCTTCATCCATTCGGGCCGGAAACATAAACGGTTTATCATCGATCGTAAAATGAATCCCATCGCGGCTGCGGGCCAGGCGCAGATAACTGAGCGAAGTCAGGAACACCTTCCCTTCAAACGTCACCACGCGAGGGTCATACGCTTCTTCGGGTTCGTCAAATCGCTTAACAACCAGGGTCGGTACCCCGTTTTGCTCTTCAATTAGTGGTATGGCAATTTGCCCTTTCTCAGCTTTTGGTGCTTCCGCTACTCGGAGAAGCAATAAAATTTCGTCATTGACGTAACAGGCCGCCGGATTGAAAGCGCCCAGCACTTCGAAGCCTTCAATAATCGGTTTTACATCGCTGGTTTGCAGAATTGGTTGGTCGGATAAGCGTTTGATTCGATAATTTTTCATCAGAAAAGTTTTCTATAGTAAGTTTACGCCGGCTCGGCGCTCAATAAATGGATAATGTAGTATTTAAAAAACGGAAAACGGAACTGTGAGGTTTTGAACCAATTATTCTATTAGTTTTGGCACTGGCTAAACCTTCGGGGAAAGAGCCGCGTTATGAGGGATGAATTAACTTTTAGACTCTATAAACCATGATTTACCAGCCCGCATTTGATCAGGACGAAGACGTTATAATGCTTAACCCAGACCCTGAATCGGCTGCCTTCGACGATGATGAAGAAGATGACTTCGACGAGGATGACGCCGAATTCGATGAATTAGGCACTGGAGCCGCCAGCGGCTACGGAGCAGATGATTTAGAAGATATTGAAGAAGAAGAGTTTAATGAGGACGATCTGGAGGACCTGGATGACGATGGCATCGAGGATGATCTGGACGACGATAGCATGGAGTAAAACCGAAAGCGGAATTCGAGGTTATCTACATACCGCGGTATACAGACCCGGCCTCATTATAACCAGCTACGCTTATGGCACTCACAGAATTAAACACAGACCCTAACGAAGTACAACTCGTTACCACGGAAGATGCTGATACCGACAGCATGGCTCCGGATGCTGATACGCAGTCGTCGGCGGCTAGTGAAGCTGGGGACCGCACCGCTAAAGACGGTTCGCGGGCGCCCAACGATCCCGCCGAAGGAGCGTAAATTGAATGATGAATGATAAATGATGAATTGTTTTTTGTAGAATCATTCATCATTCATCATTCATCATTCATCATTCATCATTCATCATTCATCATTCATCATTCATCATTCATCATTACTTTCAACAGCGTCTGGCATTTCATTTCGGTTTCCTGCCATTCGCGTTCAGGATTCGAATCTTCTGTCAGGCCAGCACCTGCGTATAGGGTTGCCAGTTTACCTTCCAGCTTCATACAGCGAATGTGCACGAAGATGTCCGTTGCCGGTCCTTCCGCTGCATTGATGTTTACCGGTCCCAGAAATCCACTGTAGAGTTCGCGGTCGTGGGTTTCATGCTGGCCAATAAACGTAAAGGCTACGTCACGTGGTGTTCCGCATACGGCCGACGTCGGGTGAAGCAGGCGTAGCATAACCGTACCGAGTTGCGGATACCGAACGGCTTGTGTATCAACCGTGAAGCACGTACCGAGGTGCATTAAATTCCCGGCGATGATACTTTTAGGGCCCTCCTCAATGTATTCGCGAAGGCGAATCTTCTTGAAACACTCAATGATATAGCGGCACACAATAGCCTGCTCCTCAATCTCTTTTTGCGACCACATCGCGTCTGGTGGACGTTTGGCGGTACCATCGGGGTTAAACGCCGACTGCGTTCCGGCTAGTGCAGCCGTTTGAAAAATTCCGTCTGCATTAACACTAACCAGCCGCTCGGGAGTTGCACTCATCCAGATTTGCCCTCTTTCGGGTATGGCAACTGCCGACACAAAAGCGGTCGGATACGTTTGGCAAAGCTTATCGAACAGGGCAACGGCGTTGGGTGCATCCGAAAATTGCACACGCTTCGTACGCGACAACACTACTTTTCGGAAAGCTCCACGCTGCATGGCGTCAACTGCGGCTTCTACATTACGTATGTATTGAACTTCAGCTTCCGGGTCAGCTAGGAACGTAACACTTCCGCCAGAGGACGCCTGCTGTTGACGACCCGAGCGATTTTTTAGCGTTTGCCAGAACTGGTCAGCCGTTTTGCCGGACTTACTTTTGATAAGGCTCGGGTTGTTTTCGGAAAAAACAGCCTGAAGATCAGCCCGCAAAAAAAGAGTACGTGCCGGACTTTCGATGTCCGGGTTGGCCGAACTGTCGGTGATGTTATCGAATGGGCTGATGAGAAATCCGGCCGGAAGTTCATCCAGGTCTACGGCTACTCTGGGCAGCACTTTATCAAACGATACAATCAGATGTTTGTCTTTCTGGTTAGGCAGCCGCCAGAGGGCAGCCGGAATGCCAAGCGAACGGGCTGTTTCCCAAAGATCAACAGGGCTGGGCTGACGTTCGGCAAGATAGGTTGTTGACGCAGTATTAACAGAATAATCAGGTTGCATAATTGATTGTCGAATCAAACGCGACTACAAGTATAACAGACTGTACGTCGAATTTGTGCCAGAGATCGTGCTCATCTCATCCTGTTGGCCGAATAAAATTAGCGTACTGGATTTGATAGATACGTAGGGCTAAATCACTCGTGCGTCAAAAAGTTTTAACGGTATTCTAATTAATTATCAGGATGATATTAAAATTTTTAAGAAAAACTTAATAAAGTGTAAGTAGATATACTCTTCACCCTATTTCTGTATAAGTATTCTTCCTTTATCAGTATTTTCAAACTTAAACCTCTCGGTAAACGAGATGAAGTTGTATGAAAAAACCTCTTCTTTTTTCAATTCTGTCTGGCAGAATTGTGAGGATGGCTATTGCTCATAGCCTTCTTTTCTGCACGTACAACACCCTTACCTTTGCATCCGGCGACCCAGATACTGGCTCGTCCGGCAAGTCCATTGCCAACCGACTCAAAACAAAGTCGGTGGATAGATCCATAACGGGTAAAGTGACAGACGAAAAGAACGAAGCCTTACCCGGCGTTAGCGTTATTATTAAAGGTTCGCAGCGAGGAACCGTTACCGATGTTGATGGCCGCTATCGTCTGGATGTGCCCGATGGTGGCGCTACGCTTGTTTTCTCGTTTGTCGGCTATCTTTCGCAGGAGGTACGCGTAGGGAGTCAGAGCACCCTTGACGTGAGCCTCAAAACTGACAGCAAAGTGCTGGACGAAATTGTGGTAATTGGTTATGGTACCTCTAAAAAATCGGACTTGACGGGTGCCGTATCGGGCGTTAAAGAAGCTGAACTGATGGAACGCCCTGCTCCGTCGCTCAACCAGCAACTTTCTGGCCGGTTGCCGGGTGTACAGGTAAATACCAACTCCGGTCGTCCGGGTGGGCGTACTACGGTTCGGATTCGCGGATTTAGTTCGATCAACTCCTCCAACAACCCACTTTACGTAGTTGATGGCGTTATGCTGCCACAGGGTACGGGCGACCAGTTCAGTAACCCGATTGACTATATCAACCCGAACGACATTGTCAGTGTAGAAGTACTGAAAGATGCCTCGTCAACGGCTATCTACGGAGCCAGAGGAGCGAACGGGGTTATTCTGATCACGACGAAAAAAGGGAAAGCTGGTGAATCCCGGGTTACGTATGATGGGCAATTTAGTGTCAATACCATTGGTCCCAACAAACCTCAGGTTCTGAATGCCAGAGAATATCTGGCAACAGAAGATCTGGCTTACGCTAACATGGCCAAATTCGATCCTGTAGGTTGGGCTGCAGGTAAATATAAACAATACGACCCCAAAGTGAGACGGACAGCCTTCAGCGCAGCACACCCCGGTGTTTTTGATGCCAATCTGAATCCTTTATACGACACCGACTGGTTTAAAGAATCCTCGCAGAACGTATTGTCGCAGAACCACCAATTAGGTTTTAGCGGTGGTAATGAGCGTACGCAGTATTCGCTTTCGCTCAACTATCGGGATGATCAGGGGCTTATCAAAACGTCGTACATGAAGCGGTATTCTGGTCGTTTCTCCCTTGACGATCAGGTGAAGAGCTGGCTCAAAATCGGCGGTACGCTGAGTTATAACAACCAGTCTGAAAATCTGGTGGATATTAATGATGCTGTAGCGCGTCAAATTGTGGAAGACTTTCCGTTCCTGCCCGTACGGTATCCAGATACGGGAATCTTCGCTGAAAACCGTGATTATCCACTTGCCGAGGGAACGATGAGTTCGGTACACCGCCTGACGGACCGTAGATATATTCAGAACACGCAGACTACATTAGGTAGCCTGTTTACGAATATTACGTTTGCGAAAGGACTGGAAATGCGGACGGTATTGGGTGCTAACGTTCAGACACAAGAAGTTAACCAGTCGCAGACCCGGACCCTCAATATTGGTGGCAACGGTAACGCTTCGACTCAAAATACCCGGACTTCGTTCTGGTCGTTGGAGAACTACCTGACCTATAATAAGCAATTTGGCCAGGATCACTCATTTACAGGCTTGTTGGGTATCTCTTGGCAGGAAACAAACGCGTTCAGAATGAATGGCAGCGTCAGTGGATTTGCCACCGATTACTTTGGCTTCAATAACTTAGGTGCTGGTGCAACCAACCCATCTGTTGGCTCAGATGCATCGCGTTTTGCCTTTAACTCGTACTTCGGTCGGATTAACTACGGCTATAAAAACAAATACCTGTTCACAGCTACAGGTCGGGCTGATGGTTCGTCTAAATTTGGGGAAAACAACAAGTTCGCTTTCTTCCCATCGGCGGCTTTGGCATGGCGGGTGTCGGAAGAAGATTTCTTGAAAGGTAATCAAATCATCTCCAACCTGAAACTACGTAGCAGCTATGGTCTGACGGGTAACTCGGAGATTCCTCCTTATCAGTCTCTATCATTGCTTAGCTCTACCTACGCCACTATTTATAACGACACACGCGTTAGCGGAACAGGTATCAACCGTTTAGCTAACCCGGATCTGAGATGGGAAAAAACCGCTCAGACCGATGTGGGCTTAGAAATTGGCCTGTTCAAAGGACGGGTTAATGTAGAAATGGATTACTATTACCGCCTGACAACCGACATGCTGCTTGATGCCCCTGTTCCACGCACTAGCGGTTATGGCACTATTCGCCGGAACGTGGGATCTATGCAGAATCAGGGCTTTGAGTTCGCTGTAAACACAGTAAACGTTAATAAAGGTGCTTTTACCTGGAATACTACGTTCAACATCTCGCTTAACCGCAATAAAGTGTTGTCGCTGGCAACACCATCGGATATCTTTGGCGTAGGTGGTCCTAATTTCACGAACCAAACCAATGTCATCCGGGTGGGTGAGCCTGTAGGGGCGTTCTGGGGCCTGACCCGTTTAGGCACATGGAGTGAAGCCGAGCGTGAAGAAGCGGCCAAATTTACCAGCTATCGGGGTGGATTTACTATTCTGCCAGGCGACATCAAGTACCTGGATGTGAATGGTGACAAAGCGATTACGGATGCCGACCGGAGCATTATTGGTAACGGTAGCCCAAAAGGCTGGGGTGCTTTGACCAACAATTTCAAGTTGGGCAATTTCGATGCTACGCTTGAACTGCAGTACATGTATGGAAATGATGTATTACTCATGAACCTGCACCCCAGTGAAGACCGGCAGGCACTGGCAAACAGCTATAAATCTGTACTGAACGCCTGGACGCCAAGCAATCAGAATACCATGATTGCTCAAGTACGGGGGACCCAGGCAGGCTATATTACAAACGTAGATAGCCATTGGGTTAAGGACGGCTCATTCCTGCGGGGTAAAAATTTGCTGTTCGGCTACAACTTCCCATCTGCGGTTACAAACAGATTGAAGCTAAACCGGCTTCGGGTATATGCTTCGGCGCAGAACTTCTTCCTGTTGGTAGACGATCCTATTATTGGCGATCCAGAAGTAACGCCTACTAACCAGGGGAATGATAGTAGCGCCTTCTCGCAAGGTGAAATCTGGCACAATTATCCAAAACCAACTACGTACATGTTGGGTCTTCAGATCGGACTGTAATTCATTAATGCATTTAATTTAGAAAATTCATAGAATGAGACATACACTCGTTAAACATATAAGCCGAGCCTTGCTGTGTGGATTTGCCCTTACCGGCCCTATTGGCTGCACGGATTTCCTCAAAGAAAACGCTCCATCGAACCTGACTCCCACTAGTTTTTATACCATTCCTGACCATGCTGAATCCGCTCTGGCATCAGTATACGCTAGTCTACGGTTTATGGGTGACGGGGCCGGTATCTTCTCCAGCAACTGGCAGTTGCTGGAAGCCATAACAGGGACTTCCACAACGGAAACCGCACAGAACTCAGACCTCAATAACCTCTATGGGTTAGTGCATGATGGCAATACGGCACACGTGGTTAACTACTGGAATGGCCTGTACCGGGTAATTGCCAATGCCAACCAGGTAATTGACAAGGTACCGGGTATTACCCCGATGGATGCGGCTCAGAAAGCTAAAATTCTGGGTGAGGCACGGTTTCTACGGGCGTCGGCTTATTTTACGGCAGTTCAGTTATGGGGCGATATTCCCCTGATTACTAAGCCGCAATCGGCCGCTTCCAGCGATTTCCAGCCGTCCCGTACTTCTAAAGAGGATGTGTATAAGCTAATCGTCGATGATCTGGTTGCTGCTGAAGCGGCTGGTCTGGCCTGGATGGATCCAAGTGGACGTGTTAACCTTGCTGCCGTTAAAACGCAGTTGGCTAAGGTGTACCTGACAATGGCTGGCTTCCCACTGAGCAAAGGAGCAACGCACTACAAGTTAGCTGCCGACAAAGCCCTTGAAGTGGTTACTTACGCTAATGCGAATCCCGGTACGATCAATCTATTTACGAACTATAACGATGTTCATAGCGAAACTACCGAGAACCGTATAGAACATCTGTTCGAACTCCAGTATAACACGACTGTAGCGGGTAACCCAATGGACAATTTCTACCCGAACTTCAAACCAGTAACCTATAACGGTCCTGGTGGAACAGGTAGCTCAGTTCCAGCGCCTAGTTTTTACGCTTCGTACGAACCAGGCGATCTGCGGGCTAAGGATCAGGACGGATATTTTTACACAACGTATTATACCAACGGCAACGGTGCTCCATTCAGCTTAGGTGCTCCTTACGTATTCAAGCATTTTAATCGTATAGCCAACGGTACGTCTGGTGTAGCAGGAACTCGTCAGAACAACCTGAACGTACCACAGATACGTTACGCTGAAACGCTATTGATTTATGCCGAAGCGCAAAACGAAGTGGGTGGACCAACGCAGGCCGCCTACGATGCCATGAAGCGTATTCGTGACCGTGCAAAATTGACTACACCCGCGCTAGGAACTTTCACGCAGGCTACCTTCCGTGAAGCCGTTTGGCGGGAGCGTTGGCATGAACTGTGCTACGAGCAGATTACTTGGTTTGATATGGTACGTCTACGGAAAGTTTACAACGATAAAACCAATGGTTTCGATAATTTCGTTGGACACGTGAATCCAAGTTCAAATAATCAGCCTTTGCAGGAAAAACATTTGTTGCTCCCAATTCCAAGGCAGGAGTTGTTAAATAACCCTAATCTGAAAACCCAGAACCCAGGCTATCCAGGGGTTTAATACGGTACGTAGTAGATACATAGGCTTTACTTAACCTAAACGACCGGTGACGATGAGATAATCGCACCGGTCGTTATCTTTATGAAGCAAATTCTAATCTTATGAAAAAAGGCTTACTCTTATTGATTACAACCTTAAGCTTGACCTACTCACTTTACGGACAAACCACTCCACCAAAGGGACACCCAAATCCGGTCGGGCCGGGCTGGAAATCGCTATTTGGGTCTGACCTTTCGGAAGCGTCGTATCCGAAAGGCGTCTGGAGTATAGACGACGGAGGGGTGATAACTGCTACGGAAGACAAAACCATCTGGTCGGCTGTTCCATACGATGATTTTGTGCTGGATTTGCTGTTTAAAACGGCCGATGGAACCAACAGTGGTGTGGTGGTACACGCAAGCGATACCGCCAACTGGATACCCAACTCGGTGGAAATTCAAATAGCTGACGATTACGCTCAAAAATGGGCGGAGTCGCCAAAAAACTGGCAATGCGGTGCCTTTTTCGGTCATCAGGCTCCAACCCGGCAACGAGTAGTTAAAAAGCCCGACGAATGGAACCGCTACACCATTACCTGTCAGGGAAAGATGATTTACATAGTGCTGAATAACGAACTCGTTAATACCATCGATCTGACGAAGTTTACGTCGGCCAAATCCAATCCTGATGGGTCTGAAGTGCCTTCCTGGCTCAGTATGCCACCCGCCGAACTTCCACTACATGGCTACATCGGCTTACAGGGCAAACATGCCGGAGCGCCCATTTACTTTCGGAACGTAAAAATTAAACCCCTGTAGTAAAACTTTTTGACTGCCCTCTATAAACGAACCCAATCGGTCGCGTCCGTTGTTGCTCGGTTGTATGCAAACTGAACCTCAGACCCGCCACAGTCGTGCGTTGCCCGAATTGCGCTTTTCGCTCAATCTGCTTTACGTAGGACGATTATTACTGGGCATGAAATCACCTTCGTTACTTGCTAACGAAAGCATCGATGCGTTTGACAACCGGATTGAAGATGTAACGGATGAGCTGGTAGCTACTGAACTGCTTCACGAAGCGGCTATACTGGCAGGAGATACGTTACCGGAAATTAGCCCGGCAAAAGCAGCTGATGACGTAGCGTAAGCCGTAATCTGCTTTCTTTGTGCTTTCGTGCATTCCCATTGCTCATGCCAGAAATAACTCCTTCCGACTTTTTATGGGCCGCTCTATTCGACATGGACGGTGTTTTGGTTGATAATACTGATTTTCACGTCAATGCCTGGCTTCGGTTTGCCCAGAAACATGACCGGCCACTTACCAAAGAACAATACGTCGATAATATCAACGGGCACGTCTCCGCTGATGCAATGGCCTATGTTTTTCAGCGCCCTATTTCGCCCGGCGAACTGATTGTGCTGACTGAGGAGAAAGAAGCCATTTACCGCGAATTATATCGTCCTCAACTGGCTCCAGCACCCGGATTGCTGGATTTTTTAACAGCCTTAAAATCGCAACACGTTCGACTGGCTGTTGGTACGTCGGCACCAGAAAGTAACGTGCGCTTCACACTCGATGGGCTACCGTTACGTCCTTATTTCGATGCTGTTGTCGATGCCAGCATGATTCATCGGGGCAAGCCCGACCCCGAAATCTACCTGACGGCTGCTCAGCGTGTGGGTATTGAACCGGCGAAATGCGTGGTGTTTGAAGATGCCTTTGCGGGTATAGAAGCGGGACAACGCGCCGGTATGAAAGTCGTTGCCGTGGCTACTACGCACACACGTGATGAACTGGCCGAGATGGGCGTATCGCTCATTATTGACGATTTTATAGGCTTGACTGTCGAACAGGTTCGAGATTTAGTTATGACGGTTTGATCGTTTGCGGGTCTAACCGGTAGAATAATCATTCCAATACGAACAGATGAAAAAAGCTTTTAGCGTAGCAGCCGTCGTGGCGATTGCTATTGCCTGTGCTGGTAAAAAAACGCAAACTACAACCGACCAGTCAGCCGATTCGGTAAGTAACGTTGTGGCTGTTCCCGAAAAAGTGGGGGGCGACAAAGACGAGCATGGCTGTATTGGTAGTGCTGGCTACCAGTGGAGCGTGGTGAAAAATGAATGCATTCGTACCTTTGAAGTAGCGGATATTAAATTAGTGCCAACCAAAGACACCGCTAGTTATACATCTAATGCTGTAGTTGTGTTTAACAAAGATCAGTCGAAAGCTGAGCTCTACCTGCCTGATCAGAAAGGAAGTATGATTCTGGACAGAACCGGCAGCGAAGGCAGTTACGTCTGGAAAAAAGATAGTCTTGAGCTGTTTGCCTGGAAAGGGTACGTTCTACGGAAGAACGGCAACGTTATTTTTCATGGAGAATAAACTTAATGAGCGAAAGAGTGGATGAGTGAAAGAGCGTAATAATACTGTTAGTTATCGCTCTTTCACTCATCCACTCTTTCGCTCATTCACTCATTAAATCATGTCTCTTATTCCTGCCCGTGAGGGCTTTTTCTTTCCCGCCGAGTGGCACCCGCACGTAGCAACCTGGTTGAGCTGGCCGCATACCGAAGCCTCATGGACATACGACCGGCAGGAGCTGATGTTTCCGGCTTATATCGATTTTATTAAGGCCATTGCCGAGAGCGAACACGTATGTATCAACGCCCATAATGAGATCGTAATGCAGTCAGCCAAACTGCGGCTGTTAGCCGCTGGTGCTGATATGAGCCGAATTACGTTGCTCCCACATCCTACCAACGACTCCTGGTGTCGCGATCATGGTCCGGCATTTCTGATTAATCCGCAGGAAAAAAAGCGGATGATTGTCAACTGGGGTTACAACGCCTGGGGGGCAAATATCCGCCTTACGACCGCGACGATCTGATTCCGGTTGAGATTGCTCATTATCGGAAGCTCGACTACGTAACGCCCGGTATCATTATGGAAGGTGGTTCGGTAGAATTTAACGGGGCTGGAACCGTGCTGACCAGCCGAGCCTGTTTGCTCAATCAAAACCGGAATAGCCATTTGACCCAAGCTGATATTGAGCAGTATCTCTGCGATTATTACGGTGTTCAGCAGGTGCTTTGGGTGGAAGAAGGTATTGTGGGCGACGATACCGATGGGCATATTGACGATACGGTACGTTTCGTGAGCGACGACACCGTTGTGGCGGCTTATGAACCGAATAAAAGCGACGATAACTACCCGTTTTTGCAGGAAATTCACCATGAACTAAAGCAAATGCGACTGCTGAACGGCAAGCAGTTAACCATTGTGGAATTGCCCATGCCTGATCCGGTGGTGAGCGACGGTTTGCGATTGCCCGCTTCGTACGCCAACTTTTTGATTACCAATGGCGCCGTAATTGTTCCAACGTTCAGATGCGATAAAGATCAGCAGGCACTGGACATCATTGGTACGTGCTTCCCGGATCGGAAAATTATTGGTATCGACTCCACCGATATTGTATGGGGCCTGGGCAGTTTTCATTGCCTGAGTCAGCAGGAACCGAGTGTTTAATTAATGATTGACTGATTGAATTGTTGAATGGTTGAATAGCTAACGCGTAGAGTTTTATTCAATCAGTCAAAAACTGTCTCCATGCGAATTGTTATACTCTTAGTACTGCTGATTCACACAGTCGGGTGCTCACGGCGACCGTCGCTGACGGCTGAATTAATGCCGGAATCGTTGACGGCTGTGAACCTGGAAGAAACGTTCGGGCATGATGAGGTGATGATGGCTTATTCGCTGACCAGTTATGATGCTCAAAACAAGCCCGTTGGCGTTGTCAATGGCGGCTGGGGTGTTGAGCCGGTCAAGAAGGGACAACAGCTTAATCTGAAGGCATCGGGTTCGCAACCGACCGAACACAATCCGGCCAAGCCCATTCAATTGACAGTACCTAAAAACGGCAGAATCATTGCATCGCTCGTGCTGATTGAAGTGGACGATTATAATCAGGCCCGGCAAACGCTGGCTAAAATTCAGAAGATACATAACATTGTGGCCATTCCGGTTGGCTTATTGCTGACGGCCACCGAAGTACTGACGCCCCTGAAATACGTATCGGCGGGCCTGGTCGCTTCGGGAATTGGGTTACAGCTTGTAGACAAACTCGACGATGATGATTTACTCGGACAGAGTAGCGTTGAACTGCGCGAATCTGTATTACGTAAGAACAAGCAGCAATTTATCCGGGTGCCTGCCGTTTTTACCGGACAAAACATGCGTAATTCTTTTGAGTATCAGCTTATCTACGACGTTACGTTGAAAACCGTAAAAATTCAGCCTGCTCATCCCTAACTCCGTTTTTCAGCGTTGGTTAGCCAGATCGAAAACGAATGTTTTTGCCAACGTATCTGTTCAACTATTACTAAAATTACCTTTTCAGACGCTATGCGCCAATTCACAGGCGGTCTCTTGCTGGCACTTGCCGTAATGGCCTGTAAAACAGCCGCCCCGGTTGTTCAACAACCTCCTACGCAGCCAATTATCCTGACGCTGGGTACGAAATCATTCACGACCGACGATTTTTTTCAGTCATTTACCAAAAACCAGCTTTCATCCGATTCAACGCAGCGGACGGATATAAAAGAGTACTTTGATTTATACACAAATCTAAAGTTGAAAGTACTGGCTGCCGAATCGGAAGGCCGGGACACGACGGAGGCTTTTCGGGAAGAAATGAACACCTACCGTAAGCAGTTGGCCCAGTCATACATGACGGATAAAGTGCTGGTCGAATCACTGGCGGCTGAAGCGTATCAGCGTATGCAGGATGAAGTCAATGCCTCGCATATACTGATACCCGTATCGGAAGATGCCGCCCCGGCTGATACATTGGCGGCCTATCAAACGGTACAATCGATTCGTAAGCAGGCATTGGCTGGTGAGGACTTTGCGAAACTGGCCCGCGAAAACTCCCAGGATGCGACAACGGCCCAAAATGGAGGAAATCTTGGGTATTTTACAGCTTTCGGTATTGTTTATCCACTCGAAACGGCAGCTTACATTACACCGATTGGCGGAATTTCGCAGCCGGTTCGGACAAGGTTTGGCTACCATCTGATCAAAGTAAATACCCGTCGACCTAGCCGGGGTCGGGTGCGAGTGGCTCATATTCTGGTACGTATCAGCCCCGGTGCCGATGAGCCCGGTCAGAAGGCCTCTCAGGAACGTATCGAAGCCGCTTATGGTCGACTGCAAAAAGGGGAGTCGTTTGAAGCCGTTTGCCGTGATGTATCCGACGATGCTACGTCCAGAACCAACGGGGGTGTCTTGCCAACGTTTGAACCGGGTCGTTGGGTCCCCGCATTCGAAGATGCTGCCTTTGCGCTGACAAAACCCGGCGACTACTCGAAACCCGTGCGGACAAATTATGGCTGGCATATTATCAAACTCATTGAGCATAAATCCCTTGAACCCTACAGTACGTTAGGCCCTTCACTCCGGCAGCGGGTTATGACCGACACCCGGGCGGACGTACTGCGGCAGGCTACGATACAGCGCCTTCAGAAATTATATGCCGTAAGTGAGCAGAAACCCGTACTCGACAATGCCCTGGCTAAGGCCGACAGCAGTTTGCTGCGCGGGCAATGGCGCTATGAGGAACCTCTGGACCAGACTTTGCAAAATAAGACGGTGGTGACCATCGCTGAACATCCGTATACAGTGAATCAATTTTTCGAATACGTTCGTCAACGTCAGCAGCCTCCGCACAATCCGGCAATGCCAGCAGCCTCTGTGGCAGCGACACCCACTAAAGGAAGTTCACCCAGAGTGGCGATGCAGCGCCTGTTTAACCGTTTTGTTGGCGATCAGCTTATGGCAACGGAAGAAGCTAATCTGGAGAAAAAATCACCCGAGTTTCGGGCGCTGCTAAACGAAATTCACGATGGTGTACTGCTCTCGCAGATGATGGAGAAAAACGTGTGGGAACGGTCAATGGTCGACTCGATTGGGCAGCGGCAGTATTTTGAGCAGCATCAGGCCAATTACCAATTTCCCGACAGAGCTATTGCGACCATAGTTGTAGCGCAGCACGACAGCCTGCTGAAACAAGCTACGGCCATGCTTACAGGCAAACCCCCGTATCAACTTCGCCGGTCGGCCCCGGCGTTGACATTTGCCAAAAGCCAGACGGTTTTGACGCCAGTTCTGCGCGAACGCTTGTTCGACGTATTGGTGGTTATGATGCGTAATCCAAATTATATAGTTGAAGTCAGTGGCTCTCATGATGCTACGGAGCGGGATTCCGTTTCGGCCGGTCGAATTCGAACCGTAGTGAGTTATCTGCAAAAAAACGGTATTGCCCTCCGACGGATCATCGAAAAAGATTATCAGGGAGCGCGGCCCGGCGCCGGAAAAGAAATGCAGCGTAATGTAACCTTTCAGTATTTCAGCACAGCGAAGGAAGATATTGCCAGGGTCATTAACAGCAGGCGGCAGCCGTCCTCCAGCGAACCGGCCGTATTGATCACAGAAGGGGCATTTGCTAAAGGAGCGAATGCTTATCTGGATAGCGTCAGTCCGTGGAAAGCGGGTTCCACTACGTTTCGCCGGGACAACAAAGCCATTTCTGTGACCATCGACCGAATTGATCCAGCGCACGCCAAAACATTTGCCGAAGCCCGCGGATCGGTTATCAATGATTATCAGGCAACGCTGGAAAAGCAGTGGCTGGCACAACTTCGGGAAAAATACCCGGTGAAGGTCAACGATGAAGAAATCAGGCGATTGGCCAAGTAAGTTTAGTAAAAACGGGTACTTTGTTGGGAAAGAAATCCGTTAACTACGTATCAACGGTTCGATAAGGCCATTAACCTGTCTTAAAAATGCTTAAAACCCAGACCGCTTGCCGTTCTGTGCGTATATTTATAACATGAAAAAAGTTATTAGCAGTCTATTTCTTGTTTTGGTCGGCTTGTTCCTGACGGCACCCTCGTTCGGGCAGGGCCAGAGCGTCAGCCTGAATAAAATTATCGCCAAGGTAGATAACTACTACGTACTGCGGTCTGATCTGGATGAAGCGTATCAGTCGTATGTCGGGCAAAACCAGACACCTCCCCAGAAATGTCAGTTGCTGGAAAGTCTGGTTATCAATAAAATGATGCTGGCTAAAGCTGAGATTGACTCCGTTGTTGTCGAGGAAAAACTGGTTGACAACGAGCTTGACCAGCGGATGCAGTACATGATTCAGCAGTTCGGTTCCGAGAAAAATATTGTGGAAGCGTACGGCAAAAGCCTGGAAATGCTCAAAAGCGAATTGCGGCAGCAGGTGAAAGATCAGAAGGTCGTGCAGAAAATGCAGAACAAAATTACGACCGACGTAAAGGTGACCCCCCGCGATGTTCGTAAATTTTTTGATGCGATTCCAAAAGATAGTTTGCCGTATATGCCCGCTGAAGTGGAAGTCGGTCAGATTGTGCGCTTTGCCAAGCCGACGAAAGAGCAGAAAGAAGCGCTCCGACAGCGGTTGCTCGACATCAAAAAACGGGTTGAAAACGGCGAGGATTTTGGTAAACTGGCCAAAGAGTTTTCTGAGGATGTTAGTTCGGCCGAACGTAATGGCGATTTAGGCTTTGCCAAACGTGGTATGATGGTGGCCCCGTTTGAAGGCGCAGCGCTGAAACTGAAACCCAACGAAATGTCGGATGTTGTTGAATCTGAGTTTGGGTTGCACCTGATTCAGTTGCTGGAAACGCGCGGAGCCGAATACCATGCCCGCCATATTCTGCTACGTCCCGACTACAACCGTCTGGACCTGGCTGGTCCGACGCACTTTCTGGATAGTCTGCGGAATCTTATCCAGATTGATTCACTTAAATTCGAAAAGGGAGCCAAAGATTTTTCGGAAGACAAAGGCACGGCCGATGCGGGTGGCTTGCTTCGTGACCCCCAATCGGGAAGCAGCCGGCTGGCTATGGATGGGTCAATGGAATACGCTTTATTTCAGATGCTCGATACCATGCAGGTAGGTAGTATTTCGAAACCACTGCCTTATCGTACTGAAGACGGTAAAAGTGCCATGCGGTTATTGTATTTTAAAAGTAAAGTGCCTCCGCATACCGCCGACTTCAGTAAAGATTTTGAGAAACTGCAAACCATTGTGCTACAGAACAAAAAGAACCGCGCCATCGATGACTGGTTCCGGAAATCCGTAGCTGACGTGTACATTACAGTTGATCCTGAATTCCATAACTGCCGAATATTTGGCACTACGCAGAACAGTGCCGCTGCGCTTGGCAGTAATTAAAAATGATGAATGATGAATGATAAATGATGAGGCATCATCTTTACTGTTCATCATTCATCATTTATCATTCATCATTAACTTTTTTACCTGTGCCTTACTCATCGGATGTTGCGGCTGCAGAAGCCCTTACCACCTCTTATCAGAAGCTAAAAAATGAAATTTCCAAGGTTGTTATCGGGCAGGACGAGACCGTTCGGCTTTTGCTGACAGCCATTTTCTGTCAGGGGCACTGCCTGCTTGTCGGTGTACCGGGATTGGCAAAAACACTGCTGATTCAGACAATTGCCGGGGCTTTGGACCTTGATTTTAACCGGATTCAGTTTACACCTGACCTGATGCCTTCTGATATTCTGGGTTCGGAAACACTCGATCAGGAACGTAATTTCAAATTTATTAAGGGACCCGTTTTTGCCAATATTATTTTGGCTGATGAGATCAACCGGACACCCCCCAAAACACAGTCGGCCCTGCTCGAAGCCATGCAGGAATACGCCGTCACGATTGCAGGGCAGAAGTACGGATTAGGCCGGCCCTTCTTTGTTCTGGCCACGCAAAACCCAATTGAGCAGGAGGGTACATATCCGCTGCCCGAGGCACAGTTAGACCGGTTTATGTTTAATATCTATCTGGATTATCCGTCGTATCAGTCGGAGTTAGATATTGTAAAAAGCACGACGTCTGATCAGCGGTACGACGTGCAGCGCGTCATTACAGGCGAAGAAATCCGGGAGTTTCAGCATTTGGTACGTCGAGTACCGGTGGTGGATAATGTAATCGAATACGCCGTTAAACTAGTACATAAAACCCGGCCAAATACGGATATGGCTTCTCCCGATGCGAACCAGTATCTGGAGTGGGGGGCAGGGCCACGGGCATCGCAGGCCCTAATTCTGGCGGCTAAATGCAATGCCTTGCTGACCGGGAAATATTCGCCTGATATAGAAGATGTTAAAGCTGTGACGATGCCTATTCTCCGGCATCGCGTTGTTCGTAACTTCAAAGCTGAAGCCGAAGGTATTTCAGTCGAGCAGTTGATTAAACGAATGATGTAAAAAGGAGAAGGGAAAAGGAAAAGGGAGAAAGAAAAACCTACTATGTTTCTTTCTCCCTTTTCCTTTTTCCCTTCTCCTTTTCTGTTTATTTCTCGTCGTCTCTTTTGTTTGTTTTTCCGAGATAGTCGCTGTCACCATCACCCATACCGGTTGAATTATCATCAACTCCCGTTGGCTTTACGTTCTCGGTTTTCTCACCAACCAAAAAATCATCTTTTCCATTTGGTTCGTCGATGCCTGGGTCCTGTTGTTCGTCTTTAGGGTTCATAACGCAAGATTAGTTAGTTTCTGAAACAACAGGCCACAGTCGTAAATGTTAACTTTTGAGTCGCCAAAGCGCAGTTTCTGTTAGGCTAACGCCCACTTGTTGATTAATCCGAACATCATCGCGAGTTGTTAACAGACGAAATGACACGTAGCGTGAAAAGGTTACGTCGATTTCGGAATGGCTACCTTTGAAATACACTGCCTGTACGGTTCCTTTTACTCCAGCTTCGTCAAGTTTGAGCTGCTCAGGGCGCAGGCAAATTAATTCATCGCTGTTTTCTGGTTCGGTCAGGCCGAAAAGTGACAAATGTTTGGCTTTGATGATATTGACAACGCCGGTCATGCGGGCAGCGTAAGCAGTAGCCGGACGCCGGTACACATCCACCGGTGGGGCCAACTGAATGAGTTTCCCACTCCGTAAAATGCCCAGCGTATCCGCAATGGATAGGGCATCCGTAGCATCGTGCGTTACAAACAGACAGGACGTATTCTCATGGCGGACCAGATCGAATAGCAGATCACGAATAATGAGCCGGTTGGGCAGGTCCAGATGACTGAACGGTTCGTCGAGCAGCAAAACGGCGGGCTTATCGGCAATGGCGCGGGCGATGGCCGTACGTTGTTTTTCACCGCCCGATACGTGGCGTGGTATGCGATCCTGCACATCCGTCAGCCGACAAAGTTTTATTAATTCGTTGACACGAAATTCCCGGTAATTTTTCTCGAAAAACCGTAGTGCGTAGTCGATATTTTCCCGAATCGTTACGTTTGGCATCAGTTGATATTCCTGATGGACGAGCCGGATATCTGGATGGCCCGGCACCAACACATCCGAAGGGCCCGGAATACGCTCCCCATTAAGTCGCACGTCGCCCGTATCCGGATCGGCGAGACCAGCCAGCAGATTCAGCAGGGTGCTTTTCCCTGAACCGCTGGCGCCAACTAACGCCATGATATGCCCAGGTTCGAGTGTAAACGACACTGTGCGAACGGCATGAACGTCGCTGAACGATTTGGTAAGTTTAGTTGCGGATAGCATATACGTAATGCCGTCCATCCTGGTCGGCTTTGTTTAGATAACCGACCGGACGGGCGGCACTACATCAAAAAATAAAATTCGTACTTAAAAACTCGGATTTGTGTTGTCCGACAATATCATTCAGAATATGCTTGTTGGCGTCTGTATCTTTGGTTGCTACCGCCGACCGAATGGAGAACGAGCGGAGGGCGTCTTCTACAGACAGTGTTCCCTCGGCAGAATCTTTACGGCCGGTAAATGGGAACGTATCAGGTCCCCGCTGGCATTGAGCGTTGATATTTACCCGACTGACCAGGTTTACTAACGGATCAATTAACCGGGCAATCTCTTCGGCATCTGATCCGAAAATACTGGCCTGCATCCCATGATCGTCGGTAATGAGGTAATCAATGAACTCTTCGATATCATCGAATGGAACAACCGGGATAATTGGCCCGAACTGTTCTTCCCGATACAGCTTCATCCCTTCTTTAACCGGGTAAACAACGGCAGGTTTAAACAGCGACGCAGCCACTTCACCACCTCCTTCGTTCATGATTTTTGCGCCGTTTGTTTCGGCATCACGGATGCATTCGGCCAGGTAATCGGGTTTGGTTGGTTCCGGAAGTGGCGTAATCTGCACGCCGTCGGACCAGGGCATTCCGGGCTTGAGCTTGCTAACTTCAGGACCAAACTTGCTTAAAAACTCGTCAACGATAGACCGATGTGCCCAGATGATTTTAATTGCCGTACACCGTTGCCCATTGAACGATAACGTACCGAGCAGGCATTCTTTTACGGCCACATCCAGATCAGCATCCGGTAAAATGATCGCTGCATTTTTGGCGTCGAGGCTCATAATCGACCGTAGCCGATTTAGTTTCGGATGTTGTCGTTGCAATTCATCGGCCACCCGGCTGGAACCAATCAGGGTCAGTACGTTTACCTTACCCGACTGCATAACCGGCGGGATAACATTAGCACCACGTCCGTAGAGTGAATTGACTACGCCTTTCGGGAAACTGGTTCTGAATGCTTCGAGTAATGGATAATGCAGGAGCGAGCCATGCTTGGGCGTTTTGAACAAGATCGTGTTGCCCATCAGGATAGCGGGGATGAGCGTAGTATAGGTCTCATTGAGCGGGTAGTTGAAAGGCCCCATTGCCAGTACCACACCCAAGGGCGACCGCCGAATCTGACCAATGATACCTTCCTCAATCCGAAACCGTGACGAATTTCGGTCGATTGTTTTCAGCGTATCAATTGTGTCGTAAATGTATTTTACAGTTCGGTCGAACTCTTTGGTCGCGTCAGCAAGGTTTTTGCCGATTTCCCACATAATAAGGTTGACGACTAATTTTTTCTGCTCGAGCATTTTGCCCACAAAGGTTTCCATACACCCAATGCGGTCCGCTACCGACATTTGCGGCCATTCGCCACGGCCATTGTCATAAGCCGCTACGGCAGCATCCAATGCTGCGAGAGCTTCGGTTGGGCCAGTAACCGGGAAACTTCCTACGAGTTTTCGCTGCAACGTACCGTCAGCAGCCGGAATACAAACCGGCGAATAAACGTCTGAAACAGGACCATTCCATTGGCGCATTTCGCCATTAAGCAGGTACTCTCGCTGGTGGATGGGCTCGATACGGTAGTCGGCGGGAATCTGGTCTTCAGCAGGGAAGAGTTGGGCCAGTTGAGGATCGTTCATAAGAGGAGTTGGCTTGAAAACAAACGGCGGTAAACGTCGGCATTTGCCCGGCAAAATCCAATCCGGACAAGAATTAAATGGGAAATGTTCTATTAAGCTACAAAATATTGCCCGCTTCTGACTCTCGTTTGACTTCAAAACAGTGGCTAATCATGTTTCAGCATGAGTAATTAAAAGCAGAAAGAGCGTTGTCTCTCATAGGTAAGTACGTATTGATTATCGATCAGGCGATCAATGGGAGAGTAGTATAGTCAAACCGGTTAAAGCCAGTTTTATGACATTTTATGGCTGTTTTATTGGTGTTTTTGTGCTTTTCTAGCGAATAGTGCGAGAATTGCTATTGCTTAGTTTGTGAGAGAAAAACGTTTATAGTATCCGTAATTTTAGTTGAAAAGGTTAAGTAAACAGAACAGGCAGAAATAAATATCATAGGGATTGGCAATCTTTTTGCTAGTAAACGTGTTAAACTTTTATTACGTTGTTGCAGCGTGCTAACGGGCTGTTAAACGCCCAGGAAGATGATCGACCGCCCCGATGCCGCCCTGAACAAGCCGCAAATTATCAAATACCTCCTCCAGATTTCGAATCTGCATCAATCAATAGCTTTCGAGTTATTCACACCTCTTTGGTTGGGCCGTTATTTTCAAGACGGATATAGACCATTTTTCCTACTATTCAGTATGTATCGACGAAAGCAAACTGACTTCAGTTGGTTGTAATCGTGTTCATTTTCGCAGCATCAACTGGAGGAACCTGGAAAGTTTTCCCGTTCATCACAGTAATGTCTGATTCAATATTAGCACCTGTCACGAAGGTGGGTGTTCACTTAAAATCCCCTATTTATGAGAGAAATCCCAAAATTAACTGCAAAAGAGCGTCAGTTAGTCGCGCGTCAACAAATTGAAGCCAGCAAAAAGCCGTATCTGGTTCGGGATATGCCCCGTACCGTTCTGTATTTAACCGCCGAGCAGGCAGCGAAACGCCTGGACTTAATTCCACAATTTGGCCATTAATCCAACCAGCAGCCTGGCTGCACACGAATACCTGTTAAAAGATCGCACTTAAACATAAACTATGGAAACATTCAGTAAGAGAGAAAAAGAAAATCAACGCCAGAAAAAGAAAAAAGAGAAACAGGAAAAACGGGAAAAGCGTAAAGCAACTTCTCCCAAAGGGCAATCTCTCGATCAGATGTTAGCCTATGTAGATGAAAACGGAAATCTTTCATCGGCTCCTCCCGATCCGCGTCGGAAACGACAAGTTAATGAGGAGGATATATCCATCAGTGTACCCAAACAGGAAGCAGGCCCTCAGCAGGAAGTGATTCATCACGGGATCGTGAGTTTCTTTAACGACTCGAAAGGGTACGGCTTTATCAGAGACCTACAAACGCAGGTTAGTATTTTTGTGCATATCAATGCCCTGCTTGAGCCAATCGGTGAGCAAGATAAGGTGAGCTTTGCGATCAGCATGACACCTAAAGGGCCAAATGCGATTGATGTGAAGAAAACTGCATAGTTTCTACGCATCCTGCTTTAGGCCAATTGGCCTGTTACTTAACAGATCATAGTCTATTTATTGAATAGCCCTCTTTGGAAGATCACCTCTTATAACAGGGGTCTTCTTTAAGAAGTGCTTTTATGTTTATAAGATAACAGGCTTCGTTTAACCTGTATAGAACCACTTGGCAAGCCTATATGCGCTTTCTATCCGCTAGTTGGGGCTCGTGCCAGTTAAGTTTGGCCAAAGCCTGCTCTTATCTCGTCTTTCTAGTCCTTCGTTACGGACTCAATTACCGCTATGATACAATTTACCGGAATCTGAAAAGCTCTTTTCCGCTAAAAAGCGAAACCCAAATCAGGGGCCTGCTTGAAACGTATTACCGGCATTTGAGCGATTTATGCATAGAGCCGTTTCTATTGGCTGCTGCTTCTGACAAACTCCGAAACAAACTGGCTCGCTACACCAATCTGGACTTGCTGGATCAGCTATACCGGGAGCGTAAACAGGTTGTTATGCTGACGTCTCATTATGGAAACTGGGAATATTTGATTGATCTGCCAACGCATGTACGTTACCCGGTCTATTCGGCTTACTCCCCTCCACAGAGTGCGTTTTTCGACCGAATTTTATTGGCGTTACGTAAACGATTTGGGGTGGAATTGATTCCGCAAAAAACGTTTTATCGGCAGGCGCTGGCTCTATTAGATCAGTCACAGGAACCCAAGCTCGTGGTTCTCATTGCCGATCAACGGCCTGGCCCTGCCAGCCTGAAACACCATCTTTCGTTCTTACGTCAGGAAACCTTTGTGCAACTTGGGGCAGAACGCCTGGCCAGGCAAGCGCGTACGGCAGTAGTAGTTGTGGATACACAGAAAGTTGGCCGATTTACGTATCAGTATCGGTTCATGCAAGTGTGCGATAATGCCTACTTTACTAATGCAATGGACATAACCCAACAGTATTATACCGCTCTGGAAGGTCAGATTCGCCGTTCGCCGGCGTATTGGTTATGGTCACACGATCGATGGAAGCATCCTGTTTTGTCCCCTGTTTCGGCAAAGGATTTGACAGCCTGATCATCGCCCTCAAACAATATCCCGAAGCCCGGTTACTTTTCATAGTACCGGGCATTTTTTTGCCTGAGAAGTGATTACCAAAAGGTTAGTACGAATACCTGTAAACCAGCTTCGGTTGAGCAATAACGGTGGAGCAATCTGTATCAGACTTTATCTCGTAAATACTGAACAAGAGCTTATCCAACAAACACATTATTACTGGAAAATGCTGGCAATGGCTTCGTCAGGTGCCGTAGGTGTTTCCATTTTACGTTAAATGACGTTTATTCATAAAGGCAAAGAACTAGACTCCTGTATTGTTTCCAAAGCTAAACACGCGTTAACGATCAAAAAAGACAGACCCGGAAACAATACCAGATGCACGCCAGCCTATTGGGCAATGACAGTGCGGGCTTTAGGTGAACATTACCACATCGAAAACGAACTGATTGTCGAGGCAATAAACAAGTACGATAGTTACTTCAATGCTGATCAGGCATCAGGCTAACACACCCTGAAATAAACCAAGCCGTTCGCGTAGTACGTAGCTACTGATGTCCGTATTCCAGCCACCGCGGCCATTCAGCGAAAAAACCCGTACGTCTGACGCTAGGGAGGCATATTTTTCCAGCGCCTTGAACCACACTGTCCGGTCGCGATAGGGGGCCAGCAGCGTACGGGCCTGATTGAGCGCGCGATGCTGCCGGGGCGACCAGATAGGCCGTTGACGATACGCGGCTCCCTGACCATTGAGCAGATCAGGTAGAAACTGTGGTGGCACTAACGGCAGCAGTTCAGCTAGTAGATATAGGCCCAGTTCTACGTTGAGCAGCCGATTTGCCACCATGCCCGGCAATGTATGCCGGTAACGAAGGCGGGTGGCCAGCGGCTCCTGCCAGCGTAACAGATTCGCCAGGCCGGGGCGGACGGTTAAATGAGCGGAAGTTGATAGAGTGTTCATTGTATTGTTGTTTACTGTTCGTATCAAATATCACACCCTCAGAACGTAAATTTTTTACGTTGTTCTTTTTTGAGGGAAAATATTTTTAGCGAAGCCAGATAAAAGGCCGAGTAAGTTTTTGCGCCACAGATCGAGCTACTGGATGATACGATAAGCAGAGTGACCGCGATTGGCAAATCAGGGTGCCAAGCAAATTCAGGTAACCCCAGTAAAGGTGGCGGCCTAACTTAATACTATAGTGTAACAATTGTATATGACGTTTTAGAGTCCAACAAATCATCATGATTTTGCTCTGTGTTGACTGTTGTTTCTATTCATAAGCCGACGATCAGCTCAAATCCAGCTATAGCGCTCAGCTATACCGGGCACTCAGACAATGGCCACTGTATTACTGCGGGAATGTGCTGAGGGTCGGGAAATGGTACACCTGAAACAAGCCGTTGTCGTTGATAGCCCATCCTTTCTGCATAGCCACAGCAAGCAGGTGTTTTGATACCTCCGCCTGGTTCGTCTGATAGCCACGGTTCCGGAGAAACTGTTGTACAACAAGGGTGGATGTACCACCTTCCGCCAAAATCAAGGTTGTAGCTGCCTGGCAGACCTCGGTGGGCGTAATTGATTTCAAGGTTACGTTCATTTCAGATTGTGCTTTTAATCAATTGGTTATCATTAAAAATTACCCGACCATCTGGCGCAACGTAATGATCCGGTTGCGGAAAAAGCCGACAGTTTTCTCGCCGAATCGGCTCCGGTCGGCGCTGATGTCGTACGCTTGCAGCCGATCAGGAATGGTGGTGTAGGCATCCAGTAAAGCGCTCCATACGTTGCACTGCTGGATGTGACTCAGTAAAATGCGTCCCCGGTTCAGCAGTTTATGCTGTTTGGGTGTCCAGGTGGGGCGGTCCAGAAAAGAGGAACCCTTGTCTGTCAGTAAATTAGGCAGGGCATCGGGCGAGGCTGACGGTACTAATTGTGACAGCAGAAACAAACCCAGTTCGATGTCCAGCAACTGACCTGCTGATAACGTAGCGCGTCTTGACGAGCGATTAGCGGCTGGCGATGTCCATGACTTCGTAGTGCTCAGGGCCGGAAAAAGCGATGGCGGAAATCCAGCGTTGTGGTTCTGATTGGCGTTCATGAGAGTGTTCATTAGTATCGTTGTTTAAAATTCACAGAACAAAGTTCTACCCGCCAAAACGTAATCTTTTTACGCTCTTCTTTTTTTATGAAAAAATTTTTGTCGTTAGCTTGCAGTCGCCATTGGTGATGATTGCAATGATTGACAATGGCGCGAAACTCATGACCCGCAACTACCTATGCCAATTACCCGCTCAGCCTTTCAGCGGTATCGTCTGATTGATGAAATCATTAGCCGCTACCCGCGCCAGTTTTCCAAGCAGAAACTATTTGACATTTGTCGCGATAAATGTGGGATTCGCTCGATTTCGTCGCTGGAGAAAGATATTCAGCGCTTACGCGAAGACCACGATGCGCCCATCGCTTACGACAAACGACGTAACGGGTATTATTACACCGACCCGCAGTTTCGGTTGCTTCGGCTTATGCTTTCGCCCGACGATATGGAAGCGCTTGATTATGCGCGTGAAGTGCTGACGGCAACGCAGGGAGCGTCGGTAGCGGGTGAACTGGCCAATGCGCTTCAAAAAGTGCGGCAGAGTCTGGATATTATTCGGGAGGTGAAAACGGAAGGGCTAACTCGCCGGGTTGTGTATGTAGAAGAGCGGATTCTGGGAGGCAACCGTCATTACGTGCCGGTGTTGATACGAGCCATCAATCAGAACCGGCAAATTGCGTTTCATTACCGAAAACATGAAACGACGGATGCGACTGACGGAGTGGTTGAGGTGCCAAAACTACGTACGCTGCACCCGATTTTATTAAGGGAGGTAGCCGATAGCTGGTACGTTATTGGGTATGACGAACCGACCGGCAAAGAACGAACCTTCGCTCTTGACCGCATGAGCGACCTGGAAATCACAGACGACAATTGTGCTGTTCCGTCTGACGTACTGACCAACGTTAGTGAGTTGTTCGAGCATATTTATGGGATTACAGATAGCAGTGGACCCGTCGAAGAAATTCTGCTTTCGTTTTCGCCCTTGTTTGGTCGTTACGTGAAGGCCAAGCCCATTCATCAGACGCAGGAAGTAGTACGGGATACCGACGACGAATGTATAGTCCGACTACGACTGGCGCCCAACCGCGATTTGCTAATGCATTTACGTAGCTATGGCGAACACCTCACTGTACTACAGCCCGCCAGTCTGGCCAAAGATATGCGCGAATCCCTGACTGCTACGTTAGCTCATTATGCTACACACGTTTGATTGCCCAAAAATGCTATGCGTACTGTTTCAAGGGTAATCGTGTTTCTGGTAAGTGTTGTGTTAGGGTGTCAGTCTGGTTCACAACCTGAACCGGAGCAGTACAGCGTGCCCTCCGAAGTAGAGCCTTATATTCAGGCGTTTCGTACGGAAGCACAAAGCCGAAACGTCTCGGTTTTGACAAGCAATCTGATCGTTACGTTTGGCGCATCGTTGGGTGAGGATGTGTGCGGACAATGTATTGTTGAGGCAGGCAAAACGCCCCGAATTATACTTAATTCCGATGAATACTGCTGGAAAACTACCAGCGACAATGAGCGGGCATGCCTGGTATTTCATGAGTTGGGGCATTGTCTGCTCAAACGGACGCATAAGACCGACCGTTTTCCAAATGGGGCCTACGTGAGTCTAATGAATCCTGACGATGTGGCGGTGTTTGCAACCTGTCGTTATCCGATTGGCGGGGATGATTGCGATAAACGGCCACGCCGGACGTATTATCTGGATGAACTGTTCGACCCGACGACGCCAGCACCCGCCTGGGGAAAGTAACATTGATGGAGGCAAAGACAGAACTACTCGAAAAAATAATTCCCCGGCCTATTGGACACGAATCAGCTGAGTGCCCACAACGGGTCGACCTTCGACCGTAATACCCTGAACGGTGATACGTACCGTCCGGACAACATCCGATAAGGGAAAGATCAACTGTGTGTGCCCTTGAGAGTCGGTCAGGATAATTGGTTTCCAGTAGAGTACATCCCGACGATCGACGCGGCCTGACGGCGCTTCAGCAGATTGCTGGTCGGCCGTTACGTAGCGGGGAACATAAAACTCGCGCTGCACCGACGGATATCCAATAAATTGCAGGGGTTTCATCCCTGACTTTGAGGCAGTATTTTGATCGGGTCGAAATCGTTTTGTATAAAAAGCAATAACACCGTTTCCGCCCCGAACGCCATAAGCCCCGGCTGTCGTCGGATTTTTCAGGACTTCGATTCGCTCAATATCACCCGGATTGAAATTAAGCAGAGCGGTTCCGTCGGTATCCTGAATGTACATACCATCCATCAGATAGAGCGGCTGTGTACCACTGGTAAGGCTACCCACTCCCCGAACGGTAACGTTATAACTTCCTGTAAGTGGCGCCTGCGTAACGCTAACGCCCGCCACGCGACCCCGCATCATTTCGTAGAGATTGGCAAAGCGGGGGGATTTATCATCGAACGTAAGGGTCGCGTCGGCTTCACCATGCAGGCTGGCCCGTTTAACGTCTTCCGGGCGTTCATCAAACTTGCGGGCCCGAACGATCACTTCTTTCAACACCTTCACTTTCTTATCGCGGTAAAAGTCGGCATCGCTCTCCTGACGTACCCTGGCCGCATCCAGTTGTGAACGCAGGGCGCGCCAGTTTGGGTACATGGCTGTTGTGTCACGCTCCCAGTTCTGGCCGGGGCCTTCCAGCACCAGGCGAGCATCTTTATCGGGCAAGTCTTTCATCTGTCGGTCAGTGAGTTGCGTCATCAACTGCATTGTATCGGCAATGGCCAGCCCCGCCAGTCGAAAACGGCCAAGCTGATCGGCTCCTGCTGATTTTACAAACGACTGGCTCGCTTTTGTTGAGGCCACAAAAACCTGTGCCCCGGCTATGGGTTGATTTTGACGATTCAGAACCCGCCCCATCAGGGATACACCGCCGAGTAATTCGGTGGATGGTGTGCCGCTGATACGTCGCCAGCCTTGAGTGAGCAACAAATTATCCAATGCCTGCCGAACGTCGGGAGACGTATTATTGACATAGAAATTGGGCTGTTCCACCCGCCCGCGCAGTTCGCCCGTCAGCAACAGGTGCGTCTGAATCGTAGCTTCGGCTGTGTCGTCGGGAACTTGCTCGGCATCGGCAATGGAAGCCGACAGGGCAGCTTGCATGGGTCGGCCATCATCATTCAGGGTAATGCCCAGAATGGCCTGTTCGCGGGGTTGGAAGCGAGTTTTGTTGAGTCCGATTATAAGACGTAAGGGCGGTAAACGATCCGGGACGAAAATCAATCGCTCTGCCTGCGGACGGGCGGCAGCATCGTAAAGGGTTAGCTGATTCAATCCAGCAGGCAGTAGGGACATTGGCAAACTTACCCGCGCTACGCCCTGTTGAAGCAGAATTTTTTGCTGGCTGACCAGACGGCCCTGCTGCTGAATAAGTACGTATACCGAATCCATTGGCTGACGGTTGCTACTCATAATCGTGAGCGCCAGGCGAGTGCTGTCGCTGAGAACGTCGGCTGCCAGACTAAGCCCTTCTGATTCGGCTACAGGCAAATTAACTGTTTGTCGTCTAGTTGCATAGCTTATTTCGGCGCGGTACGTTCGCTCCGCCTGGGGGGTTAAGGATACGTTCCCCATGCCCAGGAAGTTGGTATGTAGTCGACAGATTTCTATGCCTTTATCATCAAGTATTCGCCCTGTAACGGCGACGCCATGCCCATCTGGGCCGACAACTTTCAGACCCAACCGGGCAGGCAACCCAACAATCCATCGGCCTCCCTCGGGAAGAAATTGAACGTCCAACTGTCTTTGACTAGTATCGGGTTGAAACGGTGCCGGGTTCTGAAGCAGATTATAAACGGCAAGTGTACGCTCAAAAGCCGGTCGTTTCTGTCCATCATCTTCATCCGTATAGGCCCGTAATCGATACGTACCGGAAGCGAGTGAATCGGATAACCTGAAATTACCCACCGCCCGGCCATCCTCTACACGCAGCCACTGATGTTGCACCGATTTGCCGGATGCGGTCAGCAGATCGACATGGATGGCCGTTTCGCCAAGGGGGCGCTGATTGGTAAGGGCATCGAGCAAATAAGCGCTCAGCCAGATGCGGTCGCCAGTAGCGTAGAAAGGCTTATCGGTATGCAGAAACAAAACCGGAGCCAGCGAATGAAAGCGGTCTTTAAAGGCGGTGGCGATACGACCCAGCCGGGCGTCGGGCGGCAAGAGTTTCCCCTGCGTTGCTACGGGCGCTGTAGTTGTTGGTGCCGAATCGTTTTCGTTAGGTTGCCAGTCGGCCGGAAGCATTCTCGAAAGGCGGTCGTCGGATAGTGAGCCGTAGGCTTCCATTCCATTGGGCATCGTAATGCTGCCATCGACTGTAAGCTGAACGTTACCCGCAGGTAATTTGATCTCCGAATAAGCGTAACGGGCGTCGGTATAGGGCGAGTAAGATGAGATGGCATTGGTGTAAAAAACAATCAACGGCCGATCCGACATCAGCCGACGCTCAAAAGCCAGGCGGCCCGGTTGAATTAACTCCTTCAGAATCAGTGGTTGTAGATGCCCTTTTGTCGTGCCCGTGCTTACGGAACCAGCCAACGTCGTACGGTTATAAACGGTTTTGGCTGTAGGAACGCCGATGTTTTCCTGATAGACCATAAACCCTTCTTTTTCATAGGTGCTATCGACCAGACTGGCCATCAGGTGCCGGATTGATCCTTTGTAGGCAATCATCCGGTTACGTCGAAAACGGTTTGCCTGCCGCTCGTTCTCTGGTTTTAGTTCTTCAAAACGGGCCGTTCCGGCATAAAACACTTTTCGATACGTAGCGTCAAAATACAGTAAGTCATACCAGATTTTATAGCCGAGGGCCTGGTTTTTAATAACGAGTGGCTCCGTGGCTGTTGCTTTCAGGTGCCCATCTTCTTCCTTGAAACTCAGTACGTCGGTGTTCAAAAGCTGGCACTGACCACCAAAAGGCTCCCCCAGCAATTGCCGTCTAAATTCGCGAAGATGTTGCTGCCATTTCTTCAGATTGCCCCGAACGGTCACCGCATTTAAGAGCTGATCGCTGGGTTTCAGTCGAAAGTTGCTGGTTTTGGCATCGGGCGTATCAAACCGAAGGAGCTTCTTATCGGGCTGATAACCGACAAAAGAAGCGACAATTTCGGTCGTGCCAAGTGGAATACCGGTTAGCGAAAAATGCCCTTTCTCGTCGGTCAGCGTACCCTGCGTGCTACCGTTCAGATAAACATTGGCGAAAGGCATTGGCTTCCCGGTTGTGGCATCTGTGACCAGTCCGGAAAGGGTAGTGGTTATTGTTTGCGCATGTGTAGTCAGCGTCAACCCGACCAGCAGGAGAACCACCATCCAAACGATGCGCAACCGGCCATGCATAAAAATCAGGGCGTTAGCTTTACCGCAATCAATAAGGCAGTACGTAAGTGATTTTACTCAATGGGTCAGCGCGTTACGTTTTCAAGGCTCTCTGCCGAAAAGGCTACGGTACGTTCGGCAAATGAGGCTCTTGCTATGGGGTAGTTTTAGACGTTAAATTTCTATTTTCGCTCTTTATATAGGATATTGCAGACTTACAAATAGCAACGATTATGTTATCCGTTCGAGAAGCCGCTAGAAATGCCCTGAATTTTTATAAGGACATTTATCCAACAATTAGTGGGGAATTAGTAGAAGAGGTTGAGCTTGATGAAAGTCACAATTATTGGTTAATAACGCTGAGTTTTCCTGTGACTGCTGATCCTGCGTCAACGGTTTCTGCCGTACTGTTTCCTAAAACAGAAAGAAAGTATAAGTTATTCAAAATTGATGCCCAAAATGGTAATGTCGAATCCATGAAAATTAGAACTCTCACGGATGACATTAAATGATTTACGTTCTGTTAAAGGTCTTCTGATAGATACAAATCTTCTGATTTTATTAGTAATAGGCAGGCTTGATGCTAGTCAAATTTCAGCTCATAATCTCACTAATAGCTATACGACTGATGATTATAAGCTATTAATTTCTTTCATTAGTCGCTTTAGATCCACAGTTGTAACACCTAATATTTTAACGGAAGCAAGTAATCTTCTTGAAACATATTCCTACAAAGGTCAACAAGCATTAACGTTGTTACAAGATATTGCTAAGGCAATGAATGAGGTATACTGTGAGAGCATAATGACAATGACTAACCATCATAAAAGTTACATAAAATTCGGCTTGAGTGATTCTGTTACGTACTCCTTAGCTATACAGAATTATCTGATTCTTACTGATGATTTAAAACTTTGTTCTTATCTGCAAGGACAGGGATTATTTGCATTCAACTTCAATAATTTACGGACTCATTATTTGCTGCATTAGACGTCTTCCATTTTCTCGCCCGAAAAGGCTACGGTACGTTCGGCAAACAGGACTTTTGTGGCCGCCCATGTCGTACGGAACAATTCGCTCTGTCGATACGCTTCGAGCGCGTCGGCTGATTCCCACAGGCTGTACGTAATCCGAACGTTCGGATGGTCGGGGTCACGCAGCAACTCAAGGTGGTGATTCCCCGGAAAGCCGCGAATCTTCTGTTTTGATCCATCGAAAATTTTCTGAAAAGCAGGGAGGTTACCTTCCTGAAACGTCATTCGCACAATCCGTACAAGCATATTTACTGAAGAATGAAGTGTGAAGCGTTAAAAGTACAGAGCAAGGCTCTATTTTTAACGCTTCATTCTTTTACTCTTGACGAACTAATGAATTACCGAACATTTGGCCGTACAGGCTGGCAGGTTTCCGAAATTGGGTATGGTATGTGGGGCCTTGCTGGCTGGACAGGCTCCGATAAGCAGGAAGTGCTTCGCGCGCTCCAACGCTCTGTTGAACTGGGCTGTAATTTTTTCGATACGGCCTGGGCTTATGCCGACGGCGTAAGCGAAGAAATTCTGAATCAGCTGCTGAAAAACAACACGGACAAAAAGCTGTATGCTGCCACGAAAATTCCACCCAAAAACCGCCAGTGGCCCTCAAAGCCAGACTCCAGGCTGGAAGACGTTTTTCCTGCCGATTACATCGTTGAATACACCGAAAAAAGCCTGAAAAATCTGGGCGTCGAAACCATTGATCTGCTTCAGTTTCACGTGTGGGAAGATGCCTGGGCCAACCGCGACGAATGGCAGGAGGCCGTAACAAAACTTACTCAACAGGGCAAAGTGCAGGCGTGGGGTGTATCGGTAAATCGCTGGGAACCCGATAATTGCCTGAATACGCTTCAAACGGGATTGATCGACGCCGTCCAGGTCATTTACAATATTTTCGACCAGAACCCGGAGGATAACCTGTTTCCACTATGCCGCGAACTGAATATTGGCGTCATTGCCCGCGTACCCTTCGATGAGGGAACCCTGACCGGTACGTTTACCAAAGAGACGACGTTCCCCGCCAGCGACTGGCGTTCTACGTATTTTGTACCCGAAAACCTGAACAGCAGTGTCGACCATGCCGATGCGCTCAAACCGCTCATTCCATCGGGGATGACGATGCCCGAAATGGCGCTGCGATTTATTTTGAGCAATCCCGACGTCCATACGACCATTCCCGGTATGCGACAGCTACGTAATGTTGAGGCTAATATTGCCGCCAGCGACGGGGGCGGTTTAGCGCCCGAACTGCTGCATGAATTGAAAGACCATCGCTGGGACCGTACACCCACGGAGTGGAGTCAGTAGTGTATGGGCCAGGCTTCAGCTTGGCCACAGTCTAAAAGTAGATCGGGCCAAGCTCCGGCTTGGCCCATACATTATGAAGATTCTACTGATTGAAGACGAGCCGATGCTGCAGCAGGTTGTTCAGCAATATCTGGGAGGGGAGGGCTATATCGTCACAACGGCTCAGACGTACCGGCAGGGGGCAGAAAAAGCGCACGATTACGATTACGACTGTATTGTGGTCGATTTGATGTTGCCCGACGGTAATGGGTTGGATCTGGTACGGGAACTGAAACGTAGGCAGTCCGTAACGGGGATTATTGTTGTAACGGCAAAAGATGCGCTGTCTGACAAGCTTATCGGCCTCGATGCGGGTGCTGACGATTACCTGACCAAGCCGTTTCATCTGCCCGAACTCAACGCGCGCATACGGTCGGTATTACGTCGGCGATTGTTTGGCGGGCAGGCTCAGGTAAACGCTGGTGTACTGACGCTCTGGCCGGATCAACAGCGTGTGAGTATTCAGGATAACGATCTCAAGCTTACGGCGAAAGAATACGAGCTTCTGCTTTTTTTTGTGACCAATGCCGACCGGTTGCTTTCAAAATCAGCCATTGTCGAATCTGTCTGGGGCGATGGGATGGATGCTGCTGATTCGCATGAATTTCTGTATACGCATGTCAAAAATTTGCGCCGGAAACTGATGAGTGCCGGTTGCCCGGATTACATCCAGACCCGCTACGGTTCGGGCTATATTTTTTCGACTCGACTACCATGAGTTTGCTTGGCCAAACGGCTCGCTATCTGCTGTTTACGGCGCTGGCCATTGCACTGGTCGGCTCAGTCGGCTTTTACGTTATTATCCACCGGACAATTCAGCGCGAGATCGATGAAATACTCACTAGCCAGTCAGAGCAGGCGATAAAACAACTGCATCAATACACATCAGACGCTCACTTACCCACAGACTGGGACGATAACCCGCACGTAGAGCGCCTTAGCAGCAAGGCAGATATTCAGACCGGATTTGTTGATATCCTGGCTCCAGATCCGTTAAATTCGGCTAATCAGGTACCTATGCGACAACTGCGAGCCGTAGTAACGGTCGATGGAGAACCGTATCAGGTGATTGTCAGTCAGCCTTATTATGAATTCGATGAGCTGGCTAAAATTATGTCTGCTGGGGTGATTCTCGGGTTTTTAGTGTTGATGATCGCGTCGGTAGTGGTAGGATTAGGGTTGGCGCGTCGGTTGTGGCGTCCTTTTTACGGAACCATCGAACAACTTCGCGATTTCCGACTGGATGCGGGCGGAGAAGTTGATTTTCCGGAAAGCCGCATCCGGGAGTTTGCTTTGCTCCGGCAGTCGTTAATTGAATTGACACGGAAATTGCGCCAGCAGTTCTCGTTGCAGAAACAGTTCACTGAAAACGCATCGCATGAATTGCAGACGCCATTGGCGGTGGCGTCTGCCGAACTGGATTTTCTGATGCAGTCGGACCAGTTGACCGAAGCCGATCACGCTCATTTGCAGCAGGCCACGAATGCATTAAGTCGGTTAAGTCAGCTAAACCGGTCGCTTTTGTTGCTGACACAGGTGGAAAATGATCAGTTTACGAAAGACGAACGGCTGAATCTTAGCGCTTTATTGAATCAGTACGTCGATGAATATGAGCCATTTTTTCAGTATAAAAACCTGATGCTTAAACGTAACATCGCGCCTGATGTGCTGGTACAAATGAATCGGCAACTGGCTGGTGTATTGCTGACGAACATCCTGAAAAATGCTGCCCGACATGGGAGTATGTCGCCCGGAACATCGGAGGGGTTTGTCTGTATTGAGCTGACAGATACCGTATTAACGATAGCCAACACAGGCGAACCCTTACCGTTTGCTGATAGTCAGCTCTTTGATCGGTTTGTGAAAAATCCAGCCCGGCCTGATTCAACGGGTTTAGGGCTGGCGCTCGTTAAGCAAATTACTGACCGCTATGGCTTGCCGTTAACGTACCGGTACGACAATCACGTCCATTCGTTTCGGGTAGGGTTATTAAGCAACGGACGTAGTGCACAAACTTGATTGTCTTCAAATTCTCTTCATAATTCATCCCGATACTTGCAGGCAACTAGGCAAGTGATGAAAAACTGGATTCTTACTATTCTGTACATGCTGGCTATTGGGTCAGCTTTCGGTCAAACGAACCGCATTATCCGGGTTGAGGATAGTGCCACGCATGAACCGATCATTGGGGCGACCATTCGAACGCCATCCGCCATAAAACCTGTTGTTGGTGCTGTTAGCGATGTCAGGGGCGTAGCGACCATGCCCGGTCTACCGACCAGCGTTACCGCACTGACCGTCAGTGCGGTCGGCTACGAAACAATGTCTTTCCCGCTAACGGCTGGCGATACGCTTGTCTTTCAGCTTCATAGCCAGGATGAATCGCTCGATGAGGTAACTGTTACGTCTACCCGGACGAACTCGCGGATTGAGGATTTGCCCATTAAGGTAGAAGTACTGGGCCAGGAAGACATGGACGAAGAGAGCGCCGTTGTACCGGGGAATGTGAGCAGTATTCTGGGCGACATTTCAATTATTCATGTTCAGCGCACATCGGCGGTCAACGGCAACCAGGCCATTCGGATGCAGGGCCTAGACCCCAAATACACCCAGATTCTGCGTGACGGTTTGCCGCTTTATGAAGGGTTTTCGGGCAACCTGGGCGTACTACAGATTCCCCCGCTGGATTTGAAGCAGATTGAAGTGGTGAAAGGGTCGGTATCAACGCTTTACGGCGGTGGGGCGATTGGCGGAATGATCAATATCGTTTCGAAAACTCCCACGTCGGACACGCCCGAATTTACAGCTCTGCTCAATCATTCAAATCTGAAAGAAACAAACCTGAACGCTTATTATTCACAACGATACGGGAAAACGGGACTGACGCTGTTTACGGGATATACCAACCAGCAGGCGGTGGACGTAACGGGTGATGGGTTTACGGATAGTCCGCAGATAAAGCAGTTTAATTTTCACCCGCGCTTTTTCTGGAATCCGTCCGATCAGACCAAACTTGATATTGGCTACGCCTTCACCACCGAACATCGCGAAGGCGGGTATTTGCCTGCCTTGGAGGGCACCCTGCCTACTGCCTATCAAAACATCACGGATCTGCAACGCCACACGGTTGATTTCAACGCCCGCCATACTACGTCGGAAACGAATGCCCTGACGTTCAAAGGGGCAGTCAGTACGTTTCATCGACAGAATACCGATTATCAGAAGCTGTCCGACGGCCGGCAATCGTCGGTCTATCTGGAAGCCAACGATCTGGTACGTTTCGGGAAACATCAGCTTATTGGTGGGGCCAACCTGACTGTGGAAGCCTTCCGTAAGAATCCAGATAGTACCCGGCTGGTCGAT
The DNA here is from genome assembly GCF_045160025.1 of Spirosoma sp. KNUC1025. Lineage (GTDB taxonomy): Bacteria > Bacteroidota > Bacteroidia > Cytophagales > Spirosomataceae > Spirosoma. The sequence goes on from NZ_CP087139.1 coordinate 2,627,576, forward strand.
TATACGTACAATACCGTCGGTGCGTTTATGCAGGATGACTGGCAGGTCAGTGAGAAGATTGCGCTACAGGCCGGGCTTCGGTTCGATCATCATAATACGTTCGGGAGTTTTCTGCTGCCCCGGTTATCGGTCAAAATTAAACCGTCGGACCCCTGGACCATACGGCTGAGTGTCGGGACGGGGTATAAAACACCAAACCTGTTTGTCAACCAGACACCGGGTGCGTTGAATGTCAGCCTGATTTTTCCGCGCTTGCTGCCCATCGACGTAGCAACGGTAAAAGCGGAGCGGTCGGTCGGAACAAACATCGATATTGCCTATTCGAAAACCTTCGAAAGCGGCTTTTCGGTGCAGGTCGATCAGGCCTTTTATTATACGCATGTGAACTCGCCTGTTGTGTCAGCCTTTGCCAGGGTATCAGGTACGTTGGGTGCTTACACGCAGTTAATCAACGCGCCTTACAACCTTTTCAGCGTCGGGACGGATACGTACGTTCGGCTCGAATACAAAGCCTACGAGCTGTATTTTGGCTACAACCATACCCTCGCCCGGCGCGACTCGCCATCGGACAATACGTATCTGCCACTGGCGCCCCAAGATAAATTTTCAACAACGCTGGCCTGGGAAAACGACCATTTTCGGTTTGGTATCGAGAGCAGTTACGTTGGCACGCAGTATCTCTACAACAACCAGAAAGTGGCGAATTACTGGTTCTTTGCGGGCGCAGCCGAATATCATTACAACGATCACTGGCGGCTTGTGCTGAACGGCGAAAACCTGTTCAATATCAAACAGGCCAACTATGAAACCGTCGTAACGGGGCCAATCAACCAACCAAGTTTTCGACCCATCTGGGCACCGCTGGAAGGCCGAATTGTGAACGTAGCGTTGAAGTTTACCTTATAATTTTTAATCGACAACCAATACCGAATGTATGTCTAGCCGTGGTACAATAACTGTAGCAACACCATCTGCGTAGCGAATCGGTAAGACACGGTTTTCGGGTTGCTGTACGATGCGATTCGGTTTCTTAGTCGTGCGTAGCCGAACGGTCAGATTGTTCAGGGGCGGTACTTCGTCGTAGGTAAATACTTGCGGATCAGCGTGTCGGCCGCTTGTGTTGATCAGATTTACAGCCAAATGGTTTCGCTGATGGTTCAGCACAACGTGTACCAGATGCGAACCGCTCACGTCAACTATCGGATTGGGCAGCAACGGTCGGGCTATAGAGGTAATAAAGTCACGCAGTTTTGACGATTGGTGCTTCTGATAATCACGGCTCAGGTCGCCATACACGGCTGTCAGACTTCCTTTGCCAAATGGATTTTCCGTGGCAACGACACCCGATATCGGCTTACCCGTTTCCGATTCGAGAAATTGACCGATGGATCTGGTCGATGAGCTGGTGATGCGAACGGGTTGAAAAGGGCCCGTCAACACTACCGATGTACCGTTGTGTAACACCCATTTGATCCTCGTTTCCTGATTGTTCGTGGCTACTACGCCGAGGTCGGACGCAAACGAATGGGTCGTCTGGGCGCCGATCAACAGCAAATGACCACCCTGTCGGGCATAGTCGAGCAGTTCGCGCCGGAACGCCGGGTCGAGTGAATCCTGCTGCGACACTACGATTACCGGATATTGACTCATCCGCCCACGCAGATGATGTTCCGACAGCACTTCGACGGGTAGCTGAGCGTCCAAAAGAGCTGTTAGTACACCGTTCATTCGTTGCGTCGGTCCATTGCCAAAAAGCGCCTGGTTGTAGGCCCTGACCGTCGAATTAGCGTACAGCATGGCTATTTGCGGCACAGGCGTACTGCTTTCGCAGAACGGTTGCCGGGCCCTCACAAACTGGCTTAGTTTAACCATAACGGGAAGCTCGCGCCGGGGTAAGGCGGCATCACGACGTTGCTGATAGTAAGCCTGAAAGCCACCCCCGAGCGAAATTATTTCGGCGGCTTCCTGCATCAAATGAACGGCGGTTTTCTGGTCACCCTGTCTTGCCGGATTAAATGCATACCAGAAACTCCACGACATCAAATCCCACGGCTTTCGGTAGAACAGCCCCTGCGCGGCCAAAATTCGTCCATCCAGAGCCGCTGAATTCACGCTGTTAGCCGGTGTAAGATCGCCGGAGAGGAAGTCGACATTGGTCGTTATTGGCTCGGGCATCATAGACGAATAGGCCCAGTTCGACGCAATTCTGAACGTCGGTCGGTGACGATGGACAGCATCTACGTAGTGCCCTAAATAGTTTATAAACGACCGACGGGCAAATTCCATGAACGTTCCATAGTTGGCTTCTTTATCAGAACGGGGCACTGTCTGGTTGCCCGTTTCGGTCCTGAACGTTGCGAGCGCAGTAGGGGAGTAATCGGGCACAGTCGCCCAGCACTCTCCATCGACCCACACCCCATCGGCACCGTAGTCGGCCAGTTCGTTCAGTTGAGGAATCAACAGCGAATCGACGTAGGCACCGTGGACCGATGTTTTGGACGTATTGAGGCTGCCGTCGGCTTTGTGGGCTGCCCAGTTTGGATGTTTGGCCAGTGCAGCATCATCGTAGACGCCCGAATAGTGCAGATATAAACCCACACCATGTTTCCGCGTGACCTTCCGATAGAAGGCCAGCGGATCGTTGACAATGTGCGGAGCCACCGTTGCCGTAGCGACTTTCGATGGGTAACTCGATACGCCCGGATGCCCTTTGCAATCGACCTGAATAAAATCGGGTTTGACGGCTGTTAGCAGCGAATCAAGCCCTTGTTCCGACAGATTTTGCCCGATCAATGAATCCCTGGCTTCAGCATGAAAATCAAAATGCAGCCCAAAATACCGCCGAGTCGATGGAGCTTTAGCTTCAGTTGTAACCGACTGCGCAAACGTTTGCAGACTGGTTAGTGCAAGAAGTGATATAAAAAAGGCCTTCATTTCCTGTGGGTTGATTACAATCACAGGAAGTAGGATGGATAGAAAGATTACTGTTTGTTACGTAAAGGAAAGGGACTTATACTGCTGTGACTTTGTCCTTCCGGCTTTAGAAGGAATCTCAAGCCCGATTAATACGCAGAACTAAGTTGCTCCTTCATCCCTTTCCGCCCTTCTTCCTGTTCCTTCCATTTCTAATACTCCTGCTCCAGCGGATGCACCATAAATTCGTCGATGACGACGTGGGCGGGGCGGCTGACGATGAACAGCATCGACTCAGCCATGTCTTCGTTTTTGAGCCAGTTTTTCGAGCTTTCGGCGCCGGGTTTATTATGAAAATGGGAGTCGACCAGACCTGAATAGACGCCCGTTACCTTGATGCCAAACGGACGGACTTCTTTGCGTAAAGCGCCCATAAACGCTTCCTGCGCGTACTTACTGGCTGTGTAGAGCGAACCTCCGGCAAACGTGCGCTTTGCTACGTCGGACGCGACGACGACGATATGACCGGAACCGTGCGACTTCATGGCGGGCAGAGCAGCTTTGGTTAGCAGGAACGTACCTTTTACGTTGGTTGCCATGACGTCATCCCACTCACTAACCGAAAGATCCTCTACGTTTTTGAAGATGCCAAAGCCCGCATTATTGATCACTACGTCAATATGCTTAAACTGATCGAGCGCCGTTTTCACCACGGCAGCCATGTCGGCTTCGTTGCTGACGTCGCCCGGAACGGCTATGATCTTCCCAATAACCGAACCGTCAGTGGCTTCTTTGACCAATTGATTGAGTTCGTCGGCATTGCGGGCCGTAGCCACTACGTTGGCGCCGTGTTCGGCAAGGCGCAGGGCTGTAGCGCGGCCAATTCCCCGCGATGCACCCGATATAATGACGGTTTTATTTTGTACGTTCATGGAATATCTTTTGACGACAAATTTAAACGGATACGTTCATGAACGAATCGCTGACCGACAAACTAAAACAGCTCGAACAGAAATTTGCCGCTATGGGTCAGGACATGGCGTCATACCTCGAAGGCCTGCTTCAGGCTGATTACCTTACCTATTGGGATTACATTCATCTTGAAACCCTGCTTTCCTTACAAAATCCGAAAACCGCATATCCGGATGAGCTCGTTTTTGTTACGTACCATCAGATTACGGAGCTGTATTTCAAGCTGATTCTGCACGAAATAGATCAGATAGCCAGCGCCAATCCATTGACGGCCGATTTTTTTACTGCCCGGATGGGGCGGCTGAACCGGTATTTTACCCTGCTGGAAGAGTCGTTTGAAGTTATGATTCTGGGAATGGAACACCAGCAGTTTTTAAAGTTTCGGATGGCATTGCTCCCGTCGAGTGGGTTTCAGTCCGTGCAGTTTCGGCAGATCGAAATTGCGTCAACCGACTTCCGGAATTTGTTGATTGATGCACCGGAAGAACCGGAATACGTTTCTGACCTGTACGATTTTTTGTACTGGAAACAGGGCGCAACCGAGCTGGCAACGCAGCAAAAAACGCTTACCCTTCGGCAGTTTGACCGGCACAATGGACCCCAACTGATTCGGATGGCGGACGACTATCAGTTCAAAAATTTACGGCACCGCTATCAGCATCTGGACCGTAACGGACTAAGTACCCCCGAATTAGCCGCTGCGCTACGTGAATACGACTGGCGGGTTAACATTCGCTGGAAACTGGCGCATCTGCGGTCGGCCGTGCAGTATCTGCATAAAGAACCGGAAGATATTCGGGCAACGGGCGGCACCAACTGGCAAACGTACCTGCCACCCAGGCGCCAACGGATTGTGTTTTTTCCTGAACTATGGACGGAGGACGAGTTGGCTAAATGGGGACAATCGGCGGGTTTGCCGGGTAAAGAATAAGCGGATTACGTCTGTTTCTTAAAGCACCGGATCATCTCACCGAAGTCCATACCCATGCTTAGCCCTCGAATGGACTTAACAATTCGGTCGTCTTTAGTGGCAGGTGTCTTGGCTTCTTCAATCCAGTTGCTGAAATAGTTCTGATGGCTTTTCGACAATGTATTGAAATGAGCCAGGGCAACGGGATCATCCTGCAGGCATTCGAGCAGGTCGGCCGAGATGGGTATAGGAGAATGGTCCACGTCCAGTTCTACCTGAATAGATGTTCCGGCTTCCTCTTTGCCCAGTCCCCGGCGCATGGCAGCATTAATGGGCATCATAAACCCTGTTCCGGAGCCGTCTTCGCGTTTTAGCGGAAGCAACGCCACCAGATTGATCGGGAAATGATCCAGCCTGCCTTTCACCCGAAACGATGTTTTGCGGCCGGGTTGGAGTTCGTCCGTTACGTCAGTCGGAATTTCGATGTATGTCCAGCGGGTTTTGTCGCCCTTCTGATCAAATTTTTTAAGAACGGTTGTGAAGATAGCCATGGGGAAAGGAAGAGGAGTAAGGGGAGGAGGGGGAAGAGAGGGACGAAGGGTAGGTATTCAACTTATCCGGTTTCCCCTTCGTCCCTCTCTTCCCCCTCCTCCCTTTACTCCGTTATGAAAACCTCATAATGTAAAACTGACAAAGGAACGTATCGCCGAACTCGGTCATTTGTTTTTGATACGTTGGCTGAAACCCGTGTCGTTCGTAAAACTGCATTAGTTTGGGGCGCGTGGCGTCCGTTTCGAGTTGCAGGGTATCGATACCCCGGCTTAGGGATTGTTCCCGGCTGAAATCAAGGATAGCTGCGAACAGGTTTTGTCCGGCGAAGGGCCGACGGATGGCGAGTTTATGGATGAAAGCCGATGTGTTCGTCGGAACGTCGGGCCAGTAAAGCGGGTCTTCCCATTGCAGAATAAACACCGCTGCCGGTTCGGGGGCTGATCCATCGTTTTGGTCGGCATACATTACGTAGAGATGGCCGGTGGTATACTCATCCAGCAGATTTTCGGGAGTTAGCGAACCGACGTTCCAGAGCTGGCGGTCGTTATCGACAAGCCACTGACCTACTTCACGGAGTATGTCGATGGCTAGATCGGGCTGATCATTTCTAAAAGTGAAAGTCATGCGTAGTGTCTGAACCCTTCCGGATACCAGTAGGGCTAATAATAGGTGTGATTGGGGGTATGCAAAGAAATTAACATTTCGACGCAGTTACAAGTTAAGCAGCTATGACAAAGCTAAACACAACCATTCTACAATCGCTGAGCAGTGGCCTTATTGGCGCTACGGTTCTGACGGCCCTTCATGAAACGGCCCGCCAATTTATCGACGATGCCCTCGGGCGGATATTCTGGGGGAGCGGGCCATAAAGAAAGTGATGAAAAAAGCGGATCTGGATCCGCCTGCTGGTGATGAATTGTATTACTGGGCATTAGGCGGAGATCTCGTTTCCAATGCACTCTATTACAGCCTCGTCGGTTTGGCCAAGCCAAAACACGCGCTGCTGGCGGGTACGGCGCTGGGGCTTGCCGCCGGAGTCGGTGCGGTTGGGTTACCTGGCCCGCTTGGACTTGGCACGGCTCCCAGTTCCCGTACACCAGCTACAACGGCTATGACCATCGGTTGGTATTTGATTGGTGGTCTGGTAACGGCCAGCGCGTTTACAATACTGAAACGTAAGTAAAGCAGTTGCCCTGATGTGTGTTCTGCCTGTCGGATAATAGTTTGCATTCACTTACGTGGGCGCAGGCAGTGCAAAGCGCTTTTCTAAATCGGCCTCAATTAATTCGCGATTTATCCAGGCCCCTGCTTTACTTCCACCCGCTACGGCAATCGAAACCTGTCTGAACGGTGAATTGATGTCTCCCGCTACGTATACACCCGCTACGTTGGTCTGACCAAATTCATTGGCAATGATTAAGCCCGAAGTCGTTGTTGTACATCCGAGCTGGTTCGCCAGATCTGAATGTTGCCGAAAGGGAACCCGGCTATACAGCGCGTCAAGCTCGATAAGGGAGCCGTCAGCAAAACGCAAGTCGGTCAACTGACCCTCCTTGTGGTTGATAGCTACCAGTTCTGTCTCAATAAGTGGAATACCCAATAACGTAACGTGCTGTTTCTGCTCGGAGGTTAGCGTTGGTGTGCCGTTCGTAAATAAAGTCAGGTGCTGGCTCCAGTGTTGAATCAGGCGAACCAGTTCATAGGCGGTTTCGCCATTCGCCAGAATACCGAGTCGCTGACCCTGTACTTCATAACCGTGGCAGTAAGGGCAATGCAAAACCGAGCGTCCCCAGCATTCGGCAAAACCCTGAATCGGCGGCATAAGATCTTCAACGCCCGTTGCCAGGAGCAGCTTTCCAGTTGCAAAACGCTGACCACTAACGGTTTCAATTACAAATTCGTGCTGATCTGATTCGACTTTTGCGGCCAGATCAGTCAGAAAAGTAACGGTCGGATAACGTAGTACCTGTTCTCTGGCAATAGCAGAAATCTGGGCTGGTGTTTCCCCATCTCTGGTCAGAAAATTGTGGGAATGGGGCGTCTGGCGATTGCAGGGTTTCCCGCTGTCAATGATTAGCACGTTACGTAACGACCTTCCTAAAGCCATAGCTGCGCTCAGTCCGGCGTAACTTCCTCCCACAATGATTACATCAAACGAATGTTCCGGCTGCATACAATTAATTGTTTGCAACAAATATACGAGTTTTCTCTTAAATGCAACGATGTTGCATTTAAGAGAAAACTTCTTTTACCATTTGGAATATGTCGTTGGCGCTTTACGGGCCAGTCGGCAAAATAGAGGCTATAAGTTCATGCGTTTCAGTTCACTCACGGCATAGGCGGCAGCGCGGGCAGTAAGGGCCATATAGGTCAGCGATGGATTTACGCAGGAAGATGAAACCATCGCGGCTCCGTCCGTAACGAATACGTTTTTCGCACCCCAAACCTGGTTGTGGGCATTCAGTACGGATGTTTTCGGATCGCGACCCATCCGGGCAGCTCCCATTTCGTGAATGCCAATGCCGGGGTTTTTGGTATTATCGTTGCGGGTCTTGACATTTTTCAAACCAGCGGCTTCGAGCATTTCGGCGGCATCGTTCATCATGGCTTTCCGCATGCCCACCGTATTATCGCCCCAGGCCGCGTCGAACTCAATGATTGGCAGTCCCCATTTGTCCTTCTTATCCGACAGGCGCATACGGTTGTTTGGGTCGGGCAGGGTTTCGCCAAAACCGCCGATGTTGAATTCCCAACGACCGGGCTTTGTCAGATTGTCTTTAAAAGCCGGTCCAAATCCATCCTGCGAAGCGCCAGCCACCCAGTCCTGACGTGCCCCCCGGCCCTGATAGCCAAAGCCACGTACAAAATCCTTCCGTTTATCGTCGCCCCAGTTGGCAAAGCGAGGAATGTAGATGCCGTTGCCCCGACGACCGTAGTAGTACGTATCCTGCAAGCCATCGTACTCGCCCGAAGCGCCAGCGCCAAGGTGATGGTCCATCAAATTGCGGCCCAGTTGGTCTGAATCGTTGCCCAGCCCATTCGGAAACCGCTTCGATGTGAATTGCATCATAATCCAGGCCGTGTTCATGGTTGAAGCGTTCAGGAAAATAATTTTAGCATAATACTCCTGTGTCTGCTTCGTATTCTGGTCAATGACCCGCACGCCCGTCGCTTTATTTTTCTGGTCATCAAACAGCACCTGATACGCAATTTTATCGGTAATTACGGTCAGGTTGCCGGTCTTCACAGCAGCTGGCAACGTAGACGACTGCGTACTGAAATACGCCCCGAACGGACAGCCCCGCACACATAAATTCCGAAACTGGCACGATGCCCGACCCAAATCAGTATGAATTTTCTGCGCTACGGAAATAATAGCCGGCCGACCAATCACTAAATGGCGGCCCTTAAAATTCTTTTCAATACCTGATTTGGCCAGCAGTTCAACGCTATTCATCTGCATGGGCGGCACAAATTCGCCATCGGGCAAAACGGCCAGCCCATCCTTATTGCCAGATATACCCGCAAATCGCTCAACGTAGGAATACCAGGGTGCCAGGTCTTTGTAACGTATAGGCCAGTCAATGCCATGACCATCTTCGAGATTAGCGGTAAAATCCCGTTCATTGAGCCGGTAGCTCTGCCGCCCCCACATGAGAGATCGACCGCCCAGGTGGTATCCCCGAATCCAGTCATAGGGCCTTTTTTCGAGGTAGGGCACCTCCGTATCTTTCGTAAACATGTGCCGCTGATCTTCGCCGGGTTTTCCGCCCGAGCGTGCGTTGGCCCAGTATTCTTCAGCCGCCCAGAGTTCGATTTTCCCCCGGTGTGGAAACTCCCAGGGATCTTTCATGGCTGTTGTGTAATCCGTTACGTGTTTCAGGTCGGGGCCTCGTTCCAGCATCAGAACCTTTAAGCCTTTCTGCGTCAGTTCTTTGGCGGCCCAGCCACCCGATATGCCTGATCCTACCACAATAGCGTCGTAGGTCATTCCTTTTTTAGCGTCGAGAGTAAGGTTCATTGCTTTAATGAATCATGAAGACTGGAAAATGGATTGTAGGGAGTCACTGCCACAGGATACCCGGTCATTATTCATTTCGTTACGTAGCCCAGGCTTTTTGTCCTTCTTTCAGTTTAACGACTCCCTCGTAGCGGCCGGGAATTTTTACGTATTCCAGTGCTTGTGTACAACCGATCTCCGAACTGAAATAACACAGAATCGTTAGCTCTTTTACTAACTTGAAGAAAGGCGTAAGGGCAACATTTTTCTCGGCATCTTTCACCACTACGCCCGTTTCGGCATCAACGAGCTTAGCTTCCGTTTGATCGCTTCCGGCGGGTGCAAAAGCTCCTAAATTGGTTTCGGGGTCTTTCGCCAGTTTCTCCTGACGTTTGGGGTGCTGTTTTGCTTCGGTTTTAGCCTGTTGCTCAAACTGTTTCAGAATCGCTGTTTTCTGCTCAATCGACAGCTCAACGAAAGGTTTGCTATATGCTTTCCGGCTTTCGGCCTCAACAGCAGCCAGCCCTTTCATAAAATGATCCTGCTGAGCTGGTTTGTAGCAGTCTTTCAGAATCAGCTGGATGGTATCGGCAACTTTTGCATCTTTCGCACCCGGTGTCGACGTAGCGGGCATAATGACTTCCGTAATCTCCTCAAGAAGAACCTGCTGATCAGTGCCTAAGGTAAAGGCTGAGGGTGTATATTTTTTAGTTCGATGCGGTTGATACCCCTCAAGAATGGAAGCCATCGTTGGGGCCGAAAGCGCACTACCCATTGTCAGCGCTACCTGTAGAATTGCTTCTCTGCGTTTCATGATAAATCCGTGTTAACGATACCAGATTCTGATTCTAAGAGTACGTAATGGCTCAATCCTACTTGTTGACTAACGCGCTGTCGGCATGAATACTGTTTTCCAGAAAACCGATCAAGGCATCTTCAAAAGGAGCAATCGCTTTGTAGCTGAGCATTTCCGGGGGCGTAGTGCGAATTGTGCCGAGTATACGTACCGCGCGGTCACGGTCAGCTGCTTCATCCGCCAGGACATTCTGATACGTATGAATCCCGAACAGCACCGCTCCTGAGCGTGGCAGTCGGGTGAAGGTCTGACGCTCGATCCGAATAAATAGCTGGTTGCCAATGGAATCGGACGTCAGCGTAGGAGCCAGGGCAGCCAGCTCATTGTTATAAGCCGTTGAATATTTGGTAGACATATCCAACTGATCCGTTGTTTTAAAGTTCCAGCTGGCTCGCCAGATCGGCCGATGTTCCGGGATGCGTTCGAGGAGTTTATGGGCTGCCTGCAACGTAGATTGTACCATTGCCGGAGCCGGGCGGTGAATACCCAGAAATGTCTGCCCAAATTTATCATCCAGACACCAGCCGTTCGGAAAGCACAGCTGACCGGCTACAAGCGTAGCGGTTCCGTCGGCGCTCAGAATGATCAGGTCTTCCTGCACCTGTCGGCCTGCCCAATCGAGCGGAGCCAGAGGTAACGAGTTGGTGTTGCCAAAGATAAAGCGTTGTTCTTCCGCCAGTTTATGATTGATCCAGTGCCACGAATCACCTGATTTGATCAGTGAAAAATGCTGTGGGTGGTTGTAGGCAGCTTCGGTGAGTACCCGGTCCAGTACGTCCCATTGGGCAAGTTCGGTGCCTGGCTGTGCCTGGAAATAATAGCGGTGATTATGGAATAGTAACGCTCGTTTCAGCGAAATCTCATGCCCATAGTGATCATCAACTTCCACGAGCGATTCGTCGGGCCGGAGCAGAACCGTTCCCATGCGATGATCGAATTCGTTCCTAAATGGAAAGTAAGGAAGCATAGCTTAGCAGGTAGAGGTATACTAAGCTATCGGTTTTTTTAAAAATCCATATAAAATACTAGTATATGGCCTTCAATTCAATATTTAATTTTATATAAAAATGAAAAATCCATATTTATCTAAATACTGGCACTTTTTTGGTAGTTGCAGGCTACTCTTTTCCTAAAATTCGCTTTCTGTGCTGCGCCCCCCATTCCCGTAGCTCAGCAATTACTTTTTCCAGCGAATGCCCGTAAGGGGTCATCGAATAGTCAATAACGACCGGATAAGAATCATGAACGGTACGTTTTATCAAGTCATTCATTTCCAGCTCTCGTAATTCTTTCGAAAGCATTTTGTCGGTTATGTTCGGAATTTCCTTGGCGATCTGCCCGAAACGTTTGTTGCCGAACGTAAGGGAAATGATAATGGGTAATTTCCATTTGCCACTCAGGATATCCAGCGCATCCCGAACAGGAAGAATCATGTTGGTACACTCGCTATGATTGTGTGGACTATGTGGGGCCGGGTAACTGTCGTCGGTCAAAAAATCGGTTTGTGTTTCCATTGTATTGGGCTGCACTATACTGAAGTATAGCACTATCCATCAGTATAGTACTTTATTATGTATAGCAAATATAGATAGGTTTGCAACGGTTAACAAGAAAGTTGGCCAAAAAATCTTACTTCTATGAAACGCGATAAAATAGTGTATTGGGCGGCTACGTCACTGGTTGTGCTAAGTTTGGGTTTTGCCGGATTTGCGTACTTCACTGATCCGGCCGTAGCTGCCGGGTTCAAACATCTGGGATTCCCTGCGTATTTCCGGGCGGAGTTGGGGATTGCCAAAATCATAGCGGCTCTGGTGCTGATCATTCCCGCTGTGCCTGCTCAAATCAAGGAATGGGCGTATGCGGGCGTCGGTATAACATTTATCTCAGCGGCTATTGCACACATCAGTAGTGGTGATCCGCTGGGAATGGTTATTAGTCCACTTGTGTTCTTTGGGATATTGGTGGTTTCTTATCGCTACGCCCACAAAGTACATGCGCTACACGGGCAGTTGGCCTAGAACCGCTCACTAACCACTCTGAATATGCGTAATACAACCGCTCAAAAAATGCAGGTCGAAATCTGGTCGGATGTCATGTGCCCGTTTTGCTACATTGGCAAGCGAAAGTTTGAAAATGCTCTCTCGCAATTTGCCGGCCGGGAGGATGTCGAAATCATCTGGAAGAGTTTTCAGCTTGATCCTAATCAGCCGACGGTTCCCGACAAAACGGTTCAGCAATACCTGGCCGAACGGAAAGGCATGAGCGTACAGCAGGCCCAGCAAATGACCGACCACGTAACAGGTATTGCCAAACAGGCAGGTCTGACATTTCATTTCGATAAAGCCGTTACGGCCAACTCGTTCGATGCCCATCGATTATCGCACCTGGCGAAGCAGCATAATCTTCAGAATGAAGCCGAAGAGCAGTTGTTTGCCGCTTATTTTACGGAGGGCAAAAACACGGCCGACGTCGATACGTTAGTTCAATTAGGCACAAGCATAGGGTTGGACGCCGACGATGTGAAGGCCGTACTGGCGAGTGATCAATACGCCGACGCCGTACGTACCGATATTTATGAAGCTCGTCAGCTCGGGGTTCAGGGCGTACCGTTTTTTGTATTCAACCGCAAATACGCTGTATCGGGCGCGCAGGAGAGCCAAACGTTTCTTGATGCACTAGGACAATCGTATGCTGAATGGAAAAAAGCACAGGTAGAAACCGTACTTGAGGTTGCAGAAGGACCAACCTGCACACCCGAAGGCGATTGCCTTTAACTAAAAGAGCGTTTTGAGAGAAACATGAAAAGCAATTCTCTCAAAACGCTAAATTTATATACGTAGATGTCACTATAATTTCTTATATGTTTTCTTAAGATTTAAGAATGATTTAAGGAAAATTTGTTCATTTATTGCCAAGAAAGTTGCTTTATCTGGATGTAGTTGGCAAATTGGGGGTTTATTCTTCACGTCCCATCTATGCCTGTTCGTTACCTGCTTGCTTTACTTCTTAGCTATTGCCTAGTCACCTCAGCAGTAAAAGCAGATTGCCAACCCCCTCTATATATCAGTACCAGTAGCGTGACTCATGAATCGGCGAGCCTTAACTATTATGGAAATAGCTCGTCTACCTATCAATTGCAATGGCGGGTGGCAGGCAACGCAAACTGGACTACTAATCCGGTGACCACTTTCAGTAATACCTCCTTGACGGGGTTAGCGAATAATACTACGTATGAATGGCGGGTACGCGGCATATGTGCTGTGGGCGATACGTCGACTTTTTCAAATGTAATTGCTTTTCAGACAATCTGTAATGCTCCCTATTTTCTGAGTACATCCTCGGTTGGGAGTCAGTCGGTGAAGCTAAGCTGGACTGTATCCAACACGAGCACAAATAGCGAAGTGCAGTGGCGTGCAGCCGGATCATCAGCCTGGACAGTAGTCAATAACATTACTGCAAACTCCCTTACGTTGAGTGGATTACCCAGCGATACGTATTTTGAATGGAAGATTCGGGCAGTCTGCTCGTCTGAGGCAACTTCTGAATTTATTAATGGCCCTTTGTTTCAAACGCAATGTCCATTGCCCACTAATCTGCAGACCTCATTAAGCAATCCCGATGCCGTTGAACTGAAGTGGAGTTGCGGGCTGACACAAGTTCGATTTGATCTTCAATGGCGTATTGCCGGCGCTTCTGCCTGGAATCTGGTAGAAAATATTGCCCTAACGGAATATGCACTGACAGGACTAACCAACGAAACAACCTATGAGTGGCAGGTACGTACTGTTTGTTCGTCTACCTCAAAATCAGACTTTACCGAAATACAAACGGTTCGTACGCGTTGTCCGCTGCCTACAGATTTAACGGCTACTGCTGTAGCGCATAATTCTGCTACACTCAACTGGTACTATGGATTTCCAGTCAATTTACAATGGCGGGCAGCAGGAGCAGTGGGATGGGCAACGGTAGTGGGGGTCAAATCGCCATATTTACTCACTGGGCTATCCAACAATACCATTTACGAATGGCGAATTCAGGGTGCCTGTCCATCAGCTGCGGTTTCAACGTACACGACCAGCCAGGTATTTACAACTCAATGTTCTGCACCCGGTTATTTGTCTGCTTACAGGTTAAGTAACAACAGCTTACAATTTTCGTGGAGTAGCGCTGCGGCAGGTGTATTTGAACTGCAGTATCGGGTTGCGGGAGCCGCAAGCTGGTCGGTCGTTTCGGGTATTGCTACAACAAGCTATGACCAGGCAGGGCTTATTGTCGGGACTGGTTATGAATGGCGAGTTCGACAGCTTTGTTCGCAAACCGAAGCTTCTGACTTTGTCAATGGTCCCTTAGCCTTTCTTTCCTGTAGTTATCCAAGTGTTTTCCGGGAGGAAAACCTGACAAGCACTTCGGTAGACCTTGTTTGGGAAGATTCGTCGCCCGGTGTATATGATCTGCAATGGAAAGAGGCAAGTGCTACAAACTGGACAACCGTGACCGGTATTACAACCATGCGGTATTCGCTAATCAACCTCACGCCTAATTTGGCTTACCAATGGCAGATTCGTCGGATCTGCTCAGGTACGGCTACATCTGACTACTCGTATGCCCGAGGGTTCACACCAATTTGTCAGCAACCGACTAATTTCAATGTCAGTAATTTAACGGTGTCGTCTGCTACGCTTAGGTGGTCGGTGTATAACTCAAATCCTCCTTATGAGCTACAGTACAGGCCGAGCGGTAGCGCAACCTGGACATCGGTAAGTGGCATAAACGCAACCCAGTATACGTTAACGAATTTAATCAATAACACTACCTATGAATGGCGGGTACGAGCCAGTTGTTCGGGCTCATCTGGCGATTTCCCGTCTACACAGACGTTTCAGGTTCAGTGTGGACAGCCATTTTCCAATCTTACCGTACAGAATGTAGACATTACGTCGGCAGAGTTGGACTGGTTCAATGCCGGAACCAATAACCGTTATGAAATTCAGTATCGGGACGTAACCGGTACTGACTGGGTTGTATTGAGGCCGGAAGCGAATGAAACCGATCCTTTTTACGGGACAGAAAACTACTGGGCCGAAAAACGTTACCGATTGTTTGGGTTAACACCGGGGCGAACCTATGTATGGCGGGTTCGGCTCATCTGTTCGGAAACGGCGTATTCTGACTTTGCCAACGGCTATGCGTTTACAACAAACTGTGCTGTCCCCATCCTGGGCGATTATTTTCAGCAGACCAACTCATCGATATCTATTGGCTGGAATGGTTCTGCCTATTCTTCCAATTATGAATTACAATGGCGGCAGGCCGGGAGTTCTACCTGGAATTCGATAACCGGATTAACGAATAAGTCGTATACATTAACCAATCTGACGGTCGGCTCTACGTATGAAATGCGGGTGCGTCAGCAATGTACGCCAGGGCTGGCCAGTTCGTTTTCACCTGCCGTTTCTGTTCAGTTGCAATGCGTTGTTCCCTGGCTTTTAAATGCGGCCGTGCTTTCGTCGACTTCGGTACAATTAGACTGGGGGTATCCCAATGATGCATTTACGAACAATCGACATTACGAAATTCAGTACCGGGTTAGCGGAACGTCAGACTGGACGACCGTAGCAGGGATTTTGGGGAAAACGTACTCATTAACGGGGTTAACTAATGGCAATACGTATGAGTACCATATCCGGGCGGAGTGTCAGGCGGGAATAATGTCAGCTTACTCAACAGTAGGATCTATTACGGTCAACTGTTTTGCTCCAATTTATTTGTCGGCGCAGACAGTCGCTACATCGGCCCGGCTATCCTGGTCTAATTATTTTTCGGGGCCATTTACCGTTCAGTGGCGAATAAGTGGAACATCGACATGGTCGGAGGTTTCAGTAACCGGAACAGACTATTTATTGACGGGCCTGACGGCTGAAAATACCTATGAATGGCGGGTAGGGCAAAGCTGTGGTGGCCCAGGGCTGACTTTTTCTCTTATTCAAACATTCCAGACCAGTTGTCCATCCATTTCGAATGCGGGTGTTAGTGGTGTAGGCGCTAATAAGGCACAATTAACGTGGTACTCGTCCACTACATCATCCGAAACGGTATATACAATCCAGTATCGAATCAGTGGAACAGTTGCCTGGACAACGGTGAGTGGGGTGACGGGATCAAGCCTTTCGTTAACCGGATTGCAAAGCAATACGTATTATGACTACCGCGTTCAGGTGATCTGTGGATTAAACATATCCTCAACAGCGATTAACTATTTTCATACAGAGTGTCAGGGACCTTCAAATACATATGCCACGAATATTGCAATGCAGTCGGTTGTGCTAAGCTGGGAAAAGAATCTTGATAATGCTCCGGTTGATCTACAATGGCGACAGGCTTATATCAATGCTGGCTGGAATGAAGTGACCAACCTCATCAGTACAACCTACTCGTTAACTGGATTACTCTCCGGAACAACTTATGAGTTTAGATTCAAGTCGGTTTGTTCTCCCAACGAGCAGACAGCATACGCCAATACGCCTTTAACATTTCAGACGCTCTCAGCCACTTCGCCTTCCATTAATTTTTATACATCAATAGCAAGTCTGTCAGGACCATCAGTCCAAGTTACATGGGGCGATGCCGGGCCGAATTCGACCTATTATTTACAATGGCGGGAAGCTTACGGAGAATGGAGCACTAGTGGGCCACTTACGACACGGTCCTATCAGCTCACTAACCTGAACATTGGGACAACTTATGAGGTCCGTGCCGGATATGTTAACACAGGAGGAGCAATCACGTACAGCTTTCCGAACTCATTTACTACATACTGCCCTAAACCCAATTATACGTACGTCAATAATATTTCGTCAACGGGAGCAACATTCATATGGGAAAATGTAAGTTCACCGGTTACGGTGCAATGGCGCGCGGCCGGAACAACTAGCTGGAATTCGGTGCCTGGAATTGTAGGAGGCAATTATTCGCTGACCGGATTGAGCAACAATATGCTCTATGAGTGGCGTCTGCAAACGCCCTGTTCATCAAATCTTTCTACTGTTACCTATCCGGTTGTATTTAAAACGGGCTGCTTAATGCCTTCTTATACATCTGCCGTAAACGTAGGATCGTCAACTGCCACATTAAGCTGGAGTGGGCCAAAGGCAAATTATTCTGTAAAGTATCGTGTAGTTGGTGCGGCAAACTGGATCACACTGGGAACGGTAAACGGCTCACCTTATTCGCTGACGGGTTTAGCGAATAATACAACGTACGAGTGGGCTGTCGCAACGGTCTGTGATAATGTTGTGACTACCTATACTATCCCTGTTCAGTTTACCACACAGTGCGTGGCTCCTGCCAATATGTTTATTAATGCATCTTACGTGGATCGTGCGCAACTTGTCTGGGACGGCGTTGAGTCTACTTATCAATTGCAGTGGCGGTCTGTGGGTAGCTCTACGTGGAATATGGTCCAAAATGTGTCATCGCCTTACCTCCTTACAGGGTTGAGTACCGGAATGACCTATGAGTGGCGTATACGTGGTGCATGCCTCATGGCTAGTGATGGCCCCTTTTCAGCCGGCCCTTCGTTTGACATTAACTGTCCGGCAACCTACATTTATTCGTTTTCAACGAGTAAAATAAAATCCAGCTCAGCTCAGGTAAGCTGGAATACATTTGCATTGGCAAAATACATTGTTCGATGGCGGGCTATAGGGGCTACCAACTGGAACACTACACCAGCCAGTGTTACTCCTCCTTACAATCTGACGGGTTTAGCAAATAATACTACCTATGAATGGCAGGTTCGATCAGACTGTCAGTCGAATTTCAGTACGTCGGCTACCTTTCAAACTACCTGTGCAGCGCCGGATAATTTGTGGGCCGAAACTGTAACAAACTCATCTGCACTGCTGCGCTGGAATGATTCGGGTGAAAATGTAAGTTACGAACTACAGTGGCGTATAGCAGGCACGGCAATCTGGAATACAGTTTCGAATATTGTCGGAACAAGCTACTCGCTCACGGGACTAGGAAATTATACCACCTTTGAATGGCAGGTACGTGGTCAGTGTACAGGTGGCTCTTTGTTTCTGACGACAACTTCATTTAAAACAACGGATGCGTGTACACAGGGAATTTCAACGTTACGGGATGGTAATTGGGATGATCCAACAATCTGGTCGTGCGGTCGTCTGCCAACATCTACCGACAAAGTTCAGATGAAACATTCGGTTTTTGTTCCCAGCAGCTATGGAGCCAAAGCCCAGATAATTCAGTATATGGCAGGTGGCAAGCTCACGTTTGGGGTGGGGGCAAACGTCAAACTAGGGCAGTGATGTATTGCCATAATCCAGTAAGCGGAATACGTATCGCCTAGCAAATTTCTGTTTTACAATCATCTGAGGCCACAATCTCCGTTTCAAGCGTAGCGTGGCTGATATTGCGGTGTTCCAGTCGATGGCGGGCGTCGTGTTTGAGGGTGGCAATCTGTTCGTCGGTCAGGCCCGGTTGGAGAACCAGGTGGGCCGTCAGGGCGTTTTCGGTTGTGCTCATCGCCCATACGTGTACGTGATGTACATCCTGCACGCCCGTTACTGCCCGCAGGTCGGCCAGTACTTCGGGTAGGTCAATGCCTACCGGAACGCCATCCATCGACAGCCGTAAACTGTCGGTGAGCAGATTCCAGGTTGAGCCCATAATGACCACCGCTACGGCAATGCCAATGATCGGATCGAGCCAGACCCAGCCGGTGTAACTGATAATAATACCCGCTATGACAACCCCCAGTGAAACCAGAGCATCGGCGGCCAGGTGCAGATAGGCCCCTTTTACATTCAGGTCGTGTTCTTTATCCCGGTAAAACAACAAAGCCGATGCTGAATTGACAAGAATACCAAAGCCAGCTACCCAGGCAACGGCTCCACCCGCCACTGGCTCAGGATGCCGAAACCGCTGAAAACTTTCCCATAAAATCGCGCCAATGGTAATCAGCAGGATAACCGCGTTCGTGAGAGAAGCTAGCACGGTACTTTTTCGGTAACCATACGTAAAGCTCGGGGTTTGACGAACCTTGGCCAGTCGAAACGCCAGCAGCGAAAGCAGTAAACTCGCTACGTCGCTAAGGTTATGGCCTGCGTCGGCAATGAGCGCCAGCGAGTTGTAGTAGAATCCTAAAATAAACTCGACAACAACATAAATCGCATTCAGACCGGCGCCAATAATCAAGGCGCGGTTGATGCTGGTCAGCACAACGGGACCGTGATTATGCCCAGCGTGGTCTTGATGATCGTGTTCGTGCGGCATGGTGTAATGGAGCGAAGACTATGTGTCCCCGCTACAGTTTATAAGTTAAAGTTTAAACTTGATGCCTGCATTAATGACTCGCCCATCGGTAGGTGCATAAATGTCGGTCACAAATGTCGGTTGTACAGGCGTACCTGTTACCAGCGATTCAAAGCGGGACTGCCGCACATCAAGGAAATTTTCGAAGTTAATAAAGAGGCTGCCTTTCATCGTTGGGCTGAATTGCCATTTCCGTTCGATCATAAACCCGACGGTCCAGTAAGCCGGCGTAATGGTTCCGTTTGTTCGCTGCTGATGCCCCGAATAAAACGCTTCAAAGCCGGTTTTCAGCTTGTCTGTTTCATACAGGGTCGTAAAATAAAGCCGATGTTTGGCGGTTAGCGGAATCATGCCCGTCAGGTTATCGTAACGACGTTGTGTGTCAATAAAAGAATAGCCTAAAAACGCATGAACATCATGATAAACCATACGGACGTTGGTTTCAAACCCTCGCGTTGATAGATGTCCATTGGCCGTTCGAAAATCATATCCATTTGGTTGCTGCGTTAAAATAGTCAGTCGATTGAGCTGCGTATAAAAGAATAACTGATTGATCGACAGGGTGGTTTTGTCGCCTAGCTCAGTCCGGTAATTGATATCCCAGTTCAGGCCCATCGAGGCTTCTGTTTGATCGCTACGTATCGACCGCAAATCAACACCCTGGAACGAGAGTCGCTCGGCGTCCTCCGTAAAAATCGTCGGGGCTTTGTAACCCAGTCCGCCACCCAGCCGACTCGTCCAGTGTTCTGAGACCCGATAAAGGACCGAAAAACGAGGCAGCAAAAATACCTTTGCCTGATCAGTGCTGGGTGTGGCGCTTACCTGGGTACTCACTACGTCGCTGCGGAGGCCGGTTTCCACACTAAGTTTTTCAGAAAGGGTAAGCGTGTTCTGAATGAAAAGACCCGCAATCGTCTGACGATAAATAACGTTTGTGCCTGAGCCCGTAGTCGGGCTATCATCCCGAAAATTGTCGGTCCATACATTTGCGCCAACGATCCAGTCGGTTTTGGCCTGGTGTTTGAAATAATTTATCTCCGAGAAAGACGATTGCTGAAGGCCGTCGAACTGATACGTTGGTAAAACGATAGCACGTTTAAAACGGCTGAAGCTGTTCTTAATCGTCAAAACCGCATCGTTCGTAAAGCGTTTCTCCAGCCGAAACTGAGTGGCCAGCCGTCGGGAGTTGTTGGCTTCGGTGTAGCCCGTGCTCGATTCGCTCCTGATGCTCGGCAAATATCCGCCGGTACGTTGCTCATCCGTCCAGATCACCCCGGCCGAAACCGTCGTTGTAGTACTCGGATACCAGAAAAATTTAGGTTGCAGTGTGGTTCGGGCTATCTGGGGCAAATCCGAAAACTGGTCATGATTCGGGTCGAAGGCGCGTTGCAGGTTTCGGGTAGCATACAGCGTAACCCCCACCTTCTCATTTCGCTGGGCGTAATACCCATTCAAATCAAGGCCAAGGGCAGACGTACCATTTATCAGAAACGACAGATCGCGCTCACGGGTTGGCTCTTTCGTAACCAGATTGACCAGCCCGGCAATGGCGCCACTGCCGTATAAAGTAGACTGACAACCTTTCACAACTTCCACCTGCTTCAGGTTTAATGGAGGAACCTGCATCAGGCTCAAGCCACTCGAAAAGCCACTATAAAGCGGTAAGCCATCCTGCAACAGTTGCGTGTACCGGCCATCTAGCCCCTGAATTCGGAATGTAGCATTCGCCGACATAACGGACGTCTGCTGCACCTGAATGCCCGGACTTTCGCGCAGAATTACGGCAATGTTGGCAGGCTGCATATTCGCTTTTTCGTCGAGTTCTTCATTGTCGATCACCTCCACGCGCGTCGGTTCGTCAGCAACGGTTCGGCCGCTACGTGTGGAGGATACCGTTATTTCGTCCAGCTCCTCCTCCGACGGTTCAAGAGCGATACGTATTGTATCCGTAGAGGTAGTAGCAAGTGTATGGAGGATGGACCGAAACCCAACCGCTGAAATACGCAATCGACGGGCACCGTTTGGAGGGAGTTGGAACGTCACAAACCCAGACGTATCGGTTGCGAAGCCGGTTGTTGTACCGACCAGCAACAGGGTGGCACCCGGAATGGGTTGGCTGGTAAGGTGGTGACGAACCATAACGCGCACTGTATCCTGCCCAAATGCAGGCTTGTAAAAGACTGTAATAGAGATAAATATAAATAAAAGAACGTTTTTCATCTTGTACGGAGAATACAATGGAACCATCCGGTCGATAGATGATCGACCGCGAAAAAATCCACGAAAAACGGTTACAGTTTGGGCGGCTGCCAGATAGAATCAGCGATGTCGGCCTGATCGGGAGACTGGTAATCAAAAACCTGCTCCGACGAAATAAGAGCCACAGGTTCGGATGAAGATGCGTAGTTGAACAGGCGAGGTATGGAGAAGCCAAAGCAGGTGGCACAATGGCAAAACGGGCTACAGGGCGCCTTATGGCCATGATCGTGCTCGTCGGACTGCGACGAATGAGTCATTACGGTTGAAGTCGTATGGCAGTCTGCATCCGGACAGGGTAATCCCGTCAATAACAATAACCAGAGCGACAATAGAAAAACCGTAAACTTCATAAGCCAAAAGTAAAATGTCAGCGAATGCAACAGGTAGTCAAAAACAACAGAATCGATAGAAAGTATTAATCTTAAAGGATTTGTCCAGCTAAAGATCGATTTAAGCTAACAAATGATTTATTTGGTTTATATTATAAACTAGTTTATGTTTGATTCGAAAAACGAAAAACTATGCAATCGGAAGACCCAACCATGTCGGCTGAAGACAGCTTGCGGATCATTACCAGCATGATTGCTCAGGTAAAAGGGAACCTGAAACAAAACAGCTTTTATTTTCTGCTGTGGGGCTGGGTAATCGCGCTTATCAATATGGGTGTATACCTGCTGCTCAAGTTCGAGGTCGCTCATCCGTATCGAATCTGGCTGATTACCATTCCAGCTTTCATTCTTAGTATCGTTTATGGCTATCGGCAGGAAAACAGGGCGGGCGTAACAACCCATTTCGACCGCCTGTCGGCAGGTATCTGGATTTCGTTTAGCGTCACCATCGCCATTGTGATTGCTTTTGGTAAAGCGGTGAACTGGCAAATTCCGGCGCTGGTGCTCGTTATTATGGCGGCTCCAACACTGATTACGGGCCTGTTACTTCGGTTTACACCCCTATTGGTTGGAGGAGCGGCATTCTGGGTGGGGGGTATTTTGTGTTTTATAATTAAAGGTGAGACGCAGTTTCTGATATCCGCCATTGTCATTATCATCGGATATCTATTACCCGGATACCTGCTTCAAAAGAGATAGGCAGGCCTGGTACGTTTTTGCAGAAATAAGCAGTCAATTTCTGATCCTGCCTGACAGTTAGTTAACTCCCTATGTTTAAAGATCTTGACCCGCTGTTGCACTCGCAGTTACGACTGGCCATCATGTCGTTGCTGATAAGTGTCGAATCGGCGGAGTTCACTTACCTGAAAGAAAAAACCAATGCCACAGCGGGCAACCTGAGTGTTCAGCTCGACAAGCTCGCTCAGGCGGAATACCTGACTATTGAGAAGTCATTCAAGGGAAAAAAACCGCTGACAACCTGCCGCATTACGTCCAAAGGTTTACAGGCATTTGACGACTATATCCAGGTGCTCAAAGAGTACATTGAAAAACGCTAAACCAAAAACCAATCTATATGAAAGCGATTTTCCTCATCGGTATGCTAGGTCTGTTTGTGGCTCCTGCGTTCGCGCAATCACCAGATTTTTCGGCTGAGTGTAAAACACAAATGCAGAAATTAGCCTACTTTGTTGGCAACTGGAAAGGCGAAGCTACCCACTCGAAAGGTCTGGGCAAAACCGAGACAATAGCACAGCAGGAAAAAATTGAGTGGCGACTAAACGGAGTTGTGTTACTCATTGAAGGAACCGGACGGCCGATGAATACCGAGGATATTGTTTTCAATGCCTTTGCGGTTGTCAATTATGATCCTGCCGACAAGAAATTCAAGTTCAAATCGTACGTAAAAGAAGGTTTTACCACGAATGCGTACTTTGATGTGGTCGCCGAGAATAAGTTTGAATGGGGTTTCGACGTACCAAACGGAGGTGGTAAAACGCGATACATCATTACGCTCGATCCGGCTAAAAAGACCTGGTATGAAACCGGTGAATTTTCGAGAGATGGCAGTAAGTGGATGAAATTCATCGAGTTGAATCTGAAAAAACTGGATTAAACAGTCAGGACTACTGAGGTAGAGATTCAAACGGATGCGTACTTGATACCGCAAAATCGGCGAGTACACGGAGAAAAATCAACCAACCATTCGTTCCGCTACGTACCTTTGTAATCTTGTGAAGAAGGTCCTCATCTATCTCCTGCTTTTTGCAACACTACTGCCAACAGTTAGTCAGTGGGGGACCATTGCGTGCTATCAGGTCAATAAAGATTACATTGCCCGGGTTCTGTGCGAAAACCGGGACAAACCTCAGCTGCATTGCGACGGGCAGTGTTATCTGGCGAAGAAATTAAAAGCGCAGCAGGATAAGCAGGACAAAGAAACATCCGAGCGCGTTCAGAACACCCCAATTGTGCAGTTATATTGCGAGTTAGGACAATTGTTTGAGTTCTCACCTCACTGGACTCAACTAACCGGATCGGCCCTGCCCGCTTATCAACTTCCTTCTTACCTTACTCCTTCATCGGGGCTATTGCAGCCACCCCAGGTTTAGATCAGACAGTACCGTTGCCGCTACCGGACTAAAGTCTGGCGCAACGCTATGTTTATGGCACTGGACTATGGTCTGGGGCTTATCGTCGATCTAAACTAAAACTTTTGTGAAAACATATATCGTTCTCATAGCCGCCTGGTTATGGGCCATTACTGCCGTTTGTACGTCAGCACAGACGGTAAAACAGGGGCTTGTTTTTGATGCCCAGACCAAAGAACCGATTCCGGGGGTAGCCATTGTATCGACCGACCGGAAACTCGGTACGGTAACCGACAGAGAGGGTCATTTCTCGCTGACAGCTGATGCTGCAACCATTATCGTTTCGGCCGTGGGCTACCACCGGCAGGAGGTTCGTCTGACGCCAGGCCAGGCTCTACAAATCGCTCTTGAACCAGCCGTTGAAGATCTGCAAACGGTGGTCGTTACGGGAAATCGCGAAGCGGCTTTACGCACTGAAACGCCCATCGCCATTTATAAACTGTCCCCTAAACTTATCGAAGAAACGAAGCCAACGGGCATTTATGAAGTGATCAACAAAACACCGGGGATACTGATGGTCAATCTGGGGAATGAACAGCATATGATGGCGATTCGGCAACCCATGACCACCAACGCCTATTTCCTGTATATGGAAGATGGTGTTCCCATTCGACCGATGGGCGTTTTCAATCACAACGCCCTGCTGGAAATGAATCAGTTCACGGTCAGTTCCATTGAGGTGGTCAAAGGGCCGGTTTCGTCCATTTTTGGGCCGGAAGCTGTGGGTGGGGCCGTGAATTTTATTACTCAGCGACCAACGGCCGTACCCACCGCCCGTGTGGGCATTCAGGCCGACCAGTGGGGTTATCAGCGTCTTCAGTTTGGGGCGGGTGCCCGACAGGGGAAGTTTGGCATTTATCTGGGTGGGTTTGTGTCGAAGCAGCGCGATTCGTGGCTAGCCAGTTCGGATTATGATAAATCTTCCTATTTCGCCCGGCTCGAGTATGCCGTTACGTCCCGAACACGACTGACCGGAACGTTTTCGTACAATAACTATGATTCGCAAACCAGCGGCAACGTCGATAGTACAGCATTTTTTGCCCGGCAATACGTCAGCACCACCGATTTTACCTACCGCAAAACGTTCTCGTTACGTTCCCGACTGACCCTTGAGCACGATTGGAAAAACGGATCACAAACCTTCGTTACAGCGTTTTTGCGCAACAACAGCGTTGGTCAGAACCCGACCTATTCAATTCGCTGGGCGAGCGGTTCATCAACCGCTACGGGGCAGATCAACAGCAACGATTTTCGGAGTTATGGGTTTATTGCCCAGCATACGCAACGCTTTCGTTTGCTGAATAGCAAACTCATGGTTGGTGCCACACTCGACCTTTCGCCCAACACGTATTATGCCTACCAGACAGAATTGGCGGCTGAATTGAGACCCGATAAAAAATCCGTTCTGAAATATACACAGCTGCGGGAGCGCCCTGACATTCTGCTGGCTAATTACCAGGCCGACATTCATAACGTAGCGTCTTATGTTCAATATGATCTTGAGCCTTTGCCCAAACTACGTATATCGGCTGGCGTTCGTTACGACCGCATGGCGTTCGATTATACCAATGCGCTGGACAGGAATTCCGGCGGAAAAACGTACAGCCAGGCAACACCTAAGATTGGTGCTACGTATGACTTGGGAAATGGTAAAGGCCTGTATGCCAATTATTCGAAAGGGTTTTCGCCACCGGCACTCACGTCGATTTTTCTCAAACGGACTACCCTCACGCCAGCGGGCGATTTATTTTACTACAACCTTCAGCCCGCCCGGTTCGATAATCTGGAAGTGGGCGGATGGGCTTCGCTGCTGCACAATAAAATTTACCTCGACGGAGCAATTTATCAGATGAACGGGACCAACGAACTGCTCAATATCCGTTTGCCCGACAATTCATTTGATTACCAATCGGCGGGCCGGACGCTGCATCGGGGTATTGAACTTGGCGTTACGTATCGGCCATCGAAACAGGTGTTTTTTCGCTTTGGCGGAACGTACGCTGTGCATCAGTTTGTGGAATTTACGCTCAGCCAGCGCGCTTCCGATGCGGTGCAGAACGTAAACGGCAGGGATATGCCATCGGCTCCGCGTGCGCTCTGGAACACCGAAATCAGCTATTATCCCGCCTGGTTCAAAAACTTCCGGACGTCGGCCGAGTGGCAGCACCTAGCGGGCTGGTATCAGAATCAGATCAACTCCGTTCGGTATGGTGGCTATGATGTGGCCAATGTGCGGGTTGGCTACCAGTGGAAAGGTGTTGAGGTCTTTTCAAATGTATTGAACGTAACCAACGCCCTGTTTGCCACAAACGCTACCCGAGGCAATAATACAACGGATCGAACTACCTACAACCCGGCGGCTCCGCGCACCTTTGTTTTTGGTATTCAGTACACTTTTTCAGGAAAATAAATCATGAAAAATCTTCTTATTCTATTGATAATCCTTGGGTTTACAGTCGAAAAGCCGGAGCCCGTAACACGCATGTCAAACCCGCAGTTTGCTGGCACTGTTCCGCGTCTGACCACCGACGAAGCAGGAAATCCGTTGATTAGCTGGGCCGAGAAAACCGGCGACAACGAAGCCGCTTTCTACTTCGCCTTATCGAAAGATGCTGGTCAAACCTTTGGCGAAAAAATACGTGTAAAGACGCCTGCGGGTATATCTGCCCACGCCGAAGGAATGCCCAAACTAGCTGTAAAAACGGACGGAACCGTAGTAGCTGTTTTTGAAGTGCCGCGGCCAACGCCCGAATCGCGCTTTGCCGCGGATTTGCTGTATACCCTGTCTACCGATAGGGGACAGACCTGGACCGAACCCAAACCCGTGCATCAGGACGTATCGCCCGGAAAAAGTCATTCGTATAGCGATCTGGTCCGTTTACCGAACGGCGAAATCGGGGCCGTCTGGCTCGATGAAAAATTGCCTGGTCTGGAAGGGCGGCCCGTTGTGTTTGCGCAGACAACAAAAGGAAAAGGGTTTGGTACGGCCGTTCTGGTCGATGACAATGCCTGCCAATGCTGCCGGACAAACGTATTTGTGGATACTCAGAAACAGATCCACATAACGTATCGCGACTTAGTAGCTGCCAAATCGGGGGAGCCTTCTGCCCGTGACATCAGCACGGCCGTATCGACTGATGGCGGTAAAACCTTTAGCAAACCGAACGTTGTCTTTGCCGATAACTGGCAGGTAAACGCCTGCCCACATGCGGGGCCGGTTGTCGCTCAGGTAGGTAATGAAATACTGATGACCTGGTTTTCGGGCAAAGAGAATGCAGTTGGTGTTCGGCTGGCTCGCTTGGGCGCTGATAAACTCGTTGCGGGAGTGTGGTCAAACCGGGCAAAACACCCGCAAATCGTATCTGACGGTAAGCGGCTCATTTGGGTTTGGGATGAAGCCATTTCGAAAGATGGAACGGGCGAGATCGGGTCTTTTGTACAGCGGGTTGGTATGCGCACGTTTGACGGTAAACTGAGCAGTGCCACAAAGTATATCACTCCCGAAGCCGTCGATGCTACGTACCCGGCGGCTCTTGTGACAGCGCGGGGCACGCTGGTTGCCTACGAACAGACATCGGATAAGCAGCCTCCTGTGATTGTGGTGCAACTTCTGACGGATTTATAGACGGGCTTGATAATCAATAGATGATCGTATTAAAGCGCCTATTTGGAGTATTTCTTTTCTGTCAAATATTGGTTATATTTTGTCATTCCGACGCCAGGAGGAATCTCAACGTCGCATATAGTCAAGCTTGAGATTCCTCCTGGCGTCGGAATGACAAAAACGCCATTCGATAAAAGCCATTTTTAGGAAGTTTAAACAGGTTCAGGGCTAACAATACACGTGAATACTGGTTTTTACTGAGAGATTAAAAACAGATTAACGTACGATAAGGGTGATTTCGATAAGCTTATCTAATTTCGCTACTGTTGTGTAAGCCGCTATCAGAAGACACTATGCGAGTTTTGATTGTTGAAGACGAATGGGAGGTTGCTGCGCTCATAAAAAGTGGTTTAGAGGAATATGACTTTGTCGCCGATACGGCGGGCAATGCGATGGAAGCCCAGCGTCAACTGGCTGAACATGAATACGATACGGTTATTCTGGACGTAAATCTTCCGGTCATTAATGGGTATGACTTATGCCGTATGATACGTAATAAGTTTGGTGCCCTGCCAATCCTGATGCTAACCGCTTTTGGTAGTACCGACAATAAGGTTGATGGTTTCGAGGCCGGGGCCGACGATTATCTGGTAAAACCCTTCGAATTTCGGGAGCTGGTTGCTCGATTGCGGGCGCTCAACCGACGTAACGCCGGTGCGCCCCTGGAAGCTAACGTACTGAAAATTGCCGATCTTGAGTTTAATCAACAAAGTAAAGCCGTGAAGCGGGATAACCATAAAATTCTGCTGACCGCCCGCGAGCTGGCTCTGCTTGAGTTTTTTCTGAAAAATCAGAATCGGGCGCTTACCCGCAACGAGATCATGGAGCAGGTGTGGGACCTGAATTTCGATACGGGTACCAACGTTGTGGATGTGTACGTCAATTACCTGCGCAAAAAGATTGATAAAGATTTCCCGCAGAAGCTGATTCATACCATCAGCGGTATCGGCTACATCATGCAGGCTTCCGACGACTAACTCATGAAGATACGTGCTCGGCTTTCATTTATTTTCGTGATGGTGGTAGCGGCAATTCTGCTGCTGTTTTCGCTTGTTGTGTATGCAACCGCCAAGTATTTCCGCCAGCGGGATTTTTACCTGCGCCTGAGCGACAAGGCAAAAACCACAGCCCGACTTCTGCTGGATGAGGACGAAATTGATGCTCGACTGTTCAAAATAATCGAACGCAACAACCTGACGGCGCTCCCCGAAGAACAGATCAACGTTTACGATCAGCTGAACCGGATGGTGTATTCAACGCGCGACAGTTCGATTGTGAAACCTGAAGTTCTGACGACAATCCGGGCAAAAAGGGAAGTGTTTTTTCGGCAGAAGCACGCGGAGGTTATTGGGTTTATTTACCCACACAAAAATCAGGAGTATGTGCTTGTGGCCTCCGCTTACGACCAGTACGGAATTGAGGAAATCGGGCATCTCGGCACAATTATGGCTGTCGGGCTGGTGTGCAGCCTGGCATTGGTGGGTGCTGTGGGATGGGCATACGCCGGGCGTTCGTTACGGCCTATTTCCGACGTAGTGCGGCAGGTTGACCAGATCACAACCCTGAATCTGAATCAGCGGGTGACGGCTGGAAACGATCAGGACGAAGTTGCTCAGCTGGCGCATACATTCAACCTGATGCTCAATCGCTTGCAGGAAGGCTTTGAAGTACAGCGAAATTTTGTGGCCAATGCCTCACATGAATTACGAACTCCGCTAACGATCATTACGGGTCAAATAGAAGTGACGCTGCTCAAGCGACGTACTGTTGAAGAGCATGAGGCCAAATGGAAGGCCGCGCTGGAAGTGATTCAGCGGATGAACAAACTGACCAACAACTTGCTCGACCTAACGCTGGTCAGTTTAGGCGCCACACCGCTGAAATTCAGTGAGGTCGCCATTGATGAGGTGATTTACCAGGCGGCTCAGATGCTGATGAATCACCAGCTTGATTACAACGTCATTTTCTCATTCGAAGGGGAGCTGGAAAAAAACCAGCACTCACTGACTATTGAAGGAAATAAATCGCTGCTGTATTCGGCCTTTTTCAACCTGATGGAAAACGGATGCAAATTTTCGGAGGACAAAAAAATAGAAGTGACCCTTGGCGCTAACGATCGCTGGGCCACCATTACCTTCAAAGATGAAGGCGTCGGGATTGAAGAAGCCGATATCAAAAGCATTTACGAACCGTTTTTTCGGGCACAAAACGTCAAGCGTATTCACGGGCATGGCGTGGGCTTGCCATTAACGTATCGAATCATCGAACTGCACCGGGGTCAGATTCAGGTAGACTCTCAGGTAGGTGTCGGTACAACCTTCACAGTACGCTTACCAAAGCGACTCTAATTGATTTCTAATCAACTTCTAATGGATCTCTTATAGCCTTCTAACAGGTCCTTAATTAACGCTGTTATTGATTTTCGGAACTTTGTTGCCTAAATGTCAGAGTGGATACTTTAAACCTTTTTGAAGTATGGACAACAACAAATCTGCTGGGAAAAATAGTGGACTGATCAACTGGATAACCGTTTGGGGACTCATTTTCGGTTGTATTGCTTTTAATCTGTACATCGATAACCGTCAGGTACGTCAGGACGAAACCTGGTATCGATCTCAATACGAAGCGGAAAGTCAGCGGGCTGATTCACTCCACAGAGCTGCTGTCCAGCTCAAACAGCGCATACAGGAAATTGAGGCCGTAACGGTCCCCAAAATTTCGACCAGCCAGTCGAATAGCGGCCCGAAATCATCGCCAACCAGCGCGTTGTAACCCTGGTATATAACTCAAGCTCTCACTGAAGAAAAGACCTGTCGCTGGTAGGTTGTATTACACGTAGATCGAACGCCCTCAGATTGTGTGATATAACCTACTGCGGTGGGCACTAATAGTGCAACCAACTTGATATGAAAACGAAGCAAACTTTTCCACTTTCTATAGATTTCAGCAACCTTCAGGGCGACATTCGCGGAGGTTCGATTTCGTTTCTGGTGGCTGTGCCCCTCTGTCTGGGCATTGCTCTGGCTTCAGGAGCGCCCCTTTTTGCCGGGATTATTGCCGGTATTGTCGGTGGTTTGGTGGTTGGTATTGCCAGTCGGTCGGCGCTCAGTATTTCGGGGCCGGAAGCCGGGTTAATTGTTGTTACGTTAGGCGCCATCCAGTCGCTGGGTTCGTTTCCGGCTTTTTTGCTGGCCACCTGCATTGCTGGTCTGATTCAGATCGGGCTGGGATTTGCCCGAGCGGGTATGGTGAGCAATTTCTTTCCTTCGTCGGTTATCAGAGGTATGCTGGCCGGGATTGGTATTATTTTGATTGTAAAGCAGTTGCCTCACTTGGTTGGCTACGACGCCGATGCGGCTGAAGGGTTTGCTCTTTTTCAGCCGGGCGGGTTCAATATTATTGAGCAGCTTCACATGGCGTTAAGTCAGTTTAGTGGCGTAGCGATTCTGATCGCTTTGTTGTCGTTAGGCATATTTTACCTGTGGGAGCAACCTCGTTTTCGTCAGTATGCCTTCGTCCGAAACGTACCGGCTGCGTTGGTGGTTGTAGTGCTGGGCATTTGTATCAATGAACTTGTCCGGACGCTTCTGCCGCCATGGGCGCTACGCGGCAATCACCTGGTACAATTGCCGGTTCCTGATAATGCACAGGCATTTTTTCAGTTGTTTACCCTCCCCGATTTTTCGCAGTGGAGTAATCCATTGGTTTATACATCGGCAGTAGCCATTGCACTTGTGGCCAGTCTGGAAGCACTTTTAGCCATCGAAGCTTCGGATGAACTCGATCCGCTAAAACGTAAAACACCGGCTAATCATGAGTTGAAAGCACAAGGTATTGGCAATATCGTTAGCGGTCTGCTGGGTGGCATTCCGCTGACGTCGGTTATTGTCAGAAGCTCAGTCAGTATCAATGCCGGAGCCCGTACCAAACTGGCTGCGCTGATTCACGGTACGTTATTGCTGGTATGTGTTGTGACTTTACCTGCTTTGCTGAATAAAATTCCGTGGGCGAGTTTAGCCGCTATCCTGCTGGTGACTGGCTACAAATTAGCCCGAATCGAAATATTCAAGGCAGTGTTTTCGGAAGGGACATCCAAGTTCATTCCGTTCGTCGTTACTATTCTGGCTATTTTATTGACAGACCTGCTTACGGGTATTGGTATTGGCATGGTCACGGGTATTTTCTTCATCCTGCGCGATCATTACCAGAATACCCACCGTGTACGAATGGAACAGGACCGGGAAATTACGCGGATTCACGTGAGCCTGGGCGATTACGTATCGTTTCTGAGCAAGGCGAAGCTGGTAAAACTGCTGAAAAGTGTGCCGGACAATTCAATTGTAGAAATCGATGGCAGAAGTTCTTCTTACATCGACAGCGATGTGATTACAACCATCCAGAATTTCGGTACGTCGGCCCGGCAGCGGAATATTCAGCTCATTTTTCTGCCAAGCTCTACCAGCGATCAACCGCCGATTTACACCTCGAAAGAGCTATTCAATAAATACCGGCGTAATGGTTCACAGTTTCACTTGCAGCGTCAGGTAAACACTACGCCCGTCGGAGGGTAGAATGCCTGGACCTGGATAGCCCGTAGCCCTGCGCGTGAAATAAGCACGATTGGCCAGGTTATTCAGGCTACCTTCCAGACGGAACCGGCTAAACTGGTACGACACGCTGGCATCCATAATGGAGTAAGCCGGAATCAAGCCAATAACAGCCGATACGCCACCATCCCGGGCGTTAGTAGCGTCAGAAAACTGGTCAGAAAGGTACGTGTACTGGAAAGAGGCTTTCAGGTTTTTGTATCCCAGGCGAACACCACTTTTCAGGTTGACATTGGGAACAAACTCCACCTGATTGCCCACCACGCCAGCTACCTCACTCGCTTTGTAGGTAGAATGAATGAACGCTACGTTGGCAAAAATAACTCCGCTTAAAGTTTCGTTGAGCGGGTTAGCCAGACGTAGCAAATCAGCTTCGGCATACGATTCCAGTCCCATAATAACCGCCTGACCTATGTTGCCCCGGCGTCGGAGAACGCGGTCGTTCTGATCGTAGAATTGTACTTCGCCGATGCGGTTGTTGTAGTTAAGGTAAAAAGCGCTGATGTCGAAATTATACAGCGTGGTTTGTGTGCTACGTATACCCAAGTCAAGCGAATAGCCTTTTTCGTCCTGTAGATTCGGATCGATTACCATCGAAGGGTTGGCAATCCGCATATCGCTAAACGTAATGGAGCGATAGTTCTGCGACATATTGCCGTAAATGTCGAGCTGAGGAGTTGGCTTGTAACTAATCCCCAGGCCACCCAGCACAAATTGCCGACCATTGTTCCGGGTTTCGTTGGTACGCGTAGCATTGATAATATTTCCCGCCAGATCGCGCGTGATGGTGCCGTAAAACCCTTCGGCAGTTGTGTGAATGTACTCAAAACGAACACCGGGCGTAATGGATAGCTTATCGCCCACGTAAAGGATATTCTCAGCAAACAGGGATACGTTGCGGTTAGGAAATTGATAATCGGAGGAGATTGCCTGCTCGTTGTCGATAAAGTTGAAATTGGCATCTTTACCCGTGCTGCCCAGCCCCTGAATGCTATGATTATAGCCATGATAATAACGACCGCCAACCAGCAGAACCGCCTGTTTCTGAGCCACAGAATACCGCTTCAGATACCGGGCCTCGGCACCATAATTCTGAAAGTCGCCTTTGATTAGGTCACGTTCGCTGTTGTCGTCAATGCTGGCTACCCGGTTCGGCCGGAAACCCAGCGAATAGCGATAGGCATATAAGCCGAAAACCCGGATGTTAATTTCGTTGGTAGCGTTGATCTTATGATCGAAATGGAGAGCGGGCATTGTCCAGTTTACCTTGAACCAGTTACGTTCCCGATTGCTTTGCCTTGGGTTTTCGCGGAACATCGCATCGGTTAATCCGCCCGGTTGCTGAGCCAGGTAGCCCATCTGCGTAATGTCGAAGCCCAGCGTTGTTTTTTCTGAAAAATGGTAATCAATATCAGCGAAAGCAGTGTAGTTGGTAAAGTGCGAATTAGGCCGCCAGCCGTCGCCTTTTTTGTATTGAAAAAACGTATAGTAACTTACTTTCCCGACGGTGCCACTGGCGCTGGTGAAGGCGTTATAGAACCCAAAAGACCCGATGGTTTGCCGGGCGGTCAGTTCAAATTTGCGATCCGTAACGGGTTTTTTCATCACAAAATTGAGCAATCCGCCAAACTGAGTACCATACTGAAGCGAAGCGGCACCCCGCACAATCTGAATCCGCCCAACAGCCTCGATTGGGGGAGTGTAATAGCTTTCCGGGTAGCCCAGTGCGTCAGCGCTGATGTCGTATCCGTTCTGGCGCACGTTGAAATTTGAACTCCGGTTCGGATCAAGGCCACGTCCGCCAACACTGAGCTGCAATCCAGCCCCTTCATTTTCCCAGATATTCAAACCGGCTACGCGGGCGTAAATCTGTCGGGCATTATTCGTTGACAGGTTGGCCACCAACTGCTCCGGGATGATGACTTCCGATTTTTTACCTTCATATATACCCATGCTCTCAACGCCCCGCATCCGGGTAAAGCCGAAATCCGATTGTTTATCGGTTACGGTCACTTCGTTCAGCGTTTCGAGCCGACTGAACAACTGGATAATTATATGTTGATTACGCCCGGTAATGGAGGCAGATAGTTTTGTCGTTTTGAAGTCGGGACTGCTGGTATGCAATACGTAAGTGCCATTTGGCAGGTCCGCAAAAAGAAACTGTCCCAGGCTATCGGTTGTGGCTGTCCGTTTTCCGTCGTTCAGGTAGATTGTACACCCTTTAATGGCCGAACTGTCGTGCCGCGCCTGCACAACTCCCGAAAGCTGGTATTGGGCGAGGGCGGGTGTAGCGATAATCAGCAGAACTAATAAGAAACTGGTACGTACCTGAATAAAATAACTGTTCAGCACGTGGTGTCGGGTTCTCAAACCCAACACCACGTGGTTTCTTAAAACCGCTGAGTGTGAGCGTAGTTGTAATCGTGATGTCAGGTTTAAGAACCTAACATCACGATTACAACTACGATTAGTCAAGAAATTAAAAACCGTAAATCGTATCATTGAAGGATGTAATCCAGGGTTTATGTCGAAATGAATCCTGTTCATTGGCCAGATTGGTGTTCGGGTCAATCAGCGGGCGCCCCATCCGGCCATTGAGCGCTACGTATGAATCCACGTACACCTGGGGCGCCCGAAAACCATGTTGTGAATAATAATCGCGCAGCAGATGGGCATACTGCAACAGCATATCCGGCTGTGTCGACATCATTTTTTCCTGTAAGGGCGTTAGAAAATCGGTGTTGTTGACGATGACGCGATGCCCCGCACTGTCTTTTACGGTAAACTGTGCATAACCTGCCTTCTCCATCAGCATTACCCGCCAGGAGAAACGATAGCCTTGCTCGGTCCAAAATAGTTCGCCGGGATAAAGCAGATACCGAAACGGAAAAACGATCTGAAAAAGCAGGAAGACGACGAGTAATCCGACAACGATACGTCTTGAAATCGGACGATACGTATACGTTCGATTTGGCCGCAGAAACTGGTTCGAAAATGAGAAAAAGTTTCCTAATCGACGAATAATTCGCTCGTGGAAGCCAGTTGAAAAGAAAATCAACGCCGTTACGATCATGATGTAGGGAAACATGCCAATCGGAAAAAGCAGCGCTGTTAATCCATGAAAGACTACTACGGCAGCATATGCCCAGGGGCGTGTAGAGCGGTTCCAGAGCAGAAAGGGAATGCTAAGGTCATACAAACAACCAAACCAGCTAAATACGTACGGCACCCAGGCATAATTGAACAAAAAGCCCACAACCGGCAAATCGTTATGAGCGGGTAGCCAGATACGTAACGGAAGGGCGTCAAACAGCCAGTCGCTGTTCAGTTTGGCTAATCCTGCATAAACGTAAAGCAGACCAACAAATACTTTGAGTGCGTCGAGACACCAGGCCGGTATCCGGTCGGCGGGCAACACACGCCCCTGATGGGCGTCAACCGAAACGTAGCGATGGGCGGGTAAAACGATCAGCAGCAGGCAAACCATACTCACGAAATAGTAATGGTTCAGATACGTGCTCTTATCAATGAGTTCGATGTACGTAAAGCTCAGAAACAGACTAACAATGGCCGCCCGGTAGAGCAGGCCAATGGCAACAAACAGAGCCGATATCCCACAAATCGCAAAAAGAAGGTACGTGTATGACCCCAGCGGCCGCACAAACCCGAATCCGTAGAACGAAAAGAAATAGTGCGGTTTTATGTATAGCTCCTCTATCCACCCTTTACTCCAGAAACGGACAATGCTCCCAAAGAGCATTAGTCCGAACGCGATTCTGAAAACAGCCAGTGGAGCGGCTGAGGTTGTTTTGCGAAGATAGGTTCGCATGGGTGAATACAGGGTTACGGTATTCGGTGCACGATATACAGCTAACTGATCAATCTGCCGTACATCGTACACCAACTGCCGTCGCTTAGTCGCCATCGTTATCGGTGTACGTAATGGAAATACTCATAGCCGTCGTCATATCTACTTTGAGCATCCGAACGGCTTTCTGCATTCGCGTGTATACCTCAACTACCGCGGCCGTATTGGTTCTGGTCTCGTCGGCCAGATTAGGTTTTAGCGTATTGAGCTGCTGATTGGTAGACGTAAACTGACTGTTGATGATATCTACCAGCGCTGTTCCGGTGCTGCTGTCTTTGGCACCCAGTGACGTGAGATAGGTTTTCAGGCTGGGGCCTTCCTGTCCTGTTTTTATGCTTTTGCCGTTGAAAAAATCAATTGTAGCCTGATGGGCCGTTTTGGCCAGTGTGAGCGAAAGGTCTTTTTTGTAGTAACCTTCTACTTTTTCGGGGGCTATCGTTCCGTTGGTCATGGCTCCTGATGGAATCCCGAATTTACCCGACCGAATGTAGCGCTCATAGTTAAGCACAAAGCCGTTGACCAGTTTTGAGGTCGAGCAGCCTGCATTCAGCGCCGTACAGTTGACAAACGTATCCCGGTAACCGCCCGTGGTCCATTCGGTATAAACAGCCGTAAACACGGTGTTCATTTGCGTCGTAATCCGTTTCAGGTAAGCGATCCGTTTGGCGGCATCCGCAGCTGTTGTGTAGCTGGCTAAAATCGCGTCGTCGTTAGCGCCGAGTCCATTCAGCAGATAATCCAGCGCCGGAAAGCCTTGTTTAGGGTAGGAGAGAGGAACCTCAAGCGAGCCGGTACCAGCCGCTACGTAAGTTTCAATCCCGGCCACATCAGCCGGATAAATATTAAAGAAATTGCGGAGCGTATGTTGCTCAGCCGGACCTACGTCGAATAGTTCAACTTTTTGCCACTCGGTATACGCATCGACCCAGGCTTGCCGAAATTCAGTGAGTGCCGCTTTATCTGGTTTTGCCGCAAACGCATCCGCTTTTGCCAGCATCCCATCAAATTTCGTCTTGAAATTCGCGTAGCTGGGCAAAATTATATTGTCGGCAATATTCGTGAGCATCACTTTGCGATCGCTGCTTGCCTGGTCGGTTGGCGGAGTTGGCGTCGGGTCATCCGTACTACCACCCCCACAAGCCCATAAAGCGCCCAGGAAGGCGCAGGTAAAACCGATCTGTTTCCAACCGAATCGTATCATGTTGTAAATGGGAAAGAGCAACACGTAGCGTATTGCTCTGGTTAGTAAGGTTCTGTAGATTCGTTTGACGAAGGCGCACAATAGAATCCACAGAACCTATCGAACTGAATTTATTTACGTGTTATAGTTTAAATTTTGACTGGATGGCGCTGCTGGCCGCGTCGATTTTTGCGTTGGTCAGGCCCCAGAATCCATTTGGCGCTGAGTAAACCAGGTTGGTCAGAATACCATCCGAAAAAGCGGCATCCGCATTGTTCAGCTTGGCATACCGAAGGCTGTAAATAAAACCTAATCCTTCACCCATAGCATGAGCGGCTGCCGCTGTGTTTGTTCCGGCGGTTTTCCATTTGCCCAGATACCCAAGCGCAGCCCCTGCAATCGCTTTTTCCATCGCCGACCGGATAAACGTTGCCTGCGTTTTTAAGGTAGCGGCATCATTATTGACGATAGCCGCCCGGCCCGTCAGGAGCGCTTTATGAATTTTCGGGAAGTCATTTTTATTGTACTCCCACAGGTACGAACCGATAAAGCTTTCGCCCGATGAGGTCGTGGTTGCTTTGCTGCCATAAACCGGATTAGCGGTAAGAATACCATAGATTTCATCCCAGTTCTGTTCCAGCTGCGTGTATTTCTTACCCGAAACCAGTGTTGTATTATTCAGGGCAAGATTCTTGTCGCTCAGCAGTACATTGGCAATGTAATCTACCTGGAAAGCACCAATGAGTGATTTCTGGATGATCTGACCCCACTCAATGCCTTTATCATCTACCAGGTACGTACCAAGTTTACCTGCTTTTCCTTCCGAGGCTGTAGCCGACACCGATTTACTGGCCGTAGCGATTGCCGGGAATGCTGCTTCAATGGTTGTCCGTTCCTTTTCGGCATCTGCCGCTGCTAGTGAGGAGGCCGTTACGCTGCGCAGTTGAACACCCGATGTGTTCAGCGCCGTATTGGCCGTACCCGAAAACGGACTGGCTGTATTTGAGAACATATTTTTCAGGACCGTTGCATCCAGCGTAGCGCCTGTTCCAACAGCCGTACCATTATACGTATTGATGGCCCGAAACATAGAAAGGCGGGTGCTGCCTGTAGTCAGATCAACGGTTTTGGCACCCGCATCATCAACAAAGAAATTTGCATACGTAGTCGTGTCGGTCAGTTTAGTATAATCAACTGACTTACGCAGCTGTGGATTGACTGTAGTTGGGTTATCTTCTTTATTACAGGATGAGAGACTAACTATTAATACGAGAAGAGGAGCAAATCGGGAAATTAAGGATAGCTTAAACATGAGTACCGTGTTAGATTCTTATATCGGTCTCAAAAGTAATTGCTATTTAGATTAATTATAAAAAGATATTAAAAATAATTTACATTACTTTTGGTAACTATCTGATTTTAAAATATATAATCAAAAACTGTTCTAGCGGTATAAATTAACTGGCCATAAACATGGACGATCCGTCCTTATCCACTACCTGAGTCACAGCGTAGTAGAAATAGAACCGACTCTGGGAAACGTTCAAAAAAAAGTTAAATAACTGTTAATTAAACTGCTGAAAATTGGTAAATACGGTAACAAATACTTATTTTTGATTCTTCCCGCTGCTTCCACATCCATTCAGGTTTCATCAAGCGTGAATACCTCCCTTTAGACAATTAAGTTAGTGCCAGTCTGGATTTTCAGGTAATACACCGTAAGCAGTCGGTGAGTAAGCGTAGCGATTTACGTTTCACATTAATAGAGTGCTCGTCATGGCTTTCCGCTTTTCCACTGGGTTTATGACACACACTAAACCTTCGGTCTGGGTAATTGATGATGATGAAGATGACCGCGTCTTTATCCAATCGGCTTTTGCGAATACAGAAAAGTCGGTTGCTGTGTTGACACTAACCGATGGTGATCAGCTCCTGCCCGAACTGGCGAATTGTGAAGAGCTGCCCCGGCTCATCCTGATGGACATTAACATGGCCCGCCAAAACGGGTTTGAGACACTTGCCCTACTCCGAAAAACGTCTGCTTTTGCGCATTTGCCTGTGGTGATGATGACAACCTCCTCCGACAATACAGATCGTCAGCGGAGTTTGGCGCTGGGTGCTAATCAATTTCTGGTCAAACCAGCCTGCTACAACCAACTGGTGACGCTGGTGAAAGGATTAGCCGAGCAATGGCAGTTAACCTAAGCCACTTTTAGCGTACCACGTACTGATTTTTTAGGCTCAATCTGAACCAACTCCCCCTGGTATCAGATTCTGTACATATGTCTTCAGTCTTACGCCTTGAATTAAGCACCTCCCCAAACGATGATCGCCCTGTATTTATATCGGGTAATTTCTGCGACTGGCTACCCGATTTAGAGATTTTCCGCATGCATCCCGTTGGGCCGGGTGAGTACGTATATGAATTTCCCAGCGGCAGTTCACTTCCTAAAAAACTGGAATACAAGTATACGCGTGGCGGTTGGGACCATGTTGAACTGAATGCCTGGGGTGAAAGTGTGCCTAATCGAACGGTGTTGCGAACGGTGGACGTAAAGCGGGAATACGTACCACACTGGCGATGGTTTGGCATGCCGTACAATCCCGAATTATTACCCAAAATTGAACTGGTAGGTGATTCATTCAACGTGCCCAAAATTGATCGGCCGCGCCGGGTCCATGTACTGCTTCCGCACGATTATGAGCAGACGGATAAGCGCTACCCGGTTCTGTACCTGCACGATGGACAAAATCTGTTTGGTGGGGGCGTAGGCTATGGCAGTTGGGAAATTGACCAGAAAATGGCTCTGCTTGCCGCTCGAAATCACCATGAGGTTATTCTGGTATCGATTGATCACGCGGGCGAAGACCGAATTCAGGAGTTTACGCTTCACCGTACCCGAGCCGGAAGTGGCAAAGGCCAGTACTACCTGAATTTTATCAGTTATATGCTGAAACCCCTTATCGATCAGCGTTTTCGAACCATGCCCGATGCCGCTCATACGGGTATTGGCGGTAGCTCGCTGGGCGGACTTATCAGTATTTATGCCGGGCTGATGCATCCGGATGTATTCGGACGTCTGATGGTGTTTTCGCCCTCACTCTGGATTTCTCCTAAAATTTATTTCGATGCCATTCGCTTTCAGGCCGCTGTGCCGATGAAGGTGTATGCGTACGGTGGAGAGAAAGAATCAAGCTATATGGTGCCTAGTATTCAGCGATTCAACGATGCTCTGGTACGTCAACGGTATGGCGGTAACCCAATTGATATACATTTGTCGGTCGATCCAACTGGTCTTCATCAGGAAGTTCACTGGAGCCAGGAGTTCCCGAAAGCCGTCGAGTGGTTGTTTTATTAAGTAACGGTACCTTGGCGGAACATCAAATACCGTAAAAAATTGATTCTATGCACATTACCTTAACAACACAGGAAAGCCCCGATGGCGATCTGATCATTCCAATTTTACAGACTGATACGTTGGCTGATCAGCTCACGGACCTTGCTCAGCGACTGAATTTGGCTGCGACGGCGCTAGTACGTGATTTTAAGGCAGATACAAAAGAGGTACTGCCTTTGTATAATACTACTGGTCAAAAGACGTATCTGCTTGGGATGGGCGCCCATCCGGAGGAAATGGATTGGGTGCGAGCATTTCGAAAACTGTTTTTTGAGCAAAAAAATAGATTAGCTACGCAGGTCGGTATTGATCTGACTGCGTTTGGGGGGAAGTTACCGAAGCCGTTGTACTAGGTGTTCGCTGGGGTGGGTACGACCTGAAGCTTTACCAGACAAACAAACCCGAAGTCCCCGCTTTCTTTTCGGAGGAAGGTCAGTTGACACTATGTGTCGACAGTGGCCAACTGGCCGTAGCGCAGGAAGCTCTTGTTCGCGCTGAAGCCATTGCACAAACGCAACGGCAGATACTGGATTTAATGAATGCACCGGCTAACTACAAAAACCCGCTGACGCTGGCCGATTGGGCCGTTACGTCGGGGAAGCAGTACGGCTATGATGTAAAAATTCTTGACAAAGGTGAACTGGAGCGTCAGAAGCTGGGTGCCTTACTGAGCGTGAGCCAGGGGAGCGACGTACCGCCCGTCCTGATTATTAGCGAGTACAAACCCGAAAGTGCTGCAAATCTGCCAAAAGTCGGTTTAGTTGGAAAAGGCGTTACGTTCGACACGGGTGGCGTTTCGATCAAACCGTCAACGAACATGCACTTGATGAAAAGCGATATGGGTGGCGCTGCGGCTGTGCTCGGTACGGTGGAAGTAGCTGCAAAACTGAACCTGCCGATTCATTTGGTTGGCATCGTTCCGGCAACCGAAAATGTGGTAGATGGCCGCTCTACCAAACCTGGCGATGTTATTACGTCGTATATCGGCAAAACCATCGAAATCATTGATACTGACGCTGAAGGACGCGTAATTCTGGCCGATGGATTAGGCTATATGGTTCGCAATTTCCAGCCTGATATACTAATCGATCTGGCCACACTAACAGGGAACGTGATTGCGGCACTGGGGTATCATGCTGCCGGATTATTCACAGAAAACGATGAACTAGCCAGCCAGCTCGTTAAAGCTGCTGACCAGACGGGCGAACGATTATGGCGGCTACCCATCTGGGACGTTTACCGGGAAGACATTAAATCGGACGTAGCGGACCTGAAAAATTTCAGCGGTAAACCTGTGGCCGGAGCCATCAGCGCTGCCAAATTTCTGGAAGTATTTACCGAAAAACACCCGGCCTGGGCCCATCTGGATATTGCCGGAATGGCCTTCGCCGACACTGAATTCGGTACGCAGAAGAACGCGACCGGGTTTGGGATTCGCCTGCTGATCGCCTACCTTCGGGCATTGCTTCCGGAAATAGAACAGAATGAGCAGTAACGTTTCGGGCGCTGTTTTCTGTCGTTCGGGGGACGGTGCTCTTTGTTGATCTAAACAACACATAAACTTGTTTTCCCAAACAGATGTCAGTAATGAAAGCTATTTATAAATCGCTGATAGTAAGCATTTTCACGATTGCCTGTGTCAGTGTGGTCAGTTGTAAAAAATCGGACCCGGCTCCGCCTGACCTGGCAGATAAACTGGTGGGTAGCTACAAAGTAACCGCTATTGGTAATCTGCCGAACAATCTTCCTGCTGCCCCAACAGCGGCTTCTGTCAACGTAGTACGTGCTGGAAGTGCGCTGGATCAGGTACAGATTACAGCCGCCTATTCGATAACTAGTACTGCGGGTGGACAGGCGATTTCTGATTCTAAAACCATTACTCTTCAGCAGGCGGGCGACAATATCGACCTGTATGATGGCACAGCTAAAGTTGGG
This sequence comes from Spirosoma sp. KNUC1025, assembly GCF_045160025.1. Classification (GTDB taxonomy): domain Bacteria; phylum Bacteroidota; class Bacteroidia; order Cytophagales; family Spirosomataceae; genus Spirosoma. The sequence continues at coordinate 2,670,562 of NZ_CP087139.1, forward strand.
AATTGGAACAACAACACCATATTCGCCAGCGATTATCCGTTTCTGACCGCAAAAATTAGCTTTGTAGCCACAAAGTAAGGCATTTACCGAACGTAACGTGATCAACATAACCCGGCAAAAACCGGGTTTTTTACGTTCAGCTCAAGGTGTATTACGGATATGTTTCGCTAAAACAGCCTTAGAAAAATTCGTTGTTTAATCTTTTGGCCGTATCTTTTTTGCCAGAATACTGATAAGTCCAAACTTCCCACAACAAACTACTTTACTATGAGCCAGTTGTCTTTTTTGTGCATTGCTACGTTCTTCAAAGGGCATGAGTTTATGCGCACCTGCAAAGAATTAGGTAATACGGTCTATCTCCTGACCGATCAGAAGCTGGAAAATGAAGCCTGGCCGCGCGAATCTATAGACGAGTTCTTTTTTATGCCGTCGCCAAGCAATGCACCCAAAGACCTGGAACAGATGATACTGGGACTAGCACACATGATGCGTTCCCGCCGTATTGATCGTGTTGTGGCGCTGGACGATTTTGATGTTGAAAAAGGAGCACTTATCCGCGAAACGTTTCGAATTGATGGCATGGGGCAGACGACCTCCCGTTATTTTCGGGATAAACTGGCCATGCGTATGCGGGCAGCTTCGGCAGGTATTCGCGTACCGGCGTTTAGCTCCCTCTTCCACGACGAAACCATCACAGCATTCCTGCAAACGACAGAAGCCCCCTGGCTCATCAAACCGCGTTCAGAAGCATCAGCAACGGGTATCCGTAAAGTCCATTCGCTGGAAGAAGCCTGGTCGGCGATTCATTTGCTGGGCGACAATCGGCATCATTATCTGATTGAGGAGTTCAAGCCTGGGAAAGTGTATCACGTCGATGCGCTGTCAGTTGATGGAAAAGCTGTTTTTACGCGAGTGAGTCAATACCTGGCGACACCAATGGAAGTTGCACATGGTGGGGGCGTGTTCCGCACCGCTACGTTACCGCTACATACGCCCGAAACGGCAGCCCTGCATCAGATAAATGACGAAGTGCTGAGTGCGTTCGGCATGCGGTCCAGTGCTTCTCATTCCGAATTCATTCGGGGCGACCACGATGGCGAACTTTATTTTCTGGAAACAGCGTCACGGGTTGGGGGGCACATATTGCCGAGATGGTAGAAGCGGCATCGGGTGTAAACCTCTGGCGTGAATGGGCAAAACTGGAAGTCGCAATGGCGCGTAAAGAGCATTACGTTCCGCCCGTTGATGAAGCCAGGTATGCTGGCCTGATTGTATCACTGGCCCGCCAGCAATGGCCAGATATGTCGATATTTTCGGAGCCGGAAATTACGTGGCGTATCCATCGCGAATATCACGTAGGGCTGATTGTTTGCTCCGAAAGCCGGGATAAAATTCTGAGTCTGCTGGATGGTTATATGCATCGGATTTATCAGGAATTCCATGCTTCCGCTCCCGTGCCCGACAAACCCACAAATTGAACTATAGCCATTGTGGAATTCACCACTGTTTTTGATGCTATCTCCAGGTCATACAGCAAGTATTTCATTACCATCAAAGACGAAGGTAATGAACTATATGCAATTTGGGGAGAAGACGCAAGCGACAAAAATGATAAGCTGTTGGTAGATGCAGCTAATTACGTAATGCTTTTCGCTGATATGTTTGACGCATTACGTTATATTGTTATCCCGTCAACAATAGCTTTTGATCGCCCAAATATGCACGACTGGGCAGAAGCCTGTCTGGAACTACAGCCATCATCGAGCTACACCTACGACCTGAACCATGTGCTGTCAATGATCGATTCGGATCGGTTTGGCAACCTCGCAGAGGATACTCGGGAAGAGTGTTGGGAAGTCCTTAACGTACTTCACTTGATAAGCGATTATGCTTACCAGAGCGAGGATAAGCAAATGATTGATATTTACAGGGGAAAGCCAATAAGCGTCTTTTCGGATTATGTGTATGATAATTACTTCTGGACAATACCCACAGAAGAAATACAAACACGTAATGGTCTGATAGTGTGGGAGTCTTATCACCTACTATTCAAACAGAACCTTAATGCCTTAGTGCAACAGTTCAAATCCCGTTTTCTCTATTATTCTGGGTGAAAGTGTTTCGGAGTCAAGCCGCTGTCGTATCACACTTATGGTCGTAGTGTATCTTTTTTGGTTTTGCCAATGGGTACCGAAACGCCAAACGCCCGGGGATCACTGGGCGGCTGTGTTTTTCGTTTTTTGTCGCCATTTTTAGGTGTAACTACCGGATTCTCCGGCGTTTGTGCTGTTAACCCCCCGCCGGAAACGGGTGTGTCGACGCCTGGTATGGCAAGCTGTTTTTCGGTCGGCTGCTGGGTTGTTTTTGAGGAATCGGCCTGCCCATAACAAACGGAGCCGTATAAACTTATGGCGAAGCAAAGGACAATCAGGCGCATAAAAATAAGTTCGTTGAGTAAGCAAAGGCCAGAAAACGGCTGGTACCTGCTACGTACATCAACTCACTTTCATGCATAAAGTTTGTCGCAAACTTCCGATTATAATTTATTCAGCAATCCCGCCATCATCTCTTTGAAATAATCGCCATTGTAAGGACCAAACCAGTTCATATCGCGGGTTTCGTAGGTCGTACGGTTATAATATTTGTCGGGCGTTACGTAGCCAATATAGCCGCCGTCGAAGCTGGTAATCATCAGATTTAGGCCTTTTTTCGCGGCCAGCGGCTGTAAGTCGGTTGATAGCTCACCCGAAAAATCGCAGGGTGTGCCGATTAGCACCGTTTTGCCAATACGCACTCCTTTTAGGTCGGATGGGTAATCCCCATAAATGGCATAAAACAGCCACGGCCGTACGCGCCAGTTGCCAATAACACGCGGATGAGGTTCACGCAGTTCCAGGGGCAGCGTTAGAATTTCCAGTGTACTGTCGGGTTTCGTCTGGATTTGCGGTACGGTTTGTTCGATACGTAGTGCGAGGTCGCCTGCATAATTGCGGACTTCCTGAAAATCGGTTTTGCCACGAGCTTCCGGGCCAGTACTGCCAACGGCCCCCGCCATAAACACCGCAAAGCTGGCGGCTTTCTTTTCCAGCCGGTCAACCAGCGAACCGGGGTAATCGCGGCTGAGGTAATTCCATTTGTCGTCCTCAAAGAGGGTGGCATGGCCCGAAAATGAACAGAGTAGCGCCGATTCGTCAGCAGAGCCGGGCCGCGCGGATTTTTGTAATTTCAGAACCCGGATCATCCCGTCGAGGGGACCTGTTGGCCCGGAAAAGCCAATTCGATTATAGATATGATCACTTGCATCAGCCTGACCGTAGCCAACCGTTACAGGCGCTACGTTAGCTTGTGCCTTACGAATGGCCTTAAGTACCCCTTCGGTAATAAGCGTCACAATTTTCTCTTCGTAACCACCAGCAATCAACTGACCGACCAGTCCGGGCGCCCAGCCGCCCATGCTATTGTGCGAATGAATAGCGCCCGTGTACACATTCTCCCAGCGTAAACCCACTTCCGGCAGGCGTTTTTTCAGGGCTTCTACGACGGTAGGGGGCGTAATGAGCAGATCAAGACCCACAACCGCTACTTTGGTTGTGCCATTATCGAGGACAATAGCACGGGCAAAAATCGAGTCGCTAATGACGTGCCAGTGTTTACCACGGCGGGCTCCATACCCACCCGTAGCTGTTGTGAACGTGGGCGTAATGCTCTCTTTAGCCCAGCCCGCCCGTATGGCCATCTGGGGCGCAGGCGGAGCCGAAAGTTGCGCCAAACGTTGCTTTGTGTGCTGGTAATATGGCATTTGCTGATAGGGCGTATCATCGACCGGAGCCAGACTGACGGCCAGAAAGAGCAGAATGAACACAACGAGCCCTAACAATATTTTCAGGAAAAGGCGAACAAACTTCATGGAATTAGCCGCCAGTTTGAGCGGATCAGGATGCAAGCAACAAAAAAACTGCCGTTCGAGAAAGCACCATAAAAAAGGCACCGGAGAAAATCTCCGATGCCTTTCGCATCACCCTGCCGGTTTCCCGGCCTCCCTATTAGAGCTTTTATGGAACATGCCATTGCTGGCCTCACAATATCAATAGTTGGATTATACGCACTGCCACTTTCTTTTCAGGGAAATAAAACGCGTCGTCTGTTAAATGCCTCATGCATTTACGAAGATCAGCCAGGTTTGGATTTCCGTTTTTGAAAAAAAATGGAAATTTTTAACTAACAGGGTAAGCCAACTTTATAAGTTGCCTGAATATTAGGATTATAGTATAGATAAATGACTAAATCATTAACACCTATTCTTACGGTTTACACTAATCTGCCGATTTTCTTTATTTTTTGTCAGCCTGACAAAAAATGCTCCTAAGCAATGGATAAAATTCCGGCGTGTCCTCGTCTCTCTGCGATCAGTCTGGCCTTTACGCACCAATAGCTCATTATCGAAATACTCTGTGTGCTACCAGCCGCGTATGAAGCTATTGTGATCTACACACTTGTTTAGGAAGTAGTAACCTGAAACAAACCGGGTTGTCAGTAGTTCAAAGGCTGTACTCAACGAAAGAAATTCTATGTTTCGCACCGCTCTCAAAGCTTTCCAGATTGGTCTGGTGGCCGGAATGCGTAGTATGACGGCTCCCGCCCTTGTCAGCTATAAACTCTCGCATTCAACGACAAGCCTACCGTCAGATTCCAGGCTTCATTTTCTGGCGTCGCCCAGGGCCACAACAATTTTGGGCATAATGGCCGGTGGCGAATTGATTGGCGACAAACTTCCGAATACGCCCGACCGTACCGCACAGCCTCAGTTGTGGGGACGAATAGGATCGGGGGCTCTGTCGGGCGCTGCGCTGACCGAAGCCGATGGGCAGCCTGCTGAGTATGGGGCAGTTTTCGGGGCAATTGGCGCGGCTGCCGGTACATTCGCTTTTTTCTACCTGCGTCAATGGCTGACGCATGAGAAAGACCTGCCCGATCCGCTGGTGGCATTAGCTGAAGATGCGTTAGCGATCGGAACGGCCTGGCAACTGACTCATGAATCGGCCATACCCCAGGCCGGGTAACGTATTGGATTAAATGTACGTAATAGCCTCTCAGGCAGGTTTATAAACCACAATGACCAGATAGCCTAAGTATGCAAGGCCATCTAGTCGTTGTGGTTTGTGTTGTAGAGTGTTTTACGACCTATCTCGGCCCCCTGCGCGAAGGTGTCTGCGGAGTAATCTGCTGTTCAGCGGGCTGTGGCCTGCCAACAGACGGCCGCGTCTGCTGACCGGGCCGGGTAGTAGGCTGCGACTGGCCGGGGCGTGTCGTCGGCATGGGTCGGGTTGGGTTCACCGGATTGCTCTGCTCACCTGATGGTCGGGTTGAGCCCGGAAACGCTGGCCGGGTTGTCGGGCGGGTGCCGGGTACGGGGGTTGGACGCGTTGTAGGTTCAGGTACTGACGGCCGCGTAACGGGTGGGTCGATACTGGGTCTGGGGCGCATTTCCGGCTCCGGTGTGGGTCGGGTTGGGTTTACTGGATTGGGCCGCGTAACGGGTGAAGTAGGAAGCTCAGGCGTGGGGCGCGTTACGGGCGTGGAGGGGTCTACGGGCTCAATTCGAGCGGGACGTGTATTGGCATTGCTATTGCCATTAACCGCTGGTCGATAAATGGTTACGGCGTCACGCCCACTATTAGCTGCACCTGGTCTATCGGCATCACGAATAGTTACAGGGCGAATCCGCTGTCTGGTGACGCGCTCAACATCCTGGATTTGAGGACCTCTGAAATACGTTGATGCATCTCTCTGGTTACGTCCATCCGATCCTCTGTAGATGTTATTGATGATCGTGACGTTGTTGACAACCGTTGTGTTGTTGTTTACGTAATAGTTGTTGATGGTCGGGCTGTTGATGTATTGATTGGGTACAAATGTCCAATAGTTGCCGGGTATCATGTTCGGCGATACGTTCATATTCATGTTGGGGCCTATGGGCGCCCAGCCATAATAATTTCCGCTCTGTCCCCAGGTTACCCAGGCCGGTGCCCACTGGTTGCCGGGAATCCAGGCCCAGCCAAACCGGGGGTCTAAAAACCAGCGACCGTAGTGAAACGGTCCCCATCCCCAGCTATAATTCGATACCCAGGTCCATCCGTTCAGAGTATAAACCCACCGGCCATTTGTGGCATACGGTCTGAAACCAGGGCCAAGTCGGGGCACCCACACATACCCATAGCCGGGATAGTTGACCCATATTCCATAGGGCGACAACTGATCGTAGAACGATTGATACGTAACGTTGTAGTTTGGATAAGGTCGCTGACTGGTAGCAACGCAGGCCTGCAGCTGTAAAAGAGCAAGCGTGACTATAACTAAAAGAGTCTTCATGGGAAGCGAAGGTGTTATTAAGAGAGGTCTGTTACGAGTAAAGGTATTTATTTCCTGAGCATTGCAGAAGCTACCTAATCAATGAGTTATGTATTTTGACAGAACGGCTGACGGCTTTCGCTTATCTTTGCGGTTCTCTACGCATCATCAACCTTAACAAATTTCCGAATGAGTGCATAAACCCTTGATCGTCACTCGTTCACTCATTTATTCATTCGCACATCACTAATGCAGGTTCTTAAATTCGGCGGTACGTCGGTTGGCTCGGTCGAGAGCATCAAAGCAGTTCTCCAAATCATTGAAAACCACCGGCAGAACGGTGATCAGATTGCCGTCGTATTTTCGGCAATGGGTGGCGTTACCAATCAGCTTATCGAAATTGGGCGGATGGCTACTTCAGGCGAAACGGATTATATGGAGCTGGTCCGGCGAATTGAAGACCGGCACTTCAATGTCGTTAAAGCCCTGATTCCCATTAAAGAACAAAGCAAGGTGTTTGCCAACGTTCGGGGAACGATCAATGAACTGGAAGACCTGCTACGGGGTGTGTCGCTCATTCGCGAATTGACGCCACGAACACTCGACCTGATTACGAGCTTTGGCGAACGGCTGTCTACAACCGTCATTACCGAGTGCGTAAAAAGCCGGGGAATATCCGCGCAGTACTGCGATGCCCGTAAGCTCATCAAAACCGACACCCAGTTTGGTCATGCTGAGGTGAATTATACGCTGACGAATCAACTGATTCAGGAGCATTTTGCTAAAGCGACCGATCTTCAGCTGATTACCGGCTTTATCGGTTCGACCGAAAAAAATGAAACTACAACCCTCGGTCGGGGCGGTTCGGATTATACGGCAAGCATCATTGGGGCGGCTCTAAATGCGGAAATTATCGACATCTGGACCGACGTAAACGGGATGATGACGGCCGACCCGCGTAAGGTTCCGAATGCGTTCAATATTCCAACCATTACGTATGCTGAGGCTATGGAACTGAGTCATTTTGGTGCCAAAGTGATTTATCCGCCAAGCCTACAGCCAGCCTTTGCCCGAAACATTCCCATCCGGGTGCTGAATACGTTCAACCCGACGCACAACGGCACCGTCGTTAGCCGCACGGCCGACCGGCGTCAGTACACCATTACGGGTATTTCGAGCATCGACGATATCGCTCTGGTAAACGTGCAGGGCTCGGGTATGATCGGGGTGGCGGGTGTGTCGGCAAAACTGTTCGGCGTACTGGCCGCCCATAAGATCAGCGTCATTCTGATTTCGCAGGCATCTTCTGAACATTCCATCTGTTTCGCCATCGATCCACGCGGTGCCGAAAACGTAAAGGCTATTCTGGACGCTGAATTTGCCGTTGAAATAGAGCACGGCCATATCGACAACATCGCCATCGAGCGCGATTTGTCGGTCATTGCAACGGTAGGAGAGGGCATGAAAAAAAGCTCGGGTATTGCCGGAAAGCTGTTCTCGGTGCTTGGTAAAAACGGGGTCAACGTAGTGGCTGTAGCGCAGGGGTCATCGGAGATAAATATCTCGGTTGTTATCAACAAAAATAACCTGTCGAAAGCCCTTAACTCACTGCATAACATCTTCTTCCAGTCGGAAGCGCGGGTGCTGAACTTATATCTGGTTGGTACAGGGCTAATCGGGAAAACGCTGCTGAAACAGATTTTCGATCAGGCCGAATTTCTGCGTGCGGAGAAACTGCTGAAGGTTTGCGTCGTGGGCATGACGAATACCAAAAAGATGCTGCTCGATCCGCAGGGTATCTCGCTTGACGACTGGCGCGAACGGCTGCTAACCGAAGGCGTAACGACTTCACTGCCCGCTTTTGTCGAGAAGATCAAAGATTACAACCTTCCCAACTCGGTCTTTATCGACTGTACATCCGATAAAGACATTGTGCAGTTTTATGAGTCGCTGCTCGACGGCAACATCTCGGTGGTTACGCCAAACAAAGTAGCTAATTCCGGCCCCTACAGCGAATACCGGCGCTTGCAACGTACAGCCCTGAATCGGGGGTAAAATTCCTTTATGAAACCAATGTCGGGGCGGGTTTACCCATCATAAATACGGTACAGGGATTGATGACTGCCGGTGATCGTTTTCTGAAAATCGAAGCGATTTTATCGGGTACGTTGTCGTACATCTTCAATACGTTCAAACCCGGCACTTCTTTTGCCGACGTAGTACGCGAAGCCAAAGAAAAAGGCTATACAGAACCCGATCCCCGCGATGATTTAAGTGGTCTGGACGTAGCGCGAAAAATCCTGATTCTGGCTCGTGAAGCCGGTTTTCCGCTAGAACCGGAAGATGTTACCATAACGCCTTTACTGCCAGAATCCTGCCAGGCTGCTCCATCGGTTCCGGCTTTTTTTGACGAGCTGGAGCTGAATAATGGGTATTTCGAAGCGCTGCTGAGCGAGGCCGAAGCAAAGGGTGAAAAACTGCGGTTTGTAGCGAGTTTTGAGAACAACAAAGCAACAATCGGTCTAAAACCCGTGGGTATGGATCACCCATTTTACCAGCTAACCGGTGCCGATAACATCGTGTCGTTCACGACCGAACGCTATAAAGATCGTCCGCTGGTCGTAAAAGGACCGGGTGCCGGGGCTGAAGTGACGGCCTCCGGTGTCTTTGCCGACGTAGTGAGCATCGGAAGTTATTTGGCGTAATTTAGCGTTGTACTGAGAAAGACTTATGGAAAACACCCTGCTTCAACGGATTACACTGAATCCTGACATCTGCCACGGGAAGCCAACGATTCGTAATCGGCGTTATCCGGTCGAATTAATCCTGGATCTTCTGTCAGCAGGCATGACACATGAAGAGATTTTAGCCGATTATCCTGCTTTAGAAGAAGATGATATTCGGGCATGTCTGGTCTATGCAAGCCGACTGGCACGGGTCAAAAGTATCCATCGGGTGCTGGTATGACCTATTTGATTGATGCCCAACTGCCTTATCTATTAGTCGATGTGCTAAGAAATAAAGGTTAGGATGTGATTCATACTGATGATTTGCCAGATAAAGATGAAACAAGTGACACCGTACTTCGTCAGATTGCTAGCAATAGCGGTCGGATAGTCGTCACTAAAGATTCTGATTTCCAAGATAGTTATCTGCTTTTTAAGCAGCCGCCCCGTTTGTTGCTTCTGACAACGGGTAATATCAAGAATAGAAAATTACTCGACTTGTTTAGACAAACAATCGTGCAAATCGATACCTTATTCGAAAGGCATAGTTTTATTGAACTAAATAATGAAGAGTTGATTGTGCATGAATAAAATTTTACTCGGACTGCTAACTTGTCTATTCATTGATTGTGAAGTTATTGCTCACAAGTCTGCTTTATCGATTGACAGACTTTCAAAGAGCACAGAAGTTATACAGCTTTTCACATAGGGCGTAGTGTTTTGAAAGATGGTACTGGCGACAGTAAACGATTCAACTTGGGCCGACTTACATTTGACCATTTGAATACTTATTTCCGAATATAATGAGTAGTAGAGTAGCCGTTTACGTCGTCTTATTGCAAAGCATTTTGATCGATCCGTCTGACCAAAGTCCTTTGGCTTACTGTAAAACGACGGAAAAATCGTAACTTCGTAAACGACAATTTCCCTTTTCTGTGATCGCCGATACGCATCAGCAGGCCCTTATTGAACGTATTCGAGAGATCGGCCACTCCGAATCGGTTCGGCGTTTCTTTGGTTTGCTGAAAGAATTGATTGACATTATCAATCTTCCCAATGGGGATGCCCGGCTGGCCTTTGTCGTTCGGCAGGATAAAGCGTCGATTACGGCGAATATTAACTTTTTCCAGGCGCTACGTATTCAGAAGCCTCGTCGGGGTGAAGTTGAATACCATTTGACGGTCAAGAAATCCTGCTATGACCGCCTGAAAAGTATAGAGGAGCTGGTAACCGAACCACTCACCGAAAAGTCGGATTATCTGGCCATTATCATTGGTCAGTCGAACGTGCATTTGCTGTACAATCCGACGCTACGTACGTGCTGGGAAGATTGCCTGCTTGAGCTTGTCGAAAGTAACAAGCGCGGGCCACACCTTGCCCGGCATAACACCGATGTGTATCAGGCCGCTGAAGATGAAGCGTTTCTGAGCGAGCTAATCCGTTTGGCTGATGACCCGTCACTGGGCGAACGCGTACTGAACGGCCATGCTGTGGAAGAGCCAGGAGCGGGATATGAACCGGAATCCGAATTGCCCCGCCAGCCCCATAATCTGATCTTGTTTGGGCCGCCGGGTACGGGGAAAACCTTCGCTCTGCAACCGTATCTGCGCGATAAACAGGCGAGCCTGATTACCTTTCATCCTTCGTATAGTTACGAGGAGTTTGTGGAAGGTATCCGCCCGGAAATTGTTAATGGACAGATTAGTTATCGGATTCGGAAAGGTATTTTTTATAAAGCCTGTATGACGGCCATACAGCAGGCAGGCTACGCTACGCTGGCCGATTGCCTGAATGATTCGCCGGAAAACCGGAACCATAAGCTACGGAAAGCGCCCGCGCATTACCTGCTGATCGACGAAGTGAACCGCGCCAATGTAGCCAGCGTCTTTGGGGATTTAATCACCCTGCTTGAAACCGACAAGCGGCTTGGCGCTACGAATGAACTTTGGTTAACCCTGCCTTATTCGCAGGAGCGGTTTGGCGTACCCCTGAATTTGTTTGTGGTGGCAACCATGAACACAACCGACCGCTCGATTGCCCTATTGGACATTGCGCTACGTCGCCGGTTTTCGTTTCGGGAAATGATGCCCGAACCTGCTGTGTTAGGCGTTCTGGATGGTATAGACCTGGGGCAGTTACTGCGGACGATGAACGAACGTATTGAATACCTGCTTGGTCGCGACCATCAGATTGGCCATGCATACCTGACGACTATTGAAACGCAGGCTGAGCTGTGCCTTGTGTTTCGTGACCGGATTATTCCGCTCTTGCAGGAGTACTTTTTCAGCGACTGGACGAAAATTCAATTGATTTTAGGGGATAATCCAGCCTGGGGAAAGGAGCCTGAACAGCGGCTGGTTTGGGTAAAAAAGAAATACACGGCTTCAGCGTCTACCAAGTTATTCGGCGAATTGCCCGATTCGATGGATGATGTTGTTACGTATGAAATCAACCCCCATCTGCAGCAGGGAAATTACGAGCAGATACCCACAGAAGCTTTTATCCGAATTTATCAGAAACCATAAGGCAGGCCTTTTGCCCGTCAGACTAATAACCTCTAACCCCCGGACTGAAAGTCCAGACTACATATGAAAGCCCTCGTTTTAACCGAATACAATCACTTCGATTTACAGGATCTTCCCAAGCCAACCATTCGGCCGAATGAGGTGTTGGTACGGGTTCAGGCGGTAGGTATCTGCGGCTCCGACGTACACGGTATGGATGGGAGCAGTGGCCGGCGAATTCCACCTGTTGTGATGGGGCACGAAGCCAGTGGTATTATTGCTGAAGTGGGTGCTGACGTTCGAAACTGGGCGACCGGCGACCGTGTTACGTTCGACTCGACAGTGTATTCTCTCGACGATTGGTACAGCCGCCGGGGACAATATAACCTGAGTGATGGGCGCGAAGTTGTTGGCGTTTCGACGCCGGATTTTAAACGGCAGGGCGCATTTGCTGAGTTTGTAGCCGTTCCGCAGCACATTCTGTATGCAGTGCCTGATAACGTTACGTTTACCCAGGCTGCTTTGGTAGAGCCGGTGGCTGTGGCCTTGCACGCGCTGAGCCTGACACCAATTCAGGTCAACGATTCGGCGGTAGTTGTGGGGGCGGGTATGATTGGGTTGTTCGTCATTCAGGCGCTTAAATTGGCCGGTTGCGGGGCTATCATAGCCATCGATCTGGATGATGACCGGCTGGCATTAGCGAAAACTCTCGGCGCTACGCATAGCATCAACGCCGGATCGCCGGACCAACGTAGTGGCGACGTAGCAAAGCAGGTTCAGGCGCTCACGCACGGTCGCGGAGCCGACGTATCGTTCGAGGTTGTTGGCGCTGGCCCGACCGTAAAAACGGCGATTGACTGTGTTCGGAAAGGAGCGACCGTTACGTTGGTCGGGAATTTGGCGCCAACGGTTGAGATTCCGTTACAGGCTGTAGTGACCCGACAATTGCGTTTACAGGGTTCGTGCGCGATCAATGGCGAATACGAAGCGGCACTGGCTCTGATTTCGTCGGGGCGGATTAATGTCGAAGCAATTTTAAGCGCTGAAGTGCCGCTGGAAGAAGGGGCCGACTGGTTTAAACGACTGTACGACAAAGAAAAAGGACTAATTAAGGTTGTCTTGAAGCCCTAATCGACCCGTTCATACTGGCTGATCATATAGCCGTCATTTACTTCGAGCAACGTTTCGGTTAGCTGGCTGATCGTTACCTGTTTAAGTGTTGCGCAAAAGGCATTTGCACATAAATTCCAGGCGGAATAATTGATGGTTAGTCCCTGACGGCTATAGCGAGTAGGAGCGCAGCAGCTTCCGCCAATCTGTGCCCCATTTTTGCGGTAAACGACTGTTCCATCAGGCCGATATTCTGTATCGTAGTACGCATCCGTGTCCTGAATTGTCCACGCTACGTCCTGTATTCGTCTGGTTTGGTACAAATGCCAGCGATTATGCAGGAGATCAACGGAATCAACAGGGTTGTCGCTCCGGCAAGCTGCCGTTAGAAAAAACAGGAATACGACTCCGAAAAGCTTTTTCATGTTTCTCCATTTATGGGTACGTCTTGTAAACCACTGTAGCCCTCGACTGCTTTATAACCAGCTTAGTATCAGTCAATGTGTCAATCTGCCAGGCATTATCGATAGGCGCACAGTCGACCAGCGCGCACATGTCGTTGGGATTACGTTCAGGGAAAGCAATGGATTCAACGTCAGTCAGATCCAGCGTAGTGCCTTTGCGTTTGAATCGGGCGGGGGAACAACAGGCGTAATACTTTCCATCGGTGCCATACAGAATTGTCCCATTTGTCTTAAACGTAACAATTGACCAGGGTTCCGTTGGCGGTACGCTTACTGGCTGTCCGGTAGTATACTGTATCTCCGTAATCTGCCATGTCCGGTAAAGCAAATCGGTCGGACTCGTTACGTCATCGTCTTTGTGGCAACTGCTTAGACCTGCAAATAGCAAAAAGCACAACAGCCAGCTTTTCATGATTCTCGTGTTTTGAATCAGTGACCCTATTCCACCGGATTTGGTTGGAAACGGTCCGGAAAACTATTACTGCTTTGCGGCCCAGCCGATTATAGCAGGGTATAAATCCGCAACCGTTTGGCCGGGCTTTCTGCTTTGATACAGCCGTAATAACTCCTGATCGAATTCCCCAAACTTCCGAAATCCACGGTTTGTGGTCATGCTTTTTTCTGTCCTTGCTGTCAGCAGCGTAAAGGTTTTCGTATCGAATAAGTCGTGAAAAAGAAGTGTCACCAGGGCATAATTCATGTATTCCTCAAAACACGACAAGGGGTTGTTATAGGATGAGCTTGACGGCGTATTTGGTGTTGTCCATTTCGATAAGTCCTGAAAGGCTGTAGAAACCTGCGTAGCGTACTTATCCGCTTCGGGGTTCAGATAGCTGTGGTTCAATTCGGTAAAGGCAATTTTCATGCGCTCTCCACGCGTAATGGCTGGAGGCTGGTTTTTCTGTGAAGCACTAACAAATGGAAAATTGATGTGCATTTGGGCTTCGGTAAACCCATTATCCTCAAACCGATTGGCTGACTGATTCCAGCCCACCAAAGGCGTAAAAATTACTTTGATGGCCGAATAGTACGTTGACGGAAATTGCTTCTCCAGCCAGGCTTTCATGGTGGCTACATCCACATTTTTCCGAAAATCAGTGATGAGGTTTTTGTAATACGGATCGTTTTTCTGAAAGAATGTCCGAAAATCAGACTGCCGGGCAAACTGCTCCAGCATTGGTACGTAGGGTATTAAGTTGTTGTTCTCGCCCCAACTTACCCGATCGTAAACGCCACCGTTCTGAATGTGGTCGCCATCGAACCGATACGCGTAACTATCCATTTTTAAGTTATGGTAATAATCTTCCGAACGCGCCAGTAACGAATCGAAGGTGACTACGGCCCGGTGATTTTTGTAAGGCAGGAAATGCCTGATAACGGCCTTATAATACTCTGTATCTTTGAAAATGGCTTCCGTTTTTCCGTACTTGGTTAGCGCGAAAACCACATTGATCAACTCGTAGACTTCGGGTATTTCAACGATTGTTTTGCCCTGATTTGCCTGTTTATAAGCCTCATTGAAAACAGCTGCTTTGACGGGTTTATGGCTGGTGAAATGGCACAGTACCGTATCGCCTTTTCCTTCACGGATTATCTGGAAATCAGTGGTAACACCATATGTCAGCATCATCGCTACTGAATCCTTTTCTGAAACCAGTGCAAACGGAACAGAAGGTTTTTCGAGAGCGAAATCGTAGGAAAACGTTTTAGAAATTTCATTGATACCATTGAACTCATCGCGTTCTCCATTTACATAGAGTACAAGGCGGTTTAGCTTTGTGCGGATCGTTGGCAGCGATTTATTTTGGGCAAATATGTTAATTGTTGCTGAGAGAATCAGTAGAAAAAGAACAGTTCGCTTCATTGAGATAAGGGTGTTGAATGCCCTGCATTTTAACAGAAATTATTGACTAAACTATACATTATGCCTAATCCGATTCGTATCGCCATTATTGGCCCTGGCAAAGTGGCGCATCTGCACGCTAAGGCCGTTTTGCAAACTCCAGATACCGAGTTAGTTGCCGTTTATGGCCGGACGTATCAGAAAGCTGAGGATTTTGCCAATCAATATAACATTAGAGCGTACAGCGACATCTACGATATGGTAGATCGGGAGAACGTCGATCTGTGTCTGGTCTGTACAACTCACCCTTCACACCGCGAGCCAACCGTAGCGGCTCTTGACGCAGGCGCGCACGTACTGATCGAGAAACCGTTGGCCTCTACACTCGAAGATTGTGATGCCATGATTGAAGCGGCCCGACGTAACAATCGCTTTCTTGGCACAATTAGCCAGCGTCGGTTTTATGCGCCATCGATGCGCATCCGGCAGGCTATCGACTCTGGAAAGATCGGCAAACCCGTTCTGGGTACGGTTCAGATGCTTGGCTGGCGCGACGAAGCGTATTACAAAAGCGATGCCTGGCGCGGTACGTGGGCCGATGAAGGGGGTGGGGTGCTGGTCAATCAGTCACCCCACCAGCTTGATTTACTGCTTTGGTTTATGGGCGAAATCGACGAAGTATACGGAGTCTGGCGAAATCTGAATCATCCCTACATTGAAGTAGACGATACAGCGCTGGCCATTATTAAGTTTAAAAACGGGGGTTTGGGCAACGTAATCGTCAGCAACAGCCAGAAACCGGGCATTTTCGGGAAAGTGCACGTACACGGCGAAAATGGGGCATCGGTTGGCGTACAGACCGACGGTGGCGCTCTCTTTATAGCCGGTATGTCGACCATAACAGATCCGCCGGTGAATGACCTCTGGACAGTGCCGGGCGAGGAAAGCCTACTGGCTGATTTCGTTGAGGAAGACACTGAATTCTTTAAAACAATCGACGCGACGGTGTATTATTTCGGCTTGCAAATTGCTGAATTCAGAGACGCGATACGTGAAAATCGCCCGCCGATGGTGACGGGCGAAGATGGACGTAAGGTAGTTGCTTTATTCCAGGCGATCTACGAATCGACCCGAACCGGAATGCCTGTGAAATTATAAAGGAGAAAAGGGAGGAAAGAGAAAAGGATTTAGCGATCATTCCTTTTCTCCCTTCTCCCTCCTTCTTTCTCCCTTATTTAATTAACTCGGGTCCGTAGCTGGCGTACTTGTGTTATTGTCACGCTCGGTGCGCGGATACGGGTAAAAATTACGAGTCCGTTCTGAACCAGCTACGCCCGGCCCTGGCCGTCCGAACCGGCGGCTGTCTTCGAGCCGGACACCCGTGTAAGCCAGTTCAATGTTACGGTTGCGTAGAATTTCCAATAAAATAGCATCGGCCGTTTGCGGACCGCTATAGGCAGGAAGCGCTGCCCCCAGACCAAACACATCTGTTGCCGCCGTTTTGGTCAGTACCTTGTTCAGAGCTGTCACCGCACCGGCTAAATCACCTTTGCGAGCCGACGCTTCAGCCTGGATCAGCAGAATTTCGCCCGGCAGGTAAACCGGAATCGGGGTATTGTTCGCTGTATAAAACCCTGTGCCAAGATTTGCTTTGCTGTTAGCCGTCTGCGTATAGAAAGCAATACGTTTGTCAGCAGTTGAGGGGGCCAGAGCGCTCGACAACCCAAGATTAACGTTGGTCGGAGCGACTACGTTAACGTTACCAAACGCATAGAAAAAGAGAGGATTCCGGGAGTTATCATCGAAATTAAAAACCGATTTCTTGGTAAGATCCACCTTGGCAGCGGCCGTTAGGGCTTTATCGTAATCGCCAGCGAACAGCGCATAGCGGGCAATTAAGGCTTGCAACGTATTGGGGATATCGATGCCCGGCACGATTTTGCCGGTAAAGTTTGCGGATACAGGCGCCGAAGCCACCTGCGTAGCTGCCGATTCGAGCGATGCGATGGCTTCTTTCAACAGTTGAGCGCGATCGACAAAGGGCGAATTTTCCTGGGTGACGATAGGTGCTGACTGGAAAAATTGCGCCAGCGTACCCAAGGCCAGGGCACGGAAAATTGAAGCATAGGCCACGATACCACTTTTGGTACCGGCATCGCTCACCACTCCTGTGTTAGCCAGCACTAAATCAGCGTTGGCACGCAACAACTGTGATTGTGTCCAGATGGTCCGCACAACACCATTCGTGTTGGTTACGTTGGCCTGCCCCTGTTGCAGCGCGAACTCTTCGCCGTTTCCCTGATTGAGTACAATCAGTTCGCCAGTCGTTAATCCACCAGCCGCTACGGTGCTTCCAAGGACACTGCCGCCACCGCCAACCGAATAGCGGTACTGAAGGCTATTGCAAACCGTTATCAGCCCATCGGCCGAGCCAACTACCTGTGGCTGGCTGGCTGTGCTGGGGTTCAGGTATTCCTGCGTACAGGAATTCTGCGTCAGTAGCAGTCCTGATAGTAAGGAGGTTATAAGAATTTTTTTCATGACTTTTCTGTCTGTTTTAGAATGTTGCCGACAGTTTAACCTGATACGTGCGTGGAATAGGAACATTACCGAAGTCGAGGCCGCGAAGCAGGTCATTTGTGCCCCCCGCGTTGGTTTCGGGGTCGAATCCGGTGTAGGTGTCCCAGGAGTAAAGGTTGCGGCCAATCAGCGATACGTTGATACCGCTCACTGATTTAATCAGCTTTGGCAGCGTATAACTCAGCGATACTTCCCGCAGTTTGGTGTACGAGCCGCTTTCGACGCGCCATTCTTCCGTGTTGTAAATCCCGAAAATGTAGCCACGAGGTATTTCCCCTCTAAGCTCTTTCTCAACATAATCGCCCATACCCACCCCCTGTCGGGTCCGTCGGTCCGCATTGAATACGTCGACACCCTGAACCATGTCGATCAGCACGTGCAGCGTCAGCGCCTTATAACTCAGATTGGTCGTAAACGAGCCTGTCCATTTAGGATTCGGATTGGCAATAACGATGTTAGCCGTCGGGAATTTCGTGTCGGGCTGACCTTCGGGTGTGCGGGCTTTTTCGAAAGCAGTTGACCCAACCGCCTGCGACTTGGCCCGCTCAGACTGAGGGAAGCCGTTGCTGGTCAGAATCAGATTACCACTGTCATCGCGGGCGTAACCGGTTCCGTAAAACACACTGGCAGGTTGGCCCTGTAGCAAATAGGGAGCACCCGCAGGGGACGGAATGGAAATAGCCGGACTACCCAACGATAGTACCTTGTTTCGGTTTCGGTTAAAAATAGCAGTGAAATCCCAGCTAAAATCTTTTGTTTTTACGGGCACTACGTCCAGCACGATTTCCAATCCTTTGTTTTCCATCGTACCGACGTTATTAACAATACTCGACCCACCCGATGACGGTGCCAGTACGCGGTTGACGACCAGATCTTTAATCTGCTGATTATAACCCGTTACGCCCAGACCAATACGGTTGTTCAAAAACGAAACATCAACACCCCCTTCAAGTTCGGCCATGCGTTCGGGGCGCACTAGTGGGTTGGCCAGCTGCGAGCCCGGCAGCAGTGTATTCTTGCCCAGATAAGCCACTGGTGAGAACTGATAGAACCGGCTGTATGACCCGACGCCCGACAGGTTACCGGCTTCGCCATAACTAAGCCGTAATTTCAGGCTGTTAACGGCCTTGTTGAACGTAGCATTTTTCCAGAAACCAAGATCGGATACCACAAACGAACCACTGACTTTTGGATAGAACTGGTTGGTTACCGAAGGCGAAAATTTCGACGATTGGTCGCGCCGGATAGCCCCCGTCAGGAAAGCCAGATTTTGGTAGCCTAATGTAGCCTGTACGAAATAGCCACTCAGGTTGTAACGATCCAGACTGTAGTCGGCCAGTACTGTCGTGCTGGCGGCTCCCCGTACTGTTTCGATAAACGGCGCCAGGTTCTGCCCCTGTGACGTCGAGTAATCGGACCGGAAGAACTGGTAATTGTAACCAGCCACCGCATTTAGCTTAAACTGTGACGTTAGCTGACGTTCGTAGCTGACATTCAGGTCCGAATTGAGCTGCAGTACGGTGTTGTTGCCCGTTGCCGAAAAACCGCCGGGGTAGAGGTTGGCGCCGAGCGATGCCTGGGCTACGTAAGGGTAGGGCCGTATGTAGTTCTGACCAACTTGCCCGTAGGTATCAACCCCCAGGATATAGTCGACACTGAGACCTTTTAATGGCGTCAGGTTGAGTTGGATGTCGCTGATCGTGCGGTTGACAGACTGCGTAAAGCGCATATCTTCAATGGTTGACAGTGGGTTAACCCGAGGTCCTTCTACCGCCTGTAAATTACCCGATGCGTCACGCCTGGTAATGTCGTAGATGTTATTCAGGATAGTGACCGAGTTCATCGGGCTGTAGAATACGTTGCCATTGGCTTTTTCATTGGCAAAGCTGTTTACGTAGCTCAAACCTGCCGATAGTTTAATCCAGTTGGTCAGGCGTTGATCGATGCGGGCGCGGAGGTTGTACCGTGTGAAGTCAGTCCCTTTGATAATGCCCTCATTTTTCAGGTAGCCAAACGATACGTAGTACTGGGTATTGTCGCGGCCGCCCGAAATAGAAATGGCATCGTCGGTGCCGTAGCCTGTTCGGAAAATCTGATCGAAATAGTTGTAGCGTGGTACGTTGTCTACTACGTTCGACAGCAGTTTATTGACCGTTCCATCCCGGAAAATGTCGATAAATGTTGTGGCTGGATTCAGGGCAATAGCGGCCTGCTGCGACGCGTCGGAAGGGAAGGTCTGAATCGGGAAAAGGCGTTGCTGCGTGTTGCCAAACGTCTTGTTGTACAGATTAACGGGCACGCTTTTCCGGAGTTCGTTGACGTTGAACGAAGCCGTGAACGTAACACGGGGGCACCCGTAGAACCGCGCTTGGTAGTAATGAGCACAACGCCGTTGGCGGCTCGTGACCCATACTGAGCGGCTGCCGCAGCCCCATTGATTACGTTTATACTGGCAATATCATTGGGATTAATATCCGCAAGTCGGTTGGTGCCGGGGTTGGCCGACCCAATCTGGTCCGCCACGGCCAACTGCGATACGTTGGCGCTCTGGTTACTGACGATCACTCCATCAATGACATAAAGAGGGTCCGAAGAACCCGAAAGGGATTTTACCCCACGTAAACGAATCGAGATCGAGCCCGACGGATCACCGGAGTTTTGGGTAATCTGGGCGCCGGGGACCTTACCCTGCAACGCATTGAGCAAGCCCGCTGAACCCGTTTGCTGCAGATCGGCCGCTTTGATACTGCTGATCGCATTGCCCAGCTCACGGCGGGTGGTAGTAATCGTTGACCCCGTTACTACAACTTCATCCAGATTGGCAATATCTTCCTTCAGGGTTGTGCTGGTCGTTACGTTCTGCGCATTACCTAATGTTACGGTTTGTTTAGAAGGGCTGTACCCTATTGCCGAAAAATTCAGCGTGTACGTACCGGGTGTAAGGTTTGTTGTGAACGAATAATCTCCATTGGCATCTGTAGCCGTACCGGTCGTAGTGCCCAGTACCTGTACCGTAACGCCGGGAAGCCCCTGGCCGCTGGCATCTGTAATGCGGCCGTTCAGTGTAAATTGATTGCTTTGCGCCATGCCAGTCGTACAAAGCAATACGGTTAGCCAGAGCAGCCATAGATGGTGAATGCGCTGACCAACCAATACGTACTTATGTTTCATAAGTCAGTGAAAGTTGGTAGAAGAAATGAAACAGTAATTAATTCAATGGGAAATATAGGAATAAAAAGCCCCGATGGCCTACCGCTCCGGTATAGTTTTGTTCGAAATAGGGTAATCCCATTTTTTAGTAAATTTGAATCTTTGATAAGTCCCATACACTTCATGATCAACTCGAATCGAACAGGATGGCTGTTAGGCAGTATCCTCCTGATTGTCCATCTGGCTAGTGCCCAATCGGCCAAACAACGCTATGCGAGCCTCCAGCAGGCCGTTTTTTCGGGAGCACAACTAAATGGGTCACAAGGACCACGTAGTGTGAACTGGATTGAGGATGGTAATAAATTCTCCTTTATTGACGGGCAAAGCACGATCAAAACGTTTACGCCTAAAGACCAAAAGGAAGAAACCGTGTTTGATGGTAGCCAGCTTAAGTTTCCCGGCACGGAAAAACCCTTCGCTTACGAATCCTTTCAATGGTCGAAAGACTCGAAGAATATTCTGTTTCAAACCAATTTCAGGCAGGTGTACCGACGTTCCGGGATTTCGGATTATTACGTTTATTCCGTAGCCAGCAAGAGTCTGAAGGTTGTGGCAAAAGATGCGCAAACCGCTGAGCTATCACCTGATGGTCAGAAAATCGGGTACGAGCGGGGCGGAAATCTGTTCATGTTTGATTTTGCCACCCAGAAAGAAACTCAGTTTACCGACGATGCCAAACCGGCTTTTCTAAACGGTCGTTTCGGTTGGGTGTATGAAGAAGAATTTGGCCTGGCGCAGGCTTGGGAATGGTCGCCGGACAGCAAATTCATTGCTTTCTGGCAATCCGATGAGCGGCAGGTGCCCATGTATAAGCTCACTGATTACAAGGGCTTTGACGAAAAATTCGATTCGTTGCCTTATCCACGCGTAGGCGATACGAACCCAACCGTACGTATTGGTGTGATTGAGGTAGCTAATCGTGCAAAGCAGTGGATAAAAGTTGATCTGGATGGAGGGTATATTCCGCGCATTTACTGGACATCGCAGGAAGGGCAACTGGCGCTGATGCACCTGAATCGGAAGCAAAATCACCTGCGCCTGTTTATGGCGAATGGACGTACCGGACAGGCGAAACAGATTATGGAAGAAAAGTCCAGTACCTGGATCGATGTCTTTGATTTCTTCGCTGGAATCAATCACCTGATTTATTTCCCGGCAGGTATTCAGGAATTTTACTGGGTATCGGACCGTGATGGGTATTCCCATCTTTACCGATATGATTACACTGGCAAGTTACTTAACCCCGTTACCAGCGGTAAGTGGGAGGTTACGTATGTGCATCATATCGACCCCAAAGCACGGAAGGTGTATTTTACGTCGACCGAAGCTTCCCCACTGGAACGCCAGTTATTTGTGGCAGATCTGGACGGTAAAAATAAGCGTCGACTGACGACGATACCTGGCCGTCATACGATTAATTTTTCGCCGAATGGCCAGTATTTTATTGATCGGTATTCTAATACGGAAACACCAACCCAGGTCGAATTGCGCGATACGAAGGGATCGCTCATCAAGGCGCTGGAAACGAATAAACAGGTAACTGACTACCTCGGAAGCCACGCTTTTGCGCCCAAAGAGCTTTCCAGCTTTACAACCTCTGATGGTCAGAAAATCGACATATCCATTATCAAACCGCTTGATTTCGACCCTGCCAAAAAGTACCCGATTGTACTGGATATTTATGGTGGACCGGGCTCTCAGTCTGTTTACAACGATTTTGCCAGTTCGGGCTGGCATCAATGGCTGGCACAAACCGGGTACGTCGTAGTTGGCGTAAACAACCGGGGCAGTGGTGGCTATGGACGCGATTTCGAAAAAATAGTCTATGAAAAACTAGGCAAGTACGAGAGTCAGGATTTTGTAGAAACGGCGGCTTATCTGGCTAAACAGCCGTGGGTTGATGGGGCTCGGATGGCCATTCGCGGACATAGCTACGGCGGCTATATGAGCAGCTATACTATGCTGACACATCCCGGTATTTTCAAAGTGTCGCTTGTGGGTGCGCCGGTAACGGACTGGCGACTTTATGATACGATCTATACCGAGCGTTATATGGGTTTACTGCCCGAAAATGACGAGAAATATAAGATAAGCGCCGTATCGCCCTATGCCAGGAATCTGGCAGGTAAAATGTTTATTGCCCATTCGACCATGGACGAAAATGTGCATGTTCGCAATACGTTCCAGCTTATGAATGCACTCGAAGACGCCGGCAAGGATGCCGACTTACGTATTTATCCGCCCGGTGCGCATGGCGTTGCCTACAGTCCGACTACTCAACTGCTCTTATTTCAACAGTACACTACGTATCTGGAGACTAATCTGAAGGGAACACCATTAAATTAATTTTGTGCCTGACTTTTTTTAGTCAGGCTTTATTTTTTTATGCTTATTACTCAGAATCAATTACTTAGTCAAAACTACTTAATTCTACGGATTTTATAGGATACACGCTTGAGTAACAATGGCTTAAACAAACAGGAAAATGGCTTGTTAAACGTACCTGAGACCCTTATCCAATAAGGGATGGTACAACAAAACCAGTAACTGTTATGAAAAAACTCATCATCGCTGCATCACTCAGCACACTACTAATGGGAGCGCAACTGAGCTTTGCTCAGGCTGTACAGGAAGGTAAAGCCGCTAAAAAGGAGATGAAAGCCGAAAAGAAAGTGGCCAAAGCCAATGAGCTGAAAATGAATGCTAAAACGGGTAAAGGGCTGGAAATTGCTGGCGTTTCGGATCCAAAAACGAGAATGGCAAAAGCCGATCGGAAAATGGAAAAGGCTGAAAAGAAAGAGATGAAAAGTGAGGCTAAAGAACTAAAAGCAGTAGCTAAAGCAAAAACAAAAAAAGCGGCCGGGGTTGACTAGTTCAATCGATTTTATTTTCTCCATTCACTACACAAGCTAAAACGTGGCCAGTTCATCAACTGGTCACGTTTTTTACGATAGCTTAACGTAGCGCCTTCCGAATCACCTCTTCAACAGTCAGATTCGGTTCATCGCGTAATGCATCGTCTACGCTCTTTTCGGCCGTTGGCTTCGGAAAGCCCAGGGCCACAAGCGCAGCTAATGACTCCTCCCGAACCGGATTGGCAGCCTGTTGACGGTAAGTAGGTCCGTTCGGAACAACGCCTGAGCGCTTCATTTTGTCGCGCAGCTCCAGAATGATACGTTGCGCCGTTTTGGCACCGATTCCTTTAATGGCCTGAACCGCACGGACATTCTCACCCAGAATGGCCAGGCGTAAATCGCCCGGTTGCATGGCAGAGAGCATTCCTAGCGCCGTGTTTGGACCTACGCCCGACACAGCAATCAAATCCAGAAATAGCGATTTTTCATCGGCATTGGCGAAGCCGTATAGCGCCTGAGAGTCTTCACGAAACAGATGATGGATAAAGAGCTTGATCCGCTCGCCACCGCCGGGAAGAACAGTATAGGTTTGGAGAGAAATATGAACCATATAGCCCACCCCGTGAACATCGATGATAGTATGTGTCGGTTCTTTATAGGACAAAATCCCGTCTAGATAAGCAATCATTCGTTAGTGGAAAAGCTTCTTTTTAAGGCAGTTATATAACTTTAAATATACGAAAAACCCACGACTTTTTCTAGTAAAATCGCGGGCTTTAGGTTCGATGTTTCACGTTTCAGACAATACGTAACGTCGCTTTAAAACAACAGTTAATACGTACTGAGTAAAATCAACCGACAATTAATTTCTGACCTAACCGGAGCGAATTGCTGCGGATATGATTCATTTTTTTGAGACGATCAATTGTTAAACCGTCGTAACGCTGCGCTATATTCCAGAGTGTATCGCCATCCTGTACGCGGTGGTAACGAGGTTTGTAGTGCCTGGTTTGGGCAATAGTTTCTGCTTTTTTGTGCCGTTTCGCCGTTCCCTGATCAGCCAGTTGCTCAGCTCGGGTTTCGGCAACCTCTTTTAGAATAATCAAGCGTTGCCCCTGATGAATCGTTGTCGAGCGAAGGTGATTCCAGCGTTTTAAATCGTACAACTCAACGCCATACCGGTCAGCAATATCGGCCAGATTATCTTTCTTTTTCACCAGATAAACCTGCTTCTGCGGTTTGCGTTTGACTACTGTTTCCAGATCTTCTTCGGGTTCATCTGCCGATTCGGCTTCCGATAGCTGGGCCGTCAGGTTTGGCGATTTTCCGCTGAATTTACCCGACGTCAATGCTGTTTCTGTCGTAGGCGCTTCTTCCAGATTAACGTTCGCTAACGGATTGTTGCCTAAGGCAGCCCAGTTTTTCATTGAGTCGGCATTGCGGGGAATGTCTTCCGTATGAGCCAGTAACACATGCTCCATGCTAACTGGCAACCGACAGGCTGAATCCATAATAGCCCGTCGATTTTGGGCGAAGAAAGCGTACTGCTGACGCGGCACCCGCAGAGGATATCGGTTCGTATAGGCTGGAAGTACCGTCGTTGTGATGGCTGGATTCATTTTTTGCAGGTCACTCAACGCCATAGTACTATGCCTGGCAAATGTTTCCAGATTGAAATACCCCGTAATATGAATGGTATCCATCGGGATGGGATGCTCATATTTCTCCGCGAAAATCCCGTGATCGTTCGCGTAGTGCATTAGATAGGTAAACGCAACAAATTGAGGTACATACCCACGGGTTTCTTTGGGCAAGGCGTCATAAAGCGTATAATACGTACTGGCACCTGTCCGACGCATGGCCCGTTTAA